>CAZQDE010000056.1:0-14781 GCA_964591485.1 uncultured Anaerolineaceae bacterium | reverse complement strand
CGATCACTTCGGATAATGGCAAGGAGTTCGCTCAGCTTCAGCGGATTGGGAAAGCCCTTGAGGCGGTGATGTACTTTGCCCATCCTTACGCTTCCTGGGAACGCGGGACGAACGAGAACACGAACGGATTGATACGGCAGTACTTTCCCAAGGACAAGGATCTGTGCGATATCACACAGGAGGATATTGAATGGGTGGAGCAGCGGTTGAACAATCGACCGAGGAAATGCATTGGTTTCAAGACACCGTATGAAGTATTCTTTGGCACGTATTCGCCAGTCGCACTTCAAAGTTGAATCCAAGTAGTAATGCCCACAGGAGTTGCCCCGATTTTGTGGACATTCAACAGCTATCGGCTCATACAGCTTGCTCATGCCCCATCTTGTAGTGCACAGGCGATGCATGCCCCAGGGAAGAATGATGGCGGTAGGGATCATATCCTCTCTGGATGAACTCCAACACCGCCAGGCAAGCTTCCTATCGCGAGCGGAGCCAGTGCCGGTGCAGGAGCTCGCCATCCAGGATGGCAAAGTAGCTCTCGCAGAGAGCGTTGTCGTAGGCGTCTCCCACCAAGCTCATCGAAGGGCTCACGGCGGTCTCCCGGCAGCGCTTGCCGAAGGCCAGCAATGTGTAATGGCTGCCCTTGGCAGAGTGATAGATCACACCCTGCGCACGTCGTTGGTAGATGGCCATTTCGAGAGCGTCCAGGGCCAGATCGGCCCGCAGACGAGTTGCCATCGCCCAGTCGACCACGCGGCGGCTCCAGGAATCGATGACCACTACAAAATATACTCATCTTGGCCACCAGGGCAAGAGCCCGGCGCAGGTCGCGATATAGGTGATATGAGCCACCCCAAGCCGGTTCGGGCCGGTTGCGGCGAAATTATGCTGCACCGAGTCCGCGGCCGGCTGTTTTCCCGCCTAGCGCATGGTCATGCGCGCACGCTTGCGCCGGCTCACTCCATGCAAGCCGCCTGCTCGCATCAGCCGCGCCACCTGCTTGCGGCCCACTCGCGTGCCATTAATGATCAATTCGATGTGAATGCGCGGCTAGCCATCGGTGCCTCGAGCATGCAAGTGGATCCACCGGATGCGTTCAGCCAGGATTTCGCGTCCAAGGTCAAGTTGCTTATTCTCGCAGCGTAAACGCGCAAGCTCCCAATGCTCCGCCGTAGTCATCCTGTCATGTCGCCGACCTTCGCCCAGATTGGCCTGCTTGAGCCACTTTCGCATCGAGGCCGCGGCCGGGTCGAATTCGCGGGCCAGCGCCTCTGGTGTTTGCCCTGCTCGCGCAAGGTCAACCATTTATTGTCGGTACTGGAGCAGATATTGTGGTCGCGTTCTCGGCATCATGAACTCCTTTGCTGCAAGTGCGAAGGTGTCCACGTAGCCAGATCAGCTACACGGATCCTCAGGTCCATCTTCTCGGTAGGCGCATGCGCTACCCTCACTGGGCGATTCTCCCGAAAGGCTCTTCTAGATTCGTGGGTGGCATGAGCTGCCCCATGGTGTATGGCTTGAACACGATATGTTGGTGTTCTGTCTTTTTCATGGATCGAATTCAAGTGAATTCCCCCAAGAACGCGAATCGGGGCTGCCCTTTTGGGACAGCCCCGTGTACCCCTGCGGCGATTCGAACGCCGGCATCTGCCTCCGGAGGGCAGCGCTCTATCCACTGAGCTACAGGGGCTTGATGTCTACATTTTAACGCAGGCCTGCCAAGGGCTCAAGCCCTTGGCACGGGAGCGCCGTCGCTCTCGCCGCCTTGGGCCTGCTTCGGTGCGGGGAAGAACCAGATCGCGGGCATTCCGACCAGCAGCAGAAAGGCGCTGAGAGCAAAGACGCTCCGCAATCCCAGCACATCTGCCAGTGCCCCAAATACCACCAGCATCCCCGAGCGGATGAGAAACGACAGGGCCATGTAGGACCCATTGGCCAAGGCGCGGTTCTCAGGATATGTCTGCTGAACCATGGCCATGACCACCGGTGTTCGGGCCAGGGAGGTGAATCCCAGGATGGGCAGCAGCGCGGTACGGACCCAGCCCTGGGTCGATACGAAAATGAACATCAGCACCGTATTGATGGCCATCGAGGCCGCCAGCACACGCCGTCGGCCGAGGTGGTCGCTTAGGGAACCGCCGACCAGCGCGCCGGCGACGCCAGCGGCTTCGAGGATCGAAAGCGATGCGCCGGCCAGCCATAACCCCGAGCCCTGTTCCCTCAAGAAGGTGGGGAGATATGTCGTCAGGGCAATATTAATGAAGCTGCTTACTGCCAGGTAGAGCGCCAGGGGGAGAAAGAGCGGACGCATATTCCGCAGGGCCATCCGCCAGGGCATCGCTCCCTGTGGGATCTCGGGACGGCCTGAGACCCCGCGCAGTCGCAGGTAGAGCAGCAGGGACGCCAGCCAACCCGCAACCATGAGCCAGGCTATGCCCTGAAGGCTCAGGAGGGTGATGGCCGAGACGACCAACACCGGGCCCAAGGTCCGACCCAGCTCGCCGCCCACCATCCAGAAGCTCATGCCGCGCCCTAGTTTGTCGCCCGAGATGCGCCCGGCCATCGCTGGACCGACGGCGTGCAATCCGGCCGAACTGAGGCCAGCTACGGTAAGTAGCAATGCAGCTACGAGGTAGCTCGGCGCCACGCCCAACAGACTCATCATCGTCGCCGTGATCGCCGGAGCCAGGATGACCAGATAGCGCAGGCTCAATCGGTCTGCCAAATGCCCGATGAAGGGCTGCAGAACGGATGGGAGCTGCGTGAACGCTGAGAGCAACCCTGCTTGCGCATTGGAGAGGTTGAAGGCGGCGATCAGATCCGGGAGCAGCGGGGGCAGGAATCCGGTGTAGGTATCGTGCACGGCGTGCCCGGCAGCGATGGTGAGCACCTTGCCGGTCTGAAACACATCGGCCTTCGAAGTTTCTGAGGCGGCGGTCTGGGGTGGGGCTGGGGTGGAAGGTGATGCTTGGTCTGCCATGATTGCCTCGATGCGTGGCGTTTGGTGATTCTAACCGGATCTGGCGGCGTCCGGCCATCCGTGGCCTGCCAGCGCGTTGCGGTTTCCCAGGTGGAGAATGGCGGTGCTGTTGGAGATCGCCACGACCAGATTGCCGCGGGCCGTGTACTCATAGGCATCGAGGGGCTCGCGTTCGATCGCCAGCACTGGCTCGGCCACGCCCGGCGTAGAGGCCAGTGAGAGGTCACGCTGGCTCTCAAGTGGCTTGCTGGGCACAATTTGCATCTTGCCCGGGCGCCCTCGGCGCTGATACTCAGGGACTTCATCGCAGGTGACGCTCACGCTCTCCTCCTTCGCCTCAGGCTCTATGCAGCGTGCCGATGGCCATAGGATCCCCACCTGGGCCTTGCCTGGCAGGGTGGGGAATGCAATATTTTAACCGCCCTTGGCGCCAATGGGCGCGCGGCGCTTGACGTCGCCCTGGCTGCTGTGCTACTATGAAACTACCGACCGGTCGGTAGGTTCACCTCCATGCAGCGCTCGGACATCATTCAGGCCGCGGCGCAGATCTTCCGCCAGAAGGGCTATCACGGCACCTCCATGCAGGACATCGCCGACGCGGTCCATCTGCAGAAGGCTAGCCTCTACCATCACGTATCTGGCAAGCAAGAGATTCTGGTTGCCATCTTGGATCGGGCCATCGATCTGCTTGTGGAAGATATGCAAGCCGTTCTGGAGGCCGACCTGGTCCCCGAGGACAAGCTGCGGCAGGCGATGCAAACCTATGTCAACCGGCTCACGGCCGATGTAGATCTGGCGACCGTGTTGCTGCTCGAGCATCGCAGCCTCGAGGATGGACTTCGCGAGGCGCACATCGCCCGCAGGGACCGCTTCGAGGGGTTCTGGCGGGCGATGATTCGGGAGGGGATGGAAGCCGGCGCATTCCGCAAAGTCGATGCGCGCCTGACTGCCTTTGCGCTTCTCGGCGTCTTGAATTGGATGATCACCTGGTACCGGCCGGATGGCAGCCTTTCGGCCGGGGATATCGCCAACCAGTTTGCGGATCTTTTCCTGGATGGGTTGAGAGCTGGAGGCGAGGGCGCATGAACCCCGGAGTAGAACGCTACGAGACCGCCGAAGGAGCCCGCATCTACCGCATCCCCATGCAGCTCTTCCCCGAACTGGAGGGCTTCGCCCACCTCATCATCACGCCTGCATTCGTGGCTCTCTATGACGTAGGCTCAGGCTTTGGAGACGCCGGTGAGCAACTGGACGCGGGCCTCCGTCAAGTGCGGGACCAGTTCGGAGAGCATGTGGACTGGGAAGATATCTCCTGTGTCCTGCTCTCGCATGGCCACATCGATCACTTCGGCGGGCTGCCCTTCGTACGTTCGAGATGTCAGGCTCCGGTCTACATCCACGCCCTGGATCGGCGCGTGCTTACCCGCTACGAGGAGCGTCTGGCGCTTGTCGCCCGGCGGCTGCGCGCCTTCCTTATGGAGGCCGGCGTGCCCGGCGAGGAGGCCGAGGGCATCATGGCTCTCTACATGCTGAACAAAGGCCTCTTCACCTCGCAGGAGGTCGACGGCACCTATGAGGATCTGCCCTCGGAAGTGAGGGCGCGGCTGCGCTTCCTGCATGTGCCCGGCCACTGTCCGGGGCAGGTGGTCGTGCTGGTAGATGACATCCTGCTTTCGGCCGACCATGTGCTGGAGCACACTTCGCCGCATCAATCGCCGGAACGTTTGAGCCTCTATACTGGCTTGGGCCATTACTTCGAATCCCTCTCCAGGTTGCAGGTCTTTGCATCGAAGGTGCGCCTGACATTAGGCGGGCACGAGGGGCCCATCCACGATTTGGATCGCCACATTCATTCACTCTTTGCGATGCACGGCGAACGGATGAGGGATATCCTGGGCATGGCAGAGCAGCCGCTAACGATTTACGAGATTGCCGGGCGCCTTTTCCCGATCACGGAGGGCTACCATCGCCTCCTGGCGCTGGAGGAGGCCGCGGCGCACGTGGAGTTCCTCTACCTGCACGGTTTCTTGCGCATCGAGAACCTGGCCGATTTGGAGCGTGATGATGCAAGGCCCCTAGAATACACAAGGACGGAGGTGCCCGGGACGCCCTTAGAAGCAGTCGCTCAGCTGGCGGGGGTTCCTTGCCGGGAGCCGAGCCGAACCGTAGATTGAAGGTGGGCGCAGTTCATGCGCCGCCGGGAGGAGAGTCTCATGTATTCATTTGAGCCGTCCGAAGAGCAAAAGATGCTCATGGACGCCGCCAGGCGTTATGCCGAGAATGACCTGCGGCCGAACGCACGCGAGGCGGAGGAATCCGGGGAACTCCCTGAAGCGCTCATCGAAAAGGGCTGGGAACTCGGAATTCTACAGGCCAGTGTGCCCGAGCCCTACGGCGGCTTCGGCGAGCGTTCAGCGGTGACCGGCGTCTTGGCGGCTGAGGCGCTGGCCTGGGGGGATCTGGCCGCCACGCTTGCGGTCATGGCGCCTTCGTCTTACGTGATCCCCATCCTGATCGGAGGCACTGAGGACCAGAAGGCAAGCCTCATCCCACCAGTGATCGAAGCCGAATGGAAACCCTACGTCGCTGCCTTCATCGAGCCCGATTTCGATTTCTATCCCGGCGAGATGCGGACGACCTCCTCGAAGGAGAAGGGTGGCTACGTCCTGAACGGGCGCAAGACCTTCGTCCCCTTCGCCGACCGGGCCGAAAGTCTGCTCATCTTCGCGGCCCTTGATGGAAAGACCCAGGCCTTCATCGTTCCCAGGGAAACCGAGGGCCTGACGGTCGGTGAGCGCGAGAAGTGGCTAGGGATCCACGCGCTGCCCACCTATCCCCTCGAACTGGATGGGGTGAGAGTTCCGGAAGAGGCCCGTCTGGGAGGCGAGGAGGGCTTCAATCCAGGGCCTGTGATCGCCAGCGCCCAGGTTGCGATCGCAGCCATGGGGATCGGCGTGAGCCAGGCGGCCCTCGACTACGCCATCCCTTATGCCAAGGAACGCGAGGTCTGGGGCGTTCCGATTGCCCAGAAGCAATCGATCGCCTTCATGCTGGCGGAGATGGCGATTGAGATCGAATCCAACCGCATGCTGGTCTGGGAAGCGGCCTGGAATTTGGACGAGGGCCTGGATGTCTCGAAAGAGGCCTACCTGGCGCTCACGGGCGCCGCGGACACGGCCATGATGGTCACCGACCGCGCTGTGCAGGTGCTGGGTGGACATGGCTACATCCGGGAGCACCCGGTGGAGCTATGGATGCGCAATGGGCGCGGTATCCCCACGTTCGCCGGTCTGGCGATGGTCTAGCAGCGTGAGCGCTTGGGAAGGGAGTGCTAGTGATGATTAGCTTCAAGATGCCTGAGAAGATCGAACAGGCCCGGGTGATCATGGAGACTGTGGCCAAGAATATGATGCGGCCGGTCTCGCGCCATTTCGATGAACACGAGCACGAGATCCCCTGGGACTACATCGAGTTCATGCACAATGCCCAGAAGCAGATGGGGGGCTCCGGCAGCCTCACAGATGCCGCCGAGAAGAAGCGCAAAGGCCCGGGCATCTCGTTCCAAAGGCTGGCGGTCACGGCCGAGATGCTCTCCTGGGGGGACGTGGGCCTCTGGTTGTGCACACCCGGCGGGGGGCTTGGCGCAGCGGCGGTCAACGCCACCGGCACCCCAGAGCAGAAAGAGCGCTTCCTGGCGCGCTTCAGGGGCGAGAAGCCGGTCTTCGACGCCATGGCTCTGACCGAGCCGCATGCCGGCTCAGCCATGCCCGCCGAAGTGCGCACCACGGCGGTGCGGGATGGCGATTCCTGGGTGCTGAATGGCGAAAAGATCTTCGTCACCGCCGGTCACAAGGCGCTGGTGGATTCCGAGGGTTTCGTGGTGATATGGGCCACGATTGATCCCTCGGCCGGCCGCGCCGGTGTCAGGCCTTTTGTGGTCGAGGCTGGCACGCCTGGCTGCACGGTCACCAAGCTGGAGCACAAGCTGGGGATTCGGGCCAGCGATACCGCTTCGATCGTGCTTCAGGATTGCCGCATCCCCTTCGAGAACATCTTGGGCAGCCCGGAGGTGGTGGAGAAGAAGGAAAGTAAGAAAGGCTTCAAGGGCGCCATGGCCACCTTTGACGCCACGCGCCCGCTGGTGGCGGCCTCGGCTCTGGGCATCGCTAGGGCCACACTCGAGCTGCTCAAGGAGCTGCTGGAGGAGCGAGGGATCCAGATCCGCTATGGGCTGCCGCGCAGTCGCATGACCAACATGGAGCGTGAGATCGTGGACATGGAGACCATGCTGCGCTCCACCTGGCTTCTCACGCTGAAGGCGATGTGGTTGGCGGATGAGCGCAAGGCCAACACCCTGGAAGCTTCGATGTGTAAGGTCAAGGCGGGCGACGTCATCGTAAAGGTCACGCAGCGCGCCGTGGAGCTCATGGGCCCGCTCGGGTATTCCCGCGAAACCTTGCTAGAGAAGTGGTTCCGGGATGCCAAGATCAATGACCTTTACGAGGGCACCGGGCAGATCAACCGTCTGATCGTCGCCCGGCGCCTGTTGGGATACACCCGCCACGAGCTCAGCTGATCAAGAGGCCACGCCGTCGGTCCGGAGGCTCGGGATCGCCGGCGTGGCCCGCAAGACAAGGAGATGGACCCGATGAACTATCAGATTCGGAACGCGGCCGTCATCGGATCGGGGACCATGGGTGGCGGCATCGCAGCCTTGCTTGCCGGGCTAGGCATCCCCACGCTACTGCTGGACATCGTGCCCAAGCAGTTGACCCCGGAGGAGCAGGCTGCCGGCCTTACCCTCGAGGATCGCGCCGTCCGAAACCGCATCGTCGAGGCCGGCTGGAAAGCTGTGACCAAAGCCCGTCCACCGGCGGTTTTGTCGGAGGCCTCCAAGCAATTGATCGATCTGGGCAACCTCGAGGATGATTTCGACAAGCTGGCCGAGGCCGATCTCATCATCGAGGCGATCGTGGAGAACCTCGAGATCAAACGAGGGCTATACGCCCGAATCGAGAATGTGCGGAGCAAGAACGCCATCGTCGCCACCAACACCTCGGGGCTGCCGATCCACGCCCTGGCGGAGGGACGCGACCAGGGCTTCCGGGAGCATTTCCTGGGGATGCACTTCTTCAACCCGCCGCGCTGGCTGAAGCTGCTGGAGGTGATCCCCCACACGGAAACGCTCCCCGAGGTCCTGAATTTCGTGATCGAGTTCAGCCAAGAGGTGCTGGGGAAGGGGGTGGTAGTCTGCAAGGACACGCCCAACTTCATCGCCAACCGCATGTTTTCGATCACCAACGCCTACGAAGTGGCCTACGCACTCGACCACGGCTTCGGCATCGAGGAAGTGGATGCCATCATGGGCCAGCTCGTCGGGCGACCCAAGACGGCCATCTTTCGATTGCGTGACCTGATCGGAAACGACGTCGCCGCGCATGTGGGATCGAACTTGTACGAGCTTATCCCTGAGGATGAGTCACGCGAGATTCTCCGGCACGAGGCAAGCGTCAAGCTGCTCGAAGCGATGCTCGAGCGCAAGTGGCTGGGCAACAAGACCAAAGTCGGCTTCTATAAGCGTGTGACCACCGAGGAGGGCGGCAAGGAGTTCTGGGTGCTCAATCCCGAGACGATGGAGCACGAGCCGCCGGAGAAGCCGCGCTTCGAGTTCTACAGCCAGGCGATGAAGATCAAGGACCTGGGCGAGCGGTTCCGCTGGATTGTGGCGCAGGCCGAAGATGAGAAGGCACCTGAGGAGAATCGCCGGCTGGCCCGCTACATCTGGGACACCACCGCCTTCGGGCTCGGATACGCTTCTCGCCGGGTTCTCGAGATCGCCGACCGCTTCGTGGATATCGACCATGCTATGAAATGGGGCTTTGCGATGGAGATCGGGCCGTTCGAGATCTGGGACGCCCTGGGCGTGGAGGAGACGGTCGGCAAGCTCGAGGCGAAGGAAATCGAGGTTGCGGATTGGGTGAAGGAGATGCTCTCTGCGGGCATCAAGAGCTTCTATCAGATCGAGGATGGGCGGGCGGTCGGCTATTACGATTTGGAAGTCAGGGGTTACCAACCGCTGGAGATCGATGAGCGCGAGCTGCCTTTGGCGATCCTGAAGTCGCGGGAGGGCGCCGTCTTGAAGCAGAACGCCTCCGCCAGCCTGATCGACATGGGCGACCGGGTGGGGCTGGTGGAGTTTCACAGCGTCGCCAACGCCCTCGATCAAGACATCTTCGACATGCTGACCCATGCGCTGGATCAGGCGGAGTCGGGCCAGTTCGATGCCTTGGTGATCGGCAACGAGGGGCAGCACTTCTCCGCCGGCGCGAATATCATGCTCATCTGGATGGCGGCCCAGCAGGGCGCTTTCGACCAGATCGAGGCCATGGTGCAGGGCATGCAGTCGGTCCTTATGCGCGTGCGTTACTTCCCCAAACCCATCGTGGCTGCACCACATGGTATGGCGCTTGGAGGCGGGGCGGAGCTCAGCATGGCCTGCTCCAAACGCGTGGCCGCGGCTGAGACCTTCATCGGGCTGGTCGAGATGGGCGTCGGGGTTATCCCAGCAGGCACGGGGACCAAGGAAATGCTCCGGCGGGTCGTGAACCCCGTGATGCGCATCCCGAATGCAGACCCCATCTCGGTCATGCAGAAAGTCTTCGAGCAAATCGCGCTGGCCAAGGTGGCCACCGGGGCCTGGGAGGCCTTCGAATTTGGCTTCTTCCAGCCCGGCGACCGCATCATCATGAAGAAGGAACACCTCTTGGGCGAGGCCAAGCGCAGTGCGTTGGCGATGGTTATGGAAGGTTATCGTCCACCGATGCGGGAGCGCATCTATGCCGCTGGCCGGGATGTGCTGGCGGCGCTCCGAGCAGCCGTCTGGAGCCTGGAAGAAGCCGGATGGGCCACCCAGCATGATGGTGTGATCGCTCGCAAGCTGGCCTGGGTGCTCTGCGGCGGCGATATCACCGAGCCGCAGTGGGTTCCGGAGGAATATATCCTGAATCTGGAACGCCAGGCATTCTTAGACCTCTGCCATGAGCAAAAGACGCTCGACCGTCTGCAGCACATGATCGAGCACAACAAGCCGCTCAGGAACTGAGACGGGGGCGCCTTGCGGCGCTCCGCTTCTGCGCTCACGCTTTTCCGGGGCGATAGGCCGGAACCGTGGGGAAGAAGGAGCAGGCGGGGCCGCAGGTGCCCACCGTGGCCGAAGGAGAGTTCATGATGGCAAGAGAAGCTGTGATTGTGGCCGGGGCCCGCACCGCTGTGGGAAGGGCCAAGCGTGGCACGCTCACATGGTACCGCCCAGAGGATATGGCCAAGGCTGTGGTCGAGGCAGCCTGGGAACGGGCCGGTGGGCTTGACAAGTCGCTTGTCGATGACATCGTCATCGGCTGTGCTTTTCCTGAGGGCAGCCAGGGACTGAACATGGCCCGCCCCATTGGCCTGTACGCCGGCTTTCCGGATAGCGTACCGGCTATGACAGTGAACCGGTTCTGCTCCTCGGGACTACAGACGATTGCACAGTCCTGTGAGCGTATCATCGCCGGCGGGGCGGACATCATCATCGCCGGCGGCGTGGAAAGCATGAGCATGGTCCCCATGACCGGGTTCCGCATCAGCCCCCATCCGGTGCTGGTGGAAGAGATGCCCGAAGTCTATGTCAGCATGGGCCAAACGGCGGAAAACGTCGCCCGGGAGTTCAAGGTCTCCCGCGAGGATATGGATGCCTTCGCGTACCGCAGCCACCAGCGCGCTGCGGCCGCGCAAGATGAAGGCAAGTTCGACGAGGAGATCGTGCCTCTCGAAGTCGTCACCCGGACACGTGAAGGCGAGACCAAGGTCGTTTTCAAGAAGGATGAGTTGGTGCGGCGAGATACCTCAATGGAGGCGCTTGCCAAGTTGCGGCCGGCGTTCGCGCCGGATGGCTCGGTGACGGCCGGCAATTCCTCGCCGCTTTCGGACGGGGCCGCAGCGGTCGTAATCATGAGCGCCGAGAAGGCCGAGGAATTGGGCCTGCAGCCCTGGATGCGTTTCGTCGGACACGCCGTCGTGGGCGTGCCGCCCGAGATCATGGGCATCGGGCCCGTGAAGGCCATCCCCAAGGTCACAGGGCGGTTCGGCGTAAAGCTGGAGGATATCGATCTCATCGAGCTGAACGAAGCCTTCGCCTCCCAATCGCTGGCGGTCATACGCGAACTGGGGCTGGACGAAGCGCGCGTGAACGTGAATGGTGGTGCCATTGCCCTGGGCCATCCGCTGGGAGCAACAGGCGCCAAGCTGACGGTGCAGATCATGCATGAGGCGCGCCGCCAGAAGGCTAAATATGTGATGGTGACCATGTGCATCGGGGGTGGCATGGGCGCCGCCGGTATTTTCGAAAACCTGCTGCTGTAGGGATTCCGAAAGCCACTGTATATTTCAAATCAAGGAGAGTGTAGCTATGCCTTTGACCGTTGAAGACCTCATGAAGCGCATGCCCTCTGCGTTCTTGCCTGAGAAAGCCGAGGGGGTGGATGCCGTGATCCAGTTCCATCTGGGCGAAGGCAACGATTGGGTCTGCACCATCCGGGATAAGACCTGCACGGCCGAGCGCGGCGTGGCAGAGAACCCCAAACTGACTGTGACCGCCGAAGCCTCCGATTACATCGATATGATCACCGGAAAGCTGAACCCGATGACGGCCATCGCCACCAAGAAGGTCGAGTTGAAGGGTGACCTGAACCTGGCGATGAAATATATGAATCTGTTCGATCTGGGGGGCGGTTAGGCAATCGTTGTTCGTCGGCAATCGAATAGACCAAGTCGGCTCTCGCGCCGGGCTGTGCGAGGAAGAATGCACGGCTTGTGCGGGAGCCGCTCATGATCAACAGAAACATCAAGCAGGCCGGGCTCCCACGCCCGGCCGGGAGAGGGGATGGAGCTCCGAACGGGAGAGGACGCGCCATGAGCGCATCTCTCGGCGTGACCGCCATGGATTGATGGTGGGGGAAGGACGGCCGGCGTGGGAGCCGGCCTCTGCTGGGAGGGGCGAACGGCCGATGGGGGCGGCGGCCGCTACGGGTGCGGCTTGGTCTCGACGAGATGCAGCGCGGTGCGATGCACACGCGCTTCGGCTGGCTCGACACCCAAAGCGAGCAGTACCTCCTCCGGCCGGCCGGTGGCCCCTTCCCTTGCCGCCAGCCGCATCATCAGCGCAGGCTGTTCTTGCTCCCCATGGCCGTTCTCCAGGCGCAAGTCCTCGATAAGCGGGCGCAGGTCATAGCGCTTGCCTCTGCGCTCGCGGGGCAGGCTCGCTTCGGCCAGCAATCGCTCTACCCGTCGAGCAAGCGATCGGGTGTCTACGCTCGCCGGCAGCCGGGCGATATAATCCACTGACACAATTTGCGATTGTATGGGTGGCTCCTCCAGCGGCACAGGCTCGACCTCGCCGATGCCCAATCCTGGAGGAGCGCTTGTTTCCAGGCGCTTCCGGACCTCGGAGGCCGGCATCTCGGCCTCCAGCCACACGTCTGCCAGCTCGCATTCACTGGTCATGCCCAGGGGCAATGCGCGGCTTAGGTGGATCTTCGGGCGGGGGCTGAACCCCTGGGAATAGGCTACAGGCAGAGAGGCCCTGCGCAACATGCGCTCCCAGGCACGATGCAGATCCAAGTGCCCGGTGTAGCGCATGGCCTCGAGCTTCGCGAAGCGGATCCGGTAGCGGTGTAGGCTGCGTGAGTCCTGCATGCTAGCGCACCGGAATATGCGCCCGCGCGCGAGTGGGGGTTCGGACCTCGGGGCATTTCCAGGCTTCGCCTGGGTTCTGGCGCCGGAGATCGGAGTAAATCGGCAGGATCCCGCAGGCGAAGCACCCCTCGCGGCAGTCATGCCGGGTTTGGCCCCTCAGGCTTGCGCGATAGTCTTCCAGCAGGAACTTCTTCTGCACGCCCGCATGGATTAGGTCCCAGGGGAAGATCTCATCCAAGGGACGCTCTCGGTGGGTGTAGAAGGCGGGATCCAAGCCCACGCTGGCGAAGGCCTCCATCCAGGCCTCATACGTGAAGTGCTCCTGCCAGGCGTCGAAGCGGGCGCCGCGCTTCCAGGCCTCGTAGATGACCGCGCCCATGCGCCGGTCTCCCCGTGAAAGCCAAGCCTCGAGCATGGTCTCCTCCGGCGCGTTCCAGTTGAGTTTCAGACCCGGGTCTCGCAATTCACGCTTCAGGAGAGCCTGCTTTGCCCGGATCTGATCCATCGTATCGCAGGGGACCCATTGGAAGGGGGTGTGCGGTTTGGGGACGAAGGTGCTCACGCCCGCATGCACTTTCGCTCTGCGCCCCATCTCTCGGCGTCCTTCGGCCAGCACCGCTTTGCATAACTCAGCGATGGCCCGGACATCGTTCAGCGTCTCGAGGGGGTGGCCGATCATGAAGTAGAGCTTGATAGTGTGCCAGCCGCGGCGATAGATCTCTCGAGCTATCTCAATCAATTGCTCGGTCGAGATGGGCTTATTGATGATCTCGCGCATACGTTCGGTGGCCGCCTCGGGTGCGAGCGTGAAGCCCGAGCGGGAGGCCTGCCCCATGAGTTGGTCCATCAACTCCACCGAGACGCTTTCGATCCTCAGCGAAGGCAGCGAGACGCGGATGTGTTGATCGGAAAACTTGCGGCTGGCCTCCTGCACGAGGGGGATGATCTCATCATGATCCGAGGAGGAAAGCGATAGCAGGCCCACTTCGTCGAGACCTGTGACCTGAACCGCTTCTTCGATGGCCCGCATGATCTCTGTCAAGCTTCGCTCCCGAACGGGACGGGTGATCATTCCGGCCTGGCAGAACCGGCATCCGCGCGTGCAGCCGCGCGTGATCTCAATCGGGATGCGGTTATGGGTCACATCGACGAAAGGCACGATGAAGCGCGTGATCGGTGGCGGAAGGCGTCCAACGATGCGCTTGAGGACCGGCATGGCGGCCTCTTCGACCAGCGGCTTCACTTTGCGAATGGTGCCGTTTTGGTGATATTCGACCCGGTACAGGGAGGGAACGTAGACCCCCCAGATGCGCGCCAGGCTGCGCAGGAGCGAAGCCCGGTCCTCGCCCCGTTCACGCCATGCCTGGAAAGCACGCACGATGTCCAGGATGACTTCCTCGCCCTCGCCGATGACGAAAGCATCGATGAATTCAGCCATCGGTTCGGGGTTGAAGGCGGCATGCCCGCCGGCGATGACCAGCGGGTGGGAGGAGGCGCGATCGGCGGACCGGATCGGGATACCCGCGAGATCGAGCAGGTTCAATGTGTTGGTGTAAAGCGTCTCGTAGGGGAGGGAGATGCCGAGAATGTCGAAGGCCGCAACCGGGTGCTTGGTCTCCAGAGAGTAGAGCGGAAGACCGGTGGCGTGCATCTGGGCCTCCATGTCCGGCCAGGGGAGGTAGACGCGCTCCGCAAGCACCCCATCCTGCTGGTTGAGGGCGTCGTAGAGAATGGCGAGGCCGAGGTTCGACATGCCCAGATCATAGATATCCGGGAAGGCGAGCGCCACGCGAGTGGAAGTTGCATCCCAGTCCTTTACGATCTGGTTGAGCTCGCCGCCTGTATAGCGGCCAGGCTTCTGGACCCGTGGCAGGATATGCTCCAGGCGTGCCTGAACTTCGGCGGGCTCCATGCTCATGGCGTCTGCGGGTAAATCGGACCTGTTCATTCGGAAAATTATAGCATGGCGCGGATGTGGAGTTGGGGCCTGCCCGCAGTGGCCTCGTGAGGATGCTTTCATTGACGGTGAATGGCGTGGATGGTAGAATGGCCGTCGCTGCCCCCATCGT
>CAZQDE010000055.1:4670-14990 GCA_964591485.1 uncultured Anaerolineaceae bacterium | reverse complement strand
GGCAGGGGCTTTCGCACGCAGGCGCTGAAGCATACCCACCTCCGGATCGGCGAAGGAAACGCGGGGAAGGCGGCCCTCGATCGCCAGATCGTGATCGTCCCCAACCTGCAGGAGGTAGAGAACAGCTTCAGCCGCGCGCCGCTCCTCAAGGAAGAGGATTTCACCGCCTACTACGCCGTGCCGCTCGTGGCGAAGGGGACCGTCCAGGGTGTGATGGAGATCTTCCATCGTGAGCCGATAGCCCCCAATCCAGAATGGCTGGGCTTCCTGGAGGCCCTGGCCAGCCAGGCGGCCATCGCCATCGACAACGCCATGCTCTTCGATGAATTGAGCCGCTCGAACACCGATTTACTCCGAGCCTACGATAGCACCATTGAAGGATGGGCACGCGCCCTGGAGATCAGGGACATGGAGACCGAAGGGCATTCGCAACGAGTGACCGAAATGACCCTGCGCCTGGCCAGAAGGTTCGGTATCGATGGTCCCGAGCTGATGCATGTTCGCAGGGGCGCCCTCCTGCACGATATCGGGAAGATGGGCATCCCCGACGCCATTCTCAACAAACCCGGCGCCCTCTCGGATGAGGAATGGGAGATCATGCGCAAGCATCCGGTCTACGCCTATGAGATGCTCTCCCCCATCCAGTATCTGCGCCCGGCTCTGGAGATCCCTTACTGCCACCACGAGAAGTGGGACGGCAGCGGCTACCCGCAGGGCTTGAAGGGTGAAGAGATCCCCCTGCCGGCGAGGATCTTCGCCGTGGTCGATGTGTGGGACGCCCTGCGCTCAGACCGGCCCTACCGACCCGCTTGGCCGGACGAAAAAGCGCTCACCTATATCCGGGAACAATCGGGAAAGCACTTCGATCCCAAAGTTGTCGAGGTCTTTCTCGAATCCGTGGCCGGGGCGGCGCCTTCCCAATAACCTCCCCATTTCCGGCCCTGACTCTTATCGGCAGAACGGGCAACTGCAAGATCCAGGCTACCGCCCTGGATGGTGTATGTATACATACGCAGCGTCACAGGCGCTGCAAGGGCTGCATAAGTGTCGGCCCCAGCCCGCCCTCCCGTCTACGCACGCCCAACTAATGATCTCCTAACGCGCGGCCGACATGCCGGGTGCTATCGTTGCACTTGATGAGGAAGGCGCCCCGCATCATCGCGCACGCTCTGCCTTCTAGGCCATTCACACTCTTCCCCCGCGCGGCGCACTCCGGCACAAGCAATCCTCCAACGGGAGAGCACATGGTCGTGACGGTCACATCCATGAAGGGCGGCGTCGGGAAGACCACGATCGCCGCCCTGCTCGCCCGCTACCTTGCGGGCCGAGGGGATCAGACGATTCTCGTCGTGGACATGGACCCCCAGGGCGGCGCCTCCTCCCTGCTCCTCGGCGGCCGGATGGAACCCCCGACGCTCGCCGATGTGCTGCAATTGGAGGCCGAAGGCATCCCTTGCGGAGATCTCATGGGCCGGGCCGTAAGGCGCAGCCCGCGGGACGAGCGATTGCTCATCCTCCCAGGCGATCCCGCTCTGGCGGCTTTGGCAAATAGCGCGCCGCCGCTCCGCACCCTGGATCACGCCCTCAAGAGCGCCCCCTTCCCTGAGAACACCCACGCAATCGTGGACACCGGAACGCATCCCACGCTCGTCGCCATGGGGATCCTCGCCGCCGAGGTGCTGCTCATCCCGGTCATGCTCTCCCAGCAGAGCGCCCTCCCGACGATCCACACCTTGCGGATGGCCCTGCATCACCGCGTGCGCAGGGGAGCCTTGATCCCAGTGGGCATCGGTCACGCGCAATGGGAAGCGCGCGAGCTGGCGCGCTGGGAGGAGAAACTGGCGGGCAGCCGGGCGCTCGCGGCCATGGGGTTCGAGGTCTTGCCCGGGCTGCCCTTCTCCCGAACGCTCCTGCGGGGACGCTGGCGGCGCGGCCGCTTCCCCGCCCGCTTCATCCCCGCTATGGAATCCATCCGCCGGTTCCTCTTCGAGGGTACCCGCGGCGGAGCGAGCCGGAGGCAAGCCATCGCTGCTGAACCGCTCGAGCAAAGGCACGTGATCCATGGGAACGGCCAGCCGGCGCCGCAGCTCGAGTTGGAGGGAACTCATGGGGGGTAGGAAGGCGGTGCCGGAAAGCCTGCTCGAAGAACTCACGATCGGCGAAAGCGCATGGGGCGCCTTCACGCCGGCGGAGGCGCGGAGAGATAAACGCTTCCGGCTGGCGCGGGCGCACATGCCGGTGCCCCTGGCGAGCATCCTCGAAGAATCGCCCTATCAGCGCAGGAGGATCACCTTCGACCCGGACCGCTTCCCGAAGGATGCCGAGTTGCTCGCAAGCGTGCGGCGGCATGGCGTGCTCGAGCCCGTCTACCTGGAAAGGCTGCCGGGGAAATTGGGTGAGCCGGGACGGTACCGCCCCATCGCCGGACACCGACGCCTGGCGGCGGCGCGTGCGGCGGGTCTGGAAACGATCGACGCCATCCTGGCGCAGGAGGGCGACGACATCCCGGCCTTCGCGCTTGCAGAGAACCTGGGGCATCGTGATCTGACCGCCTATGAGAAGGCCCTCAGCCTGGCTTCGATGAAAGCCGAGAGCGAGAGTCTAAGTCTGCGTGGTTTGGCGAAGCGGAGCGGGCTTCCCTTCGGCACCGTCGCCTCGCTGGTGGGCGCCTACGAGAAGTCCACGCCGGCTCTGCGGCGATGCTTCGCCGGCGGTATGGCGCCCCGCGCCGTACAGGAGCTGCAGCCGGTCTTCCGGGGGATGCCGGAATCGACGCAGATGAAACTGGCCACGATCCTCGGAAGGGCCTCCCAGGGCCAGGCGGCGAGCTTCCGCCGGATGGTCGAGGGGGGATTGGACCCCCTATCTGCGGCGAGGTCCGCGGTCGGGTACGCAGCGGAGGGCGGGCGGCGAGATCAAGTCACAGCGGAGGGCTTGGAACCGCCTCCAGCGGATGCAGGTACCGCGGTCCAGCGGCGTCGAGCACCCAGGAGGTCGCAGTCACAACAGCAGGTCCCCGATGCAAAAGACGAGGGTGCCCTGCGGGCGCTCGCAAGCCACACGGGTGTTTCGGTAACGGTCGCGCGCCGCCTGACGAAGGCGGCGCACCAGGCAGGCACCAGCCACGCGGCGCTCACGCTGGCCTGCGCCTACGCGGCGCGCGGCGGTGATGGAAAAGACTCGCTGGCCCTGGGCATCCAGGCCGCGAGGAGCCGTCGCATCGCAAGCGCCGTGAGGACATACCTGGACACGCTTCAGCGGGTGCGGGCCTTGATGGCCGAAGAAAAGGACCCCGCCATGGCGGATTTCATGCGAACCATCTTCTTCGGCGGGTAGCCGCCATGCAGATACAGCCAGGCGTCCGCGACCACCTGCAGGCTCTCGGGCCGGCGCCCGAATGGGTCGTGTCGCTCGCCGAGGCCATCCAGCGGCTCGCAGATTGCCCGGCGGCCATCGCCGCCGCCCGGGCCCGCGATTTGAGCCGAGCCGAAGAGGCCGGAAAGGGTCTTGCGTGGCTCACCCGCGGCTGGCTGGCGCTCGAGGCGGCCGACGCGCACAGCCTATCGCCGATGCAGCGGGAGACGCTGCGCCTGGTCCTGGAGGGCGTCCTCGAGAGCCTGCAGCGGCGATTCCGCCGCCGGACGGAGGACGATGCGGAAGAGGAGGCCCTGGAATCATGAGAGTGAATCGATTCATGCTCATCGCAGGCCTGGTGTTCGCCCTGGCGGGAGGGGGCGCCATTTTCGTGATCAACTCGCTCATGGCCCCCACGCCCTCGCTGGTGGTGGCGGCGCGGCGGGACATCCCCGCGGGCACACGCCTGACCGACATCCCCGAAGATCAGCTGGTGCTCGTCCCACTGCAGCTCAAGGCCGCCGGGCGGCCGCTGCTGCAGTCGCTGATGTCCCCTCAGGATCTGGAGAATCTGCGCGCTTCAGGCGGAATTCTCATCCAGGACGTGCTCCAGTACGAGCCGCTTCTGCTGCGCGCGGTCGTCGCGGCGGACAACCCCGCCGCGGCGCGGCTGGCGCGCCTGGGGATGGACGACCCCGACCGCATGCTGGTCGTCATCGCTGCACAGGGCACCGCGCCCGAAAGCATCGCCGCCGGCGACCGGGTCGACCTGGCGGTGGCCGTCCAGCAGGTGCGCAATCCCATCGTATTGGAGGCCGAGGAGCAATATCCGGCGCCGCCGAGCGCAGCGGCCTTCCTCAGCCCGGTGGACGCATCGCCCGAAGAGCTGCTGGAAGCGCTCGCGGCGGAAGCCGGGATCGAACTTACGCCGGCGAGACCCACGGCCGAGCCCACCCCGACACCGCTCCCGGAGATACGCGAGCCGCTGGCCAAGGTGCTCGTGCACGCGGCGCCCGTCGTCCGGGTGATCCGCGAGCGGACGGTGAGCTCCTTCACTTCCACCGGCGAGGCGCAGGTCGAGCCGGGGCCGGTCGCGGCGCTGGAGGTGATCATCCCGAGGGCGGCCTTCGAGATGGTGACGATGGCCTCGAGCGCGGGGATTCTGCAGATCGGGGTGCTCTCGCCGCTGGCCGGCGAGGAGGCGAGTGGCCCCACCCTGGGCGCCTCGCTCCAGGACCTGCTCGATCTCTTCTACGCCGA
This sequence comes from uncultured Anaerolineaceae bacterium, assembly GCA_964591485.1. Taxonomy (GTDB): domain Bacteria; phylum Chloroflexota; class Anaerolineae; order Anaerolineales; family E44-bin32; genus E44-bin32. The sequence goes on along the minus strand of CAZQDE010000055.1, from coordinate 10,376 downwards.
TCGGGAGACACTGTCCGGCATCGAGACGCCGGCGGCGCATGCGCAGGCGGACGCGGCCCCCACCGCGACCCCCACGCCGGCCGAGCCATAGGCTGCCATGATGGAAACAGACGAGCAAAACCGCCGCCCGACGGAGCGGGCAAGCCCGCCCGCGATGGGATACCTGACCGCACTGGCCTTCGTTCGCCCAGAGATCGGCCGACGGCTGCTTGGCGAACTGCACGTGGGCACGGACCGTGCCGTGCGTGTGATCACGGCGCTGCCCATCTTCGAGCTCGGCGGCGCCCGGGAGATAATCGCCCGCCTGCGACCCCAAGTGATCCTCATCGACGACCAGGTGGACGGCTATCGTCTGCGGGATGTGCTCCAGCTGCGCCAGGAGGCCGGATTCCCGTTGCTCTTCGCGGGGCTGGCGCAGGCCGGATCCCAAGCCATGGAAGCCATGATCGAGGCGCGTCTCGAGACCGTACTCACATTGCCGCTGGACCAGCGGATGATCGAGCGACTCTGCGCGGAGTTGCCGGGGCTCTTCACAAAGCTGGCGGCGCAATGGGGCCGGGGCGCCTGGGGCGCCGGCGCGCCGGAGACGATCCGCGCCGCCGCGGCGGCTGCCGGGGGCGGAGTATGGCAGCGCCAGGTGCTCGCGGTCTGGGCGCCGAAGGGCGGCGTGGGCAAGACGACGATCGCTTGCGAGCTGGCGGCGGCGCTGGCCGCCGTGGGCGGCCGGAAGGTCGCCCTGGTGGACGCCAACATGAACGGAGGGCACATCCGCCTGCGGCTGAACGTGGAGGCCCCCAACGGCATCCTGAACGCCGCCTCCGCCTATCACACGGGCCGCGGGCGCGCCTCTCTCGAGGCGGACCTCCCGCAGCGAATCGAGGCGCTGATGGCCCCTGTGAAGGGCGCGCCGAACCTGAAGGTGCTCGCAGGCGTGATGAACATGGAGCAATCGCGGCACGAGCACCTGGCCGGCGAGGCCGGGCTGCAATTCGCCCGTTTCCTGCTTCCGCTGCTCTCCCGGCAATATGACTTCGTCATCGCCGACCCGGGCAGCTCGATCAACGTGGGATTGCATCAGGGCGTGCTGCACGAAGCGGACTACATCCTGGTGGTCTGCGAGCCCGACATGGCCAGCATCGCCGACGTGCGCGAAGGCGTGCACAAGAGTGTCATCCCGCGCATCGGCCATGACGCGGACCGGTTCGGCCTGGTGATCAACAAGTGGCAGGACGACCTGGGGGTCTCGCTGAAGGAGGCGGCCCACTTCGCGGGGATCTCGGCGCTGGGAATCCTGCCGCTGGACGCCACCGGGAATGTGACGCGGGCCGGCAACGAGGGGCGCTCGTACCTGGCCAAGCATGCCAACCAGCGCAAGAACCCCGCCCAGACGGAGGCCACGCTGCGGGGCATCGCCGAGCTGGCGGCGCAGTTCTACCCGCCCATCGCCGCGGCCTGGGCGGAGCGCATGAAGAACGGGCGCGCGAGGCGGGGCTGGGGGCGGCGGATGAAACGGCAGGCGAAGAATGCCGGATAGGGCCGGCACGTTGGGGAGCCGATCGATGGAGGGAAAGTATTTCGAGGAGGCCTTCGCCGCCGGCGCGGCCGAGGCACCGTCCACGGGCGGCGATCCCTATCCACAGGCGCTCGCGATTCTGCGCCGCCGCCTCACAGAAACCTTCACCCCGGACCAGCTGGCCGCGGCGGGCCCCGCCGTGACGGACGAAGCCGCCCGCCTCGCGGCCCAAACCTACATCGCCTGCAACGACCGGGCGCTGCGGGAGAACCGGCCGAGGATCGCCGCCGACCCGGAGGGCTTCGTGCGGCGGGCGCTGGCGGATCTGCTGGGGATGGGGCCGCTGGAGGCGCTGCTGGCGGACGAGCGGGTGGAGGACATCGCCGTGAACGGGACGCGGGAGGTGAGGGTCCACCGCGGCGCGGGCTGGGAGGAGACCGGCATCCGCTTCGATTCGCCGCAGCGGCTGCTCGAGATGCTCAACCGGGGCATCGCCGGGTCCAACCGCCAGGCGAGCATGGTGCTCCCCATCGCCGACGCCGTGCTGCCCGGCGGGGAGCGCATCGGGGTCGTGACGCACCCCGTGGCCTCCCCCTGGCCGGCGGCCGTGATCCGCATCCCCAGGGCGCGCGGCATCGAGCTGGAGGACATGCTGGCGCCGGACGGAAGCGCAGCCGAACCATCGGACGGCCGGCCGCCGATCCCGGACTACGAGGACCTGCTCGAAGGACCCGCGACCGGGATGCTCTCCCCGCAGGCGGCGGCCTACCTGCACGCCGCCGTGCTGGCGGGGCTGAACATCGCCGCCGTAGGGCCGACGGGTTCCGGCAAGACAACGCTGCTGATGGCGCTCGGGCGCAAGATCCCGCGGGGAAAGCGGATCCTGATCATCGAGGATACGCCCGAGATCGTATTGCACCCCGGCGAGGAGAAGCCCCACAACGTGCTCTACCTGCGCACGCGTCCCGCATCGCTGGAGGGCGTGCCCGCGATCACCCAGGAGGACCTCGTGCGGCTGGCGCTGCGCCACCGCCCGGATGCCCTGACACTGGGCGAGGCGCGCGGCGCGGAGGTCTTCGATTTGCTGAACGCCCTGGCCACGGGGCACAAGAACGGCCTGACGAGCGTGCACGCGTACGGCGTGGAGGAGCTCTTCGGGCGCATCTTCCTCATGCTTGCGCAGAGCGAACGGGGCCGCTTCCTGGACGCCTGGCGGGCGGCGCACATGGTGGCCTCCACGCTGCACATCGCTCTCTCGCTGGAGGTCTCGAGAAGGAACGGCCGGACAGCCCGCCGAGTGCGCACGATCGCCGAATGCACGGGAGCGGTCGTGCGAAGGGGCAGGACCTACGAGCCGGAGATGCGCGCGATCTTCCGCCACGACGGCCGCCGGCTGGAGGGCCCCCTGGCGGCCTCGGTCCACGCCCGGGCCCTGGCGGAGGCGGGCCTGCCCCCGGCGGCGATGGAGCCCGTATAAGGAGCGATGCACATGCTCACAAGTCTTTTCCTGTCCTTCATGGGCGCGGTGGGCCTGTTCCTGATCGTCCTGTCCATGACGCTTGCGCCCCGGACGGAGGGGCTGGCGCGCATCCGCCGGCTGCTGGAAGCCGGCGGAGGGGCATCGCAGGAACCCTCCGCCGCCGCGGAAGGCCTCTTGGGAACCTTTCGCAGGCGGGGACTGGCGGCGGCGCTCGCCCAGGCGGAGCTGCCGGTCTCGGCGGCGGGGTTCGTGCGCACCGGCCTGCTGCTCGGGCTGGCGGCCTCCCTGACGACCTTCCTGCTGTCCGGCGCGGTCTGGGCCTCGTTGCTTATGGGCGCCATCGCACTGATCCTGTATGTCCAGTGGCTATGCCAGCGGCGGGAGGCCCGGCGGCTCGCCTACGAGGAGGCGCTGGCGGAGGTTTGCGATCGGCTGGGCGTGGGCGCGCAGCTATACGGCTCGCTGAAGGGCGCTCTGTCCCACGCCGCCGAGACGGCGCCGGAGGCAGCCAGCGAGGATTTCCGGGCCCTCGCGGGGCAGATCGCCGCCGGCGCCAGCCTGCAGGCGGCTTTCGAGGCCGTCCGGGAGAGACGCCGGAGCGCCGCGCTGGACCTGCTGGCGGACACCCTCGGGGTATGGGCCGGCCGCGGAGCCGCGATCCCGCTGCAGGAGATTCTCAGCCCGCTGAGCGCGACGATCCGGGAGACGGCCGGCGAGCGCAGGCGCATGCAGGCCGAGCTCTCGGGCGTGCGCAGCCAGATGCGCCTGGTGGCGCTCGCCCCGCCGCTGCTCGTGGGGCTGCTGCGGTTCTCCTCGCCCGCCCTCTCGAGGATCTACGCCTCGCCGGGCGGGGAGCTGATCCAGACGGCGGCCTACCTGCTGGCGCTGGGCGGATTCCTGCTGGGATCTCGAGCGCTGGCGCAGGTGAACCGCGTGTTCGAGATCGAGGCGGTCTGAGGAGGGATGATGGGCGACCCACTGCTGGCGCTGCTGCTATCGGGACTGGTGGGGCTGGGACTCTTCCTGATGGCGGCCTCCTTCGCCGTGCCGCGCTCGACGTGGGGCCGCATCCGGCACACGGACAGCGGACCGCGCCTGGCGGACCCGGCGGAGGGCGCCCTCCTGCAGGCCGCCCTCATGGATCTGAGCCGCCGGATCCGGCCGGAAGGCGCGGATCTCGCCGAGCGGCTGCGGCGTTCAGGGCATCTCTACGCCTCGGCGGCGGAGTTCCACACGCGCCGCATGGTCCTGGCCCTGACCTACGCCGCGACGGCCCTGGCACTGAGTCTGGCGATGGAACGGCTGGGGCTGCGGTTGGGCGCCGTGGGGTCCGCATTGGCGGCCTCGCTGGGCGCAGCCTACGGTTTCATCGCGCCGGACCGGGCGCTCAACCGGGCCATCCGCCGGCGCCGGGAGCGCCTGCTGAAGGAGATGGGCTTCGGCCTGGACCGCATCGCCCTCTTCCTGCGCTCCGGCGCGGACATCGCCGAGGCGCTGGCGCAGACGCGGCGCGTGGGGCTCTTCGGCCAGGCCTGCGGCCGATTGGCGGCGGGCATCAGCATGGGGCGCTCGATCCATGAGGCAGTCCAGGAGGTGCGGGCGGACCTGCCCTCTGCACCCCCCTTCGAGGAGTTCCTGGGGATGGTCACGGTGGCGATCCAGAAGGGGCAGAACCTGGTGGAACCCTTCCAGATGCGCGCCGCCTCCATGCGGCAGCGATTGAAGCTCGAGATCATCGAGGAGGGCCACCGCGCCCGGATCCGGGTGATCCTGATCACGTCCGTGGTGATATTGCTGGCGAGCATCCTGGTCACGATCCTGCCCACGCTGATCCTCCTTACCCGCGAGGGCATTGTCTGATAGACTCCGCGGCGCGGTCCGGAGAAGCGATGGGGATGCCTCGCGCGGCGAGGGTGGCGTGGTGCGCTCTGGCAGTGATGGCGGCTGCTGGCTGCAGCCGTCTGGGCGGCCGCGCCCCTCCGGACACCCCCTCCGCACCCGCGGCGCAAGAGACGCCGCGCGTGGGCGCATATGATCGCATCGAGCTATCGTTGGCCGCAGTTCCCGCGCCATCCCCGGAGGCCATCTTCCACCCCATCATCCAGGACCCCATGAGCGGGGCGTTCGTGCAGGTGCTGCGCGTGCTGGAAGACCCCCGCGAGATCCCACTCGAGCGCTGGCTCGCGGCTGGCGCTGAAGGCCAGAAGGGAATCCCGCTCTCCGAGACGCCGGCCTGGCGCGAGCGATTGGAAGAGCAGGGATATGTCCCGCTGGCGGTGTATGTGAGGGTGCAAGCGGCGGGCGAGGGCCGCACAGCGGATCCCTTCTTGGCCATGGGCGGAGGTGCGGCTCCCACGGGGCTGCCGCTCGGCGCGACCGATACGCGATCGGAGTCCGTGCTACCTTGCGCGCCCCCCATCCCAGCCGGAGGTGGCGCCATGAAGGCGTATGCCCCTCCCTTGCCGGCATATACGGCCGCGGCGCCGTGGTTGGAGACCGGCGAGATCCGCGAGGGCTGGCTGCTGTGCCTTTCCGCGGTCCCCGTGGAGCAGGCGCATCTGGTGTGGAGCAGCTCTACGGAAGCCGCCCCGGGGACGCCGCCGCAGACGGCCTGGGCCAATCTCGAGCGATTGCCGGTGGGGGGCTGGCACCGGCTGCCGGCGATGACCGTGCTGGCCTGGAACCGAGAGAGCGAAAGGGCAACGACCGCGAC
>CAZQDE010000055.1:0-4570 GCA_964591485.1 uncultured Anaerolineaceae bacterium | reverse complement strand
ACGATCACCTGGGCGCCCCACCCCGCTCCGGCTGCCCGGGCGGAGCCGTGGCATACCGGCAGCAGGCGCCCTTTGCCGTGGTCTGCCGTGAGAGCGGAGAGCCGCGTCTGGGGCGCTTCTTCCTGCAATTCACCTTCCCGGGCATGGAGGAAGCGCGCGAGGCATGGGATCATGTGGCCCTCGGCGCGCGGCTCGATCTGGATCTCTATCTGGAGCCGGACCTGGACGGCCTGGCGGCGAGTTTCGAGGGTGTGCAGGTGCAGAGCGCGCTCACCTGGCTGCGAGCGGATCTCCCCGCGGAAACCCGCACGGCCTGGTTGGCGCTGAGAGGCGTGGAGGGTTCCGGGGCCGCCCCGCTGCCGGTGTGGGAGGTACCGCTCTACGAAGCGGATTTCGAGGCCACCATGATGGAGGAGATCTGCGCGCAGGTGGATTGCCTGGATCCCGCCCTTCTGGCGCCGGCGGCGCGCCAGGCGCTGGGCCTCGAGGGGCCCATGCCGGTGCTCGGGCCGGGCGAGGCGGCGCACGGCATCGCCATTTTGGACGTCTGGACGATGGAGGGAGCGATTCTCGTCAACGACAACCTGCACGGGCAGGACTTCCTGCCGCAGCGCCGCAGCGACCCCTGGTTGATGATCGAGATCGCCGCGGCGACGCAGCGCCTGGAAGATCTCTATCTGCTCTACCCCGCCGCGGACGGAACCTACGCCCTCCTCCCGACGGACCCCGTGGCGCTGTATCGCGGCGACGGCGGCGAGATCGCGGTGCGCTACGGCGTGCAGGCGGATGTGCGCAGCGCAACACAGGGATTGGGCCTGCTGAGCGCGCTGCCGCGGGGCGTGCCGCTGGAGCGGGTCCGGCTGGTGCTGGGCGGTTCGGGACCCGCGTGGAGGCTGCGGTGAGGGGCACTGGGAAAGCCCTGATGGTGGGAGTGCTGGCCGCGGGGGTGCTCGTCGCTGCCGCACCGGGGGGCGGAAGCCCACCTGGCAAGGACGTACGGATCCAGGCTGCCGCTGCCGCGCCAAAGCCGCCCGAGCCCCCGGCGATGAGCGCTGCGGAGCGCATGCAACTGGCGTTCGCCGGCTTCGCGGCGGATGGGGAGAGGCTGAGAGGCTTTCCGAACCGGATGCAAGGCACAGGGGCGTGGCCGCCGATGCGCTGGATCGGGGATTCGGCGGAGATCGCCGGGAAGACCTTCACGGTGCGGGATGCCCGCCTGGTGGCGGGAAGCGGGCGGCCGATGGCCTACGAGCCGGCCACGGGGAGGATGAGACCGGCGCCGGAGGGCCTGCGTACGAACCTCTTCGACTTCAGCAGGAATACGGAGGTGTTCATCCCGCCGAACAGCACCCTGGTGATGATCCAGGTGGATGTAGAACCAGAGGGCATTGAACCTCCGGCCGGATTCGCTGGATGCATGACGAAAGGCGAAAGAGATTATTCGAGGGAACTCAGGATCTCAGCGCAAGATCTGGGTGAGAATCAAGTGTTGCTTACTGATAGAGACGAGAATTTTGCTGATTATAGGTCGCCAAGGCTTTATTGCCTATCCAGCGGCTGGCTCTATTTCCATGTCGGGAGGCTCGGCGCGGATCCGGGCAAGCTGTGGTTCGAGATCGTCGACGAGGAGATCGAGGGCGAGCTGGCGATCTGGACATTGATCCCCCCGACCCTGGATCCCTGATGGGCTTCACAACCCGCCGATGAAAATCGGCCCGGAGATCGCACCGCCGCGGCTGCGCACACAGCAACACGCCTGGATCGACGCGATCGAATCATCGAGCGCAGATGCCTGCCCCGAGAAGGCCGCACTATACAACTAACGCACGCATAACGTTATGCGGCCGCGGCCCATGCTAGAGTGTGAGCGCGGCGAGGCCTCCCGGCGGCCTGCGATCGCCGGATCGGGGACAGGAGAATGCAGATGAAAGACTTCTTGCTGAAAGGGATTCTCTCAAACCAGGAGGGCCAGGATACGCTGGAGTGGACCGCCATCGCGGCGCTGATCGTGCTCGTGGCCATCGCCGTGATCGCCATCGTGGGCAACTACGTCAGGCAGCGCGCGGCCGAGATCTCCTGGTAGCCAGGCTGGCGATCTGCAAGAGCTGCAAGAAGCCAGTCGGCTCCGGCGCATGAGATCCAGGCGCGAATCTGGAATCATCGGCCCTGCTCGAGGCCAGGCGACGCTCGAATTCACAATCATCTTGCCCATCTTTTTGGGTGTCATCTTCCTGGGACTTGCGATGGGCGCCGGATGGCATCTCCATCATCTTTCCGCTTCGCTCTCGCTGGAAGGATCATCGCTCGAGGCCGCCGCGCCGGGATACGGCATGGGCTTTGCGGGCGTCACAGGGTCGCGGGCGGCGCCGAGCGCCGGCCTAGCGCCGGAGGCTGTCGATTACCCCTTCGCCTGGCTGAGCGGGAACGGGGTGCGAGGCCGGCGGTTCACGCTCCAGGGCCGGGTCTTCCTCCCCTGGACCCCAATGGGTATCCACCTTGACGCCCCGCTGCGCGGGACGACCTACACGCCCGTGTGGGAATTCAACGGCGCCCCGTGAAGGAGACAGGGATGAAGAGAGGTTGCAGCCGGAGGCATCGGCGGCCCGAGTCGGGTCAGGCATCCCTGGAATTCGTGATCGTATTGCCGGCCCTGGGGCTCTTCCTGCTCCTGATCACCTATGCCGGCTGGTGGACCTACTCGAAGCTGGCCGCGCAGAGCGCCGCCTACAGCGGGGCGGTCTTCATGCCGCGCGAGCGCTATGGCCTGGCAGGCAACACGCTTGCCCAGCAGTTGACGCTGCACGCCGATGAGGGCATGAAGCGGCTCTGGGAATCCAGCGCCGTTGATATTTATCCACACCCCGAGCATGGCTGGTCCCGACGAGGCGGCAGCGGCATGACGGTCTACGTCTCCTCCCTGGCCTGGTCTGACTTCTGGGAGGTTTTCCAGACAGCCAGCGGCGCGCATACCCCCCGGGGGACCGCGTTCTTCATGTACTCGCCCTTCATGTCCGCAGGATCGGAAGATGGCTGGATCACGCCCGGGACGATCCGGCGCTAGCCTCTCACTCTCCTCCCTCCCAGACGGCCCCCATCATGAAGAGGGACAGATCATCGTGGCGTTCGTGATCCTGATCCCGATTCTCGTCATGGCCCTCTTCCTCTCGCTCGACCTGGGGCGCTACCAGATCATGCGCAACCAGGCGCGCATCACCGCCGACGCGGCCGCGCTGGCGGCAGGCGGTGCTCTAGACCTCAGCGAAGCCGCGAGGGGGAATTTCGTGCTGAACGAAACCTGGGCCGGGCAGCGGGCGGCGGAGACGGTCGCGGCGATGCAGGGAAGAGTGTCCGAGGACAGCTGGATGACGATCTCCCTGGTCTCGGTCCAGGTGCGCGGGGCCGAGGTGGAGGTGCACATTCGCGGCACGGCGAGCACGGTCTTCGGGAATCTGCCCGGGCTGGGGATCAGCGGGTTCGATGCATATGTGATCTCCAGGGCGAGAGCCGCGACCGGGGTGGATGCAGAGTGGTAGCGGGACGTCCATGGAAGCGCTGAACGGAGCCGTGGACGAGTGGGTGACCATTCTGGCGGGGGTGATCGCCCTCTATTTCTTCATCTCGATGGTCGTGAACCTGGCCCAGGCGCAGCTCTCGACTGTGACCGGCGACGCCCTCGGCCACGCCCATGCGCTGCAGCAGGCCGTAGGGATGGTGATACTCCTGGCCGTGGCGGCCTCCGCCCGATCGCTCGTGCCGGCGTTGCAGGCCTTTCTGGCTGCCGGCTCGGGCGCCGAATCCACAGAGCAAGTCCTCGAAATCTGGCTCGGCCTGGCGCGGTTCGTGGTGAGTGTGATTGTAGGAGGAACTGGGATACTCACAACGGTGGGCGTCGTCTATGGCGCGCTGGGTGCGCAGGTGCATCATGCCCTGGGCGCAGGGGCATCCGGCGCGCGATTACTTCTCCGCATCGCCACCCTGATCGCGGGCGGGATCCTGACAGTATGCTCCGTGGCATTGGCGAATTCTCTTCTTGACCTCATCTTCTAGGCGGCAGGCGATATTCCCAGAGGGATGAAGCGCTTCGGGCTGCAAAGCTCGAATTCTAAATGCCCTGAACTTGGGTGCCTGCTCCGCGGAGCAAAGGCGGCGGTTGCCCAGAGAGTGTGCCAGAAAGCAGTACCTTGCTTTGATGGGAGCAGACCTCGACACGCCTACGGAAAGGGGGCAACGGGCTGCCTTACGGGGAGCCTTGGGCGAAGGCCCATTGGCCTGGGTTTGCGCATCGCATGCATTCTCTGGCCCTCGATGGATCAGGACACTCGATCCATGCCCTGCGGTGCAGGAAGATCTGATCCTGATATGCCGAGAGGCTATCCCAACAGGCAGCAGGATTTGAAGATGCCGGGCGATGTTTTGTGGCGGGGCGAGTAGTTGGAGCACGGCCATGCGGCTTGCAGGGAAAATGGGAGACGGTGTATCCTGGATATCGAGGATTCTGCAGGAGACATGGATCAGCATAAACCCCAGCAGACCATATTCTGCATGACATCAAGCGGCGCGAATCGCAGAT
>CAZQDE010000054.1:0-15341 GCA_964591485.1 uncultured Anaerolineaceae bacterium | reverse complement strand
GTAGGATTGCCGGGCAATGAACTTGGCTGCATACAGGGCGGCCAGCTTGGCGAAGTATTTGTCGGTTCCATAGAGCCGCCAACCGTCCCTCGTCTGCTCGGCCCGGGCGAGGTTGGCGCCAAGGTCGCTGCCGCCCTGAGTCTCCGTCATCCATGTGGCGCCCCACCGCTCTCCAGCCAGCAGGGCCTGCTTCCAGGCATCGTGTTCCGGCGCATACTTGTGGATGGCATAGGCCGTCTGATTGGTCACGATCAGCGTGCAGTACAGCCCGGGGTCAGCCAGCAGATATCCCAGTGCGAAGTGCTCATGCCAGGATCCGCCTTCATACGGGGGACGATTCATGGGAGCCAGCCGCCTGAGCAAATCCATGTGCGCCGGGCATAATTCCACCCGATCCACCCGGTGTCCATCGAGGTCGTGCATGCGGTGGATGGGCAGGGCGCCGGCATCGACATGCATGACCACCTCGTAGGCCTCGCCGCCGCACAGGCGGCCAAAGGCGCCTAGATGCTCCTTGTGTTCGGAAAAACCAGGCCAGAAGTGAGAGAGGACAGCCGGCAGGTCTGGATCCAGGGCGAAATGGTCGTGACCATAGGCATAGGACTGATGGCGCATGAGACCCTCCGGCGGCCTTTATTCGCCTCCAAAGGTCCTTTGCATCGAGCCCGGGGCTGTCCAGGGATCAGGTCGCGGAGAAGCGCATGCGTAGCGTTCTCAGGAGCTCCGGGACCCAGCGGCTAAGGGGGCCGAAGGCGCCCTGTGATTGCACCTGGGGGGCCATGCCGAGGGTGAGGAAATGCCGGCGGTCAAGCGCCACAATCAAGATTTGCGCCGCTGAGCCCATCACCGTGACGTAGCGCAGCTTGCCCGCTTCCATCTCTTCCGCCAGGCGTCGCGAGGTGAGCACCTGCGCGGCCGTCATGCCCGCAATCCGGTCCTGCGAGACCGGCGGCGAGGCTGGATGGCACGCGATCATCAAGCCATCATCATCGACCAGAGCCACCCATTCCAGCTGGGGAAATTCCTGCGCCAGAGCACCCAGGATACGCAGCAGTTCGGACTCTCGTGTTACCATGCGTTGACCTCAACTATGCCGGGCTCGTCTACCTTAGGGTACTGGCAGATGAACGCCCTTGCAAGCGGCATCGCCTCGCCGTCGATCGTTCCGCAACTCCACGGCCGGCGGCCAAGAGGGCAAATCATGCAGAACCCCGAATTTGCAGGCACCGTGAGCGGGCGAGGCGGCCGAATTCGCTCTGGTTTGGCCGTGGCATGCGTTTGGGATACAATCGACCTCCGATGGAGAGGATCCCGTTTCACCGCCGCCCTTCTGCCGTTCTCGCGTTTCTCCTAATCGTTGCAGGCGGGCTGTATTTCTATTTGCTCGGCCTCACGAGCGAGCCTTACCTGCGCGGTGGGCTCTTCGCTCTGATTCCGTTGCTGGGCTTCGCAGCTGCAGCCTATCTCTTCGCGCTCAGCCTGCATCTCCTGATTACGCTTCCAGCCTCTTTCGGTGCCCTGGTTGGCAGGCTGCTGCGCACCGGGACGCTCTTCGCAATCCTCGGCCTGCACGCGCTGGCCTACGTCACCGCGGAGCCGATCCCGGACCTGCAGATGCTGGTGGTCGATTTGGATCTGGCGTTCCTCTCTGGCCTGGCGATGCTGGCCCTGGCCGCACAATTCGTCTTGCCGGTAGAGTCCTGGCATGACCGCTGGCTGGTAATCCGGCGTCTGATCGGGCATCTGCTGGGGGAGCGAGGACCCGTCACCTTCGTGCATGAGGGGCGCGCCATCGAAGCCTACCGGGAGGACCGTCGGCGGGGACCGGGCGTCTTTCTGGTGGATCCCACCAGCGCAGTGGTATTCCGGACGGATGCGGCTTTTACCCGCGCCGCCGGGCCGGGCGTGGTCTTCACCCGCCCGGGCGAACGCCTGGCGGAGGCGCTCGATTTGCGCCGGCAGGAGCGCCGCATCCAGGGCCGCCCACCTAGCAGCCAGGAGGAGGTGGCCTCGGCCCAGTCCATGGCCATCACCCGCGATGGCATCCCGGTCTCGGCAGACCTATCGGTCACCTTCATCCTCGATCCCGGCCACGAAGCCGAACCCAGAGAGGGCCGCATACCGGAGAAGCCGCCCTTCGAGTTCTATGCCCCCTCGGTCGAACGCGCGGTATACGGGCATGTGTTCGGCGAATTGGAAGATCTGCCTTGGACAGAGTTGCCGCTGCGGCTGCTGGTCGAATTGTGGCGTGAGGAGATCAAACGTTGGGACCTCAGCGAGCTGCTGCGCAGCGACCCGGAGGCCCGCCCCCTGCAGTTGATCAGCGATGCCTTGCTGAAACGCCTCGTGCCGCCCCGCGATGCCCTCGAGCAAGGTTCCCACGAGCCTCAGGAGCGCGAGATCCTGCGCAGCCGCGGCGTGCGTGTGCTGGATGTGCGCATCGAGAATCTGCAGCTCCCGGAGGATATTCAGCACGAGCGAGATTACCATTGGCGCGAATCCTGGGCCGGCGCCGTGCAAGAGGGGCTGCGCAAGGCCACCAGCGAGGTCGAAGAGCACCGCCTGGAGGGCGAGTTGGAGGCCGAGCGCTACCTGGCCATCGAACTGACCTCACGCCTGCGTGAGAACCTGCTCGAGGGAAGGCGCATCGGCCGCCGGGAGGCGCTTGCCCTGATCCTTTCCGATGCCATTCGCATCTATGGACGCCGCGAACTCACCCCCGAAGCCGCGCAGCTCGCCCGCCGCCTCGAAAGCATGGCCGAGGCGCTCGCCAGAGCTGACGGCGGCTTCAGGCCCAGCGGAACCTGACACAGCATGGATGCCTGGACGACCGACCACCCCAGTGATCTGGTTCGCACATTCGGCCGCTCGATCGTCGAGTTAATTCTGGGACGCGACATCACGGCGGCCATCGTCCGCTTGCTTCTCCTGGCCGGCTCGCTGGCGTTCGCCTGGCTGCTGCTGGTCGTGAGCTTCAATTTTCCGGGCCAGGTCCCGTACTTCTGGCTCGAGAATCTCCCGCCTCTCACCTACCCGCTGCTCAACGTGCTCAGCACCTTCTTTCACCCCGATGTTCTGCTCCACATGCTGCCGCTGACCGCGGGCATGCTGGCCAGCCTCATCATCGCCGCGGCCTACCTGGCAGACCTCTTTGAGCTCGAGTCGGTCTGGATTGCCTTCAACTATCTGCTCGGCGCCATCTTCGGCCTAAGCTATCCCCGGCTGCGCATCGATCGCAGCGATGTGAGCGGCCTGGATCCCTCCAATCCACTCAAGCGCATAGGCGGGCCGGGTTTCATCCGAATTCACCTGGGATTTGCGGCCGTCTTCGAGGACAGACAGGGAAGGCCCAAAGTATATGCGCTCTCATCCCCCGGGGCGGATTCCTCCAGCCACGAGCCCACGCAGTCGACCTTCTTCATCGAAGGGTTTGAACGCCTTCGGGACGTGGTCGATCTTCGCGACCGTCTTGCGAAGGTCGATTTGATACGTGCCGAGACGGCCGAAGGCGTTCGCATCTACGCTCGCGATGCCCAGATGCTCTTTCGTATCTACGCCGGCGAGCAGGAGCGCAGCCTTGCCAATCCCTATCCCTACACCGAGGAAGCAGTCCGGCGCCTGGTATACGGACGGCCGGTCGTAAACGGCAAACCCCAGGCCCCAGAAACCATCCTGGCGGAGGTCCTCGAACGTGAGATCCGGGAGTTCGTCTCCCAGCACACGCTCGAGGAGATCCTCGCCCTGCAGCCCTACCGCATGGGCGAAGCCGCCGTCCAGCGCGCCACGCAGGCCAGCTTCCAAATCCCTCGCCGGGAGCTGACCGCCCGCTTCCATACGCCCGAAGTCCGGGCCCGCCTGCGCGATAAGGGCCTGGAGTTGGCCTGGGTGGGCGTTGGCACCTGGGATCTCCAGGACCCTGTGGGCCAGGAACGCAACCCTGGCGAAGCCCTCATCACCACTTGGCGGAATTTCCATCGCCTGCAGCTCTTCCGCGATCCAGAGTACATCGCCCGCCAGCAAAACTTGCGTTATCAGGATCGCCTTTTCGAGATTCCTCAGGCCTGGGTGCGGACCTGGGGTTCCCCCGATTTCCCAGGCGCCCACCGCGACTTTGCGCTGCTTTCCTTGATCCGCGAGCAACTGCGAAGCATGCACAAGCGCATCGGCATGGACCTTGAACCCGGGATCCGCCAAGGCCTGGAGAGTGTGCTCTCATTGCTGGAGACGCTGGTCGAACCGCGCGTATTCGGGGAGGCGGAATGATGTCGGAATGGTCCTTCCAAGATGGGCCTGTTCTCGTGATCGGATCCTCCGGAATCGACCTGGTCGCGCGCCCCTTCGACGCACTCCAGACAGGCACATCCAACCCCGGCCAGATCCGGTACTCGCCCGGCGGCGTGGCCCGCAACGTGGCCGAGAATCTGGCGCGTTTGGGCGCGGAGGTGATCTTGCTCACCGCCGTGGGCGATGACGACCAAGGTCGCCAGCTCCTGGAACACGCCGCCCAGGCCGGCGTTGACATCGAGCATACCATCCGGGTTCCGGAGCAACCCACCGGAAGCTATCTCGCCATCTTGGATTCACAGGGCGCTTTGCACACCGGAATCGACGACATGCGCGTCATCGACGCCATGCCACCCGAATTTCTCCGGGAGCGGCGGGAACTTTTCCGCCAGGCCTCGGCGGTTTTTGTGGACGCGAATCTGCCAGAGCGGACGCTGCGCACCGCCATTTCACTCGCCTTCCGCTCGAAGACCCCCATCGCCGCCGATCCCACATCGGTCAAGTTGGCGCCCAGACTCTGCCCTTACCTGGAACGACTCTGGTTGATCACGCCCAATGAACCCGAGGCCGAGAGGTTGTGCGCGCATCCCGTGCCGCATGCCGACCCTGCGAGCGCCATTGCTGCAGCCCGGCATTTGGTGACGGAAGGCGTCAACATCGCCATCATCACTATGGCCGAGTTTGGAGTCGGCTACGCCGCCGCGGAAGGAAGCGGACATATCCCGGCCATGAAGACCGAGATTGTGGACCCGACCGGCGCCGGCGATGCGCTCACCGCCGCCGTCATCTTCGCCTTGATGAACGCGATCCCTCTGGATGAGGCCGTCCGGCTCGGAGTGGCGGCCGCGGCGCTCACCCTGCGGGTGCCAGGCACCGTCGTCGCCGATTTATCCCTGGAGCGCTTGTATGAAGAGCTCTAATCTTGCCAGCCGCCCCGGCTCGGTAATCCCTCCGGCGCCCCGTGGCGACAAGGAGCGGTGATGCCCCCCCGACCAAGACCTCTTCCGGATGGATTTCGCCTGCATCCGCGCCTGCGGGAAGCACTCCAGACCGGGGAGCCCGTCGTGGCGTTGGAATCCACCGTGATCACGCATGGATTGCCCAGACCCATCAACTTGGACCTGGCCCGGCGTATGGAAGCCGAGGTCCGCGCCGCGGGCAGCCTGCCCGCGACGGTGGCGGTGATCGAGGGGGAGGTGCGGATCGGCCTGCAGGAGGATCTCCTGGAGCGCCTAGCGATGGATGCTGCCGCCATCAAAGTGGGCCCGCGAGATTTCGCCACCGCCCGCCTTCGACGGCTCTCTGGCGGCACGACGGTGGGGGCCACGCTCAGAGCCGCTCATGCCGCCGGCATCCAGGTCTTCGCCACCGGTGGGATTGGTGGCGTCCACCGCGGCGCACGCCACGATGTTTCCGCCGACTTGCCAGCCTTGGCCCAGCACCCCCTGATCGTCGTCTGCGCTGGCGCCAAGGCCATCCTGGATTTGCCAGCCACGCTGGAATGGCTCGAGACCTATGGCATCCCGGTCCTGGGGTGGCAGACGAATGTCTTCCCTGAATTCTTCAGCCCTGGCACGGGGCTCCCCGTCTCTGCGAGGGTGGAGACGCTCGGCGAAGTTCGCATATTCGCCGAAGCCCACTGGAAGCTTGGCGCAGGGTCTGCCATTCTGCTTTGCGTCCCGTGCCCTGCAGACGAGGCGATCCCCGCACAAGAGCTCCACAGCGCTCTGATCAAGGCCGAGCGCCAAGCCGAGGAGCAGGATATTCGTGGTCAGGCGCTGACCCCATTTCTTCTTGAGGCCATGGCCCAATTGACAGGTGGCGCCACCTTGCGGGCGAACCTGGCATTATTGCGAAACAACGCACGGATCGCCGGGGAGCTGGCCAGAGCATGGAAGGGCCCCTAAGCACCGCCCGCATCCATGTCTGGGGCGGGCCTCGGAGCTGACCGGCGCTCTTGCTTGGATTGCAGGCATCACCCCCGGATAACCACGAGCGCGCCCACAGGCCTGAAGAATCCCGACCGCAGCACCACATTCACTAAATTACTGTCGTCAGGAGAACCCACCTTGAAAACCACAAATCGCCGCAGCCTGCTTCTGCTCTTCCTCACCCTTGTGGTCGTCATGATGGGATTCGGGATGGTTATCCCGTTGCTCGGCTTCTACGTGGATCACTTCGGCGCCGGTGGGTGGGCGCTCGGTCTACTCATGTCCAGCTACGCCGTGATGCAATTTATATTCTCCCCCATCTGGGGCAGCCTCTCGGACCGGTATGGCCGCAAACCGATACTTGCCCTCGGGATTCTGGGCAACGCCTTGGCCCAGCTGCTCTTCGGCATGGCAACGCAGCTCTGGATGCTCTTCGCGGCCCGCATCCTCGCAGGGATTCTCTCCTCGGCCACCTTGCCGACCACGTTGGCCTACATTGGCGATGTCACATCCGAGGACGAACGCGGCGGCGGCATGGGCGTTCTGGGCGCAGCCATGGGGATCGGCATGGTCATCGGGCCCGGACTGGGCGGTTTGCTGGCCGCCGAGTCGTTATCCACGCCCTTCTTTCTGGCCGCGGCGCTTTCCCTTGCCGCCTTTCTGCTGCTGCTCGCCTTCCTTCCCGAATCCTTGCATCCAGACCAACGCAAGGCTGGCGTCCTCCTGCGGGGGCCGCAATGGCGCGAAATGGGTCAGGCGCTGCTCGGGCCGCTGGGAGCCCCGCTGCTGTTGGCGGGGATCATGAGCTTCGGGCTCACCAACTTCGAGGGCGTCTTCAGTCTCTACGCCCTCCAGCGCTATGGCTACGGACCCGAACGGGTGGGGTTTATCCTGATGCTTATCGGCCTGACCTCGGCCGTGATGTAAGGGGGGTTGACAGGCATCCTGAGCCGGTCAGTCGGCGAAGTCTGGATTCTGCGCGGCTCGCTGCTCACAAGCGGATCGGGCTTTCTGGCCATGACCCGGGCACAGCGCTATACCGAGGTGATCCTGGCCACGCTCTTCTTCGTGTTAGGCAACGCCTTGCTCCGGCCGGCGCTGGCCTCGCTCATCTCCAAGCGCACAACCTCCGGCCAGGGCATGGCGATGGGCCTCAACAACGCCTTCATGAGCTTGGGCCGCATTCTTGGCCCGGCGTGGGCCGGGGCGGCCTTCGATTGGGGGATCCAGATCCCCTACTACAGCGGGGCGATCATCATGGCGTTTGGACTGCTGATAAGCCTGCGCTGGATGGAGCCACGCCAGGCCGCGGCAGCCGAGAGGCCTCCGGCCGCCTAGGGACTGCCTTCCTGCGCCCTGACCCGCAGCCGCACATCCAGCGCCAGCGCGCCTCCGCCCGGCCCCGGCAAAGCTCGTAGGGGATTGACCTCGAGCTCCACCACTTCCGGCAGCGCGTCGGCCAAGTGCCCCACCCGCAGAATGACCTCGGCAACGGCTTCACGATCAGCCGGAGGCATATTGCGGTACCCGCGCAAACGCCGGCCGGCCCAGGTGCTATTGAGCATGGATTCCGCCTCCGAGCGGCTCAAGGGCGTGAGCTCGAAGGCCACATCCCCGATCACCTCCACCTCAACACCACCCGATCCAAACATCACCAGGGGCCCGAATTGCTCATCCCGTACCATGCCAACGATGACCTCCTGGCCTTCCGCCAGGAAGGGTTGGAGCAGGACACCGCGACTCTCTACCGCAGGCAGGGCCTCCGAGACCCGCTCGAGCAGGGCATGGTAGGCTTCACGAATCTTCTCCGGCGAATTGAGGTTGAGTGCCACAGCCCCCAGGTCTGACTTATGAGGCAAATCTGGCGAGTCCACCTTCATCGCCACCGGGTAGCCCAGGCGTTCTGCCGCCTGCACCGCCTCCTGCTCGGATTGAGCCAGTTCGTGGGGAGGGATCGGAATCCCGAAAGCCTGTGCAACCTCCAGGGCTTCAGTCGCTCCCAGGAAACCATCCTTGCCAGGCCGGGCGCGGGACAGGATCTCCCGCGCGGCTTCCAGATCGATATCGTCGAATGCTACCGGCTCACCCTCCTCCCGCAAGAGCACGCTCGATCGGGCATAGAGCACACGCATGGCGGAGGCGGCGCGCTCGGGGAAGCGATAATCCGGGATATGCGCCCCGCGCAGAAGGCGTGCCGCGTGGGCGATGAGCTCTTCGCCCATCAGCGTCACCACAACCGGTTTCTCGCGGGATCGGATGACCGGGATGATGGCCCCCGCCACTTCGGCCGCGGTCGTCACAGGCGGCGGCGGCAGGATCACGATCACGCCATCCACACCATCATCTGCAAGGAGCAGCCGCAGACTATCAGCGTATTCGCGGGGGCCAGCGCCCGCAAGCATATCCACCGGATTCTTGAGACTGGCTGCGGCCGGAAGGAGAGTCTGCAGACTCTCACGCGTGCTCTCTGAGAGGGCCGCAAGTTTGAGGCCGTTGGCGTCCAGTGCGTCGGCGGCGATGGCTCCGGGACCGCCGGCGTTGGTGAGAACGGCCACTCTCGGTCCCCGAGGCGGCGGGCACCATGCCAGCGCCCGCGCCCAATCGAACATCTCCTCACTGTGGCGGGCGCGGATCACTCCGGCCTTCCGGAAGGCGGCATCAAAGGCCTGGTCCCTTCCGGCCAGCGCCCCGGTGTGCGAGGCCACAGCAGCCCGCCCGGCTTCCGACTGCCCGACCTTGATCGCTACCACGGGCATTGATCGCGTCACCGCCTTCGCCTGTTCGATGAAGCGCCGCCCATCGCCGACGCCCTCCAGATACATCGCCACGACACGCGTGTGCGGATCATCGGCCGTGGCGGGCAGCAGGTCACCCTCGTTCAGGTCCATCTGGTTCCCCAGGCTGACCAGCCGTGAAAGCCCGAATCCCTGTCCCCTGGCCCAGTCGATGACCGCTTCGCAGATCGCGCCCGAGTGCGAGAGGAAGGCGATATCACCCGGGATGGGACCCGGGAGCGGCAGGAAGCTGGTGTCGATCGGCAGATGCGTGTCCAGATACCCGATGCAATTGGGGCCCAGCACGCGCAGGCCATAGCGCCGGGCGATTTCAAGGCAGCGCCGCTCGAGGGCCGCCCCCGCATCCCCCGTCTCCCGGAAGCCGCCAGCCCCGACGATGGCATAGTGGATTCCGCGCTCGCCGCACGCTTCCAGCGCCTCGGGAACCGAGGGCGCGGGGATCATGATGATCGCCAGATCCACCGGGTCGGGGACACTTTGAAGATCGGGGTAGAGCGGGCGGTCGAAGAGGCGGCCGCCCCGCGGGTTCACGAAGTGGATGGCGCCCGGGTATCCCGAAACGACCAGGTTCCTGGCAACGCCATAGCCCAGTTTGGTGGCATTGACCGAGGCGCCCACAACCGCCACGCCTCGAGGCGAGAACAAACCTTCCAGCATCGAGCCTTTCCCTCCCTGCTCCGTCTGAGGGTTGAAGAATATCAGGCTTCCGCCCATTCGGCGAGCATCTTGCTTGTATCGAGCTGCCTGCCGCCCATGTTATAATCCGGCCAGATGATCGTTGGAGGCTTGCAGGATGGTAGAGGTCGTGATCGACAGCATCCGCGTCAGCCTGATGTCTCAGCAGCGGATCGTGATCCTCAAAGAGGTTGGCTCGGAACGGTTCCTCCCTATTTGGATCGGGCCATATGAGGCCGAGGCCATCACCCTTAGCCTTCAAGAAGTCGAGGTCGTCCGCCCTCTCACCCACGACCTTCTCCGCAACGTCCTCGAGGAGCTGGGGGCCCAGGTCCTACGCATCAACATCACCGAGCTGCGCGACGATGTCTTCTACGCTCGCATCATCCTGCGCGTAAACGGCCGGGAGATGTCCATTGATTCCCGCCCCTCCGATGCACTCGCACTCGCCGTGCGCGTGCATGTCCCCGTCTTCGTCGCCGAAGAGGTGATGGACGAAGCGGCCACCGTCCCGGAGCAAGACCTGGAAACAGAGGCAGAGACCGAACAGGAATCTGAGGAAACCGACGAGCGCCTGGAAGTCTTTAAGGATTTTGTCGAATCCCTCGACTTGGATGACCTCGAGTCGGAGGAAGGTGACGCAGAGGAGTGATTCTCCCTCGGCGCCCCCAAAGGCCTTCGCAACCTATCTCTCGAGCCTCGCCCGGTACCCCGGGCCGCAAGCATTCAGGGTGTGCCCATGAGCGACCAACTGCCGCCTCCAGCACCTGAGAACAGCCCCACCCAGCAGCTGCCCCACGACCGGGGTGCCGAGGAGGCTGTGCTCGGCTCGGTTCTCGTCAACCCCGAGGTCTACTATGACATCGCCAATTTCCTCTCTGCCGACGATTTCTTCTTGCACCGCAACCGCTGGATCTGGGAGGCCTTCACCGCCCTGCATGAGCAACGCCTGCCGGTGGATATTCTCACCGTTTCAGAGGAGCTGGAACGTCAGGGCCGGCTGGAAGAGGTCGGCGGCCCTGCCTACCTCACAACCCTGATCAATAACGTCCCCTCCTCCCTTCACGCCGAGGCCTATGCACACATCGTGGAGGAAAGCGCCACCCGGCGGCGCCTCCTGGCTGCAGCCACCGACATCGCCCGCTTGGCCTACCAGAGCAGCTCCGCCATCGAGGACGTTGTCAATGAGGCCGAAAAATCAATCTTCGGAGTCAGCGAGCGACGCCTGACCCACCAACTCCAGCCCATCAAGCATGTGCTCAGCGAATATTACGACCGGCTGGATTACCTGGCGCGGCACCGCGACGAGATTATCGGCGTTCCGACCGGCTTCGTGGACCTGGATCGCTTGCTTGGCGGTTTACAGCCCAGCGATCTCCTGATCATCGCCGGCCGCCCGGGTCAAGGCAAATCCGGTTTTTGCATCTCCGTGGCCAAGAACGCTAGCCAGATACACAAGAAGCATGTGGCGCTTTTCTCGCTCGAGATGTCGAACGAACAGCTCGTGCAGCGGCTGCTATCCCAAGAGACGGGGATTGATTCGCAACGCCTGCGCCTCGCCAACCTGGAGGATGAGGAGTGGCCGCTCTTCACTCAGGCGGTGAGCGCCCTCAGCGAGACCCATATCTATCTCGATGACACCCCCGCCATTACCCCGCTCCAGTTGCGCACCAAATGCCGGCGGCTGCACATGGAAGTCGGGCTTGATCTGATCATCATCGACTACCTGCAGCTCATGACCGGCGATACACGCATCGAGAACCGCGTGCAGGAAGTATCCTACATCTCACGCAACCTGAAGGCCCTGGCGCGGGAGCTCAACGTGCCGGTCCTGGCGGCGGCTCAGCTCTCGCGCGCCGTCGAGGCCCGCCGTCCCCCACGCCCCATACTCTCGGATCTGCGTGAATCTGGCAGCCTCGAGCAAGATGCCGATGTCGTGTTGTTCATTTACCGGCCTGACCAATACGAGGAAGACACCCTCAAGCAGAATATCGCCGAGATTATCGTCGCCAAGCACCGTAACGGCCCCGTGGGGAGTGTGGAGCTGGTCTTCCGCCAGGCGCTGGCGAAGTTCGAAAACGCCGCTACCCGCCCCGCCGATTTGGCCGCCATCGGCGAAATAGCTTGAGTGCCGGGGGCATGCGATGACCCCATCGAAAGGCTTCGCGGGCTTCCCCGAGGGACGCATCGGCCTCACGCCGATCCCCAACCCCTTCTTCAGCGAGCTTCTGCCCGCCATCGACCATCTGGGCGAACTCAAGCTGACCCTCTACGCCTTCTGGGCGCTGGCCAGGAAGGAAGGCGCCTTCCGCTATCTGCGCGGGTCCGACATGGCGCAAGATGCGCTCTTGCTTCAGGCCCTAGCCGAGGATGGACTCGAGCCCGAGGAGGCCCTCCAAGAGGCACTGGAACGCACCGTGGCTCGGGGCACCCTGCTCAAGGTGGTCATCCAAGGCAGCGCAGGGGAGGCGGAGCAACTCTTCTTCCTGAATTCGGCCAAAGGCCGCGCCGCCGTCGCCGCGATCGAGGCCGGCGAATGGGTCCCCAGTGGCGTCCCCGATGCGCCGGTTCGCTTGGCACACGAACGCCCCAACATCTATACTCTCTACGAGCAAAACATCGGTGCCCTCACGCCTATGATCGCCGAGCGCCTTCGAGAGGCGGAGAAGGAGTACCCACCGGAGTGGATTGAAGACGCCATGCGGATTGCAGTGGAGAATAACGTCCGCAAATGGCGCTACGTCGAGGCCATCCTCGAGGACTGGCAGCAACGAGGCAGGGATGAGCGAGAAGATCGAGGAGACACTGAGAAAGCTCGCCGGAGATATCTCCAAGGGCGATTCGCCGACTTCTGGGAAGGCGACGAAGCCTAGCCAGCCGGCAGGCGAGCAGAACCGAGCCCCTCAGCTTGGCGATCCCCAATGCCCCTTCTGCAATGGGCTGGGCTATCTGCGCGAGGATTTGCCACTCGGACATCCTGAATTCGGCCGCCTGAAGATATGCACCTGCCGCCAGCGCGAGGTCCAGCAACGCATGCGCGGCCGCCTCTTCAGCATGAGCCAACTCGACAAGCTCCAGCACTTGACCTTTGAGAGCTTCAATCCCCGCGGCCGCGTGGGGCTGGGACCCCAGCAGCAAGAATCCATCAAGCGCGCCTACAACCAGGCCCGGGCATTCGCCGAGAACCGCCAGGGCTGGCTGCTCATCCAAGGGGGCTACGGCTGCGGCAAGACGCACCTCGCCGCCGCCATCGCGAATTGCTGCGTCGAGCACGGCCTCCCCACGCTCTTCCTCACCGTCCCCGACCTGCTCGATCAACTCCGCTTTGCCTACGCGGACGAGAGCGAAACCTTCGAGGCGCGCTTCGATCGCGTGCGCAACGCGCCGCTGCTGATCATGGACGACTTCGGCACACAGAGCGCCACGCCTTGGGCGCGGGAGAAGCTCTTCCAGATCCTCAACTACCGCTATATCAACCGCCTGCCAACCGTCGTGACGACCAACCTGCTCCTGGAAGAGATCGAGGGCCGCATGCGCTCCCGTCTTTCTGACCCCGAGGTCGTCGCGCATGTCCACATTCAAGCTCCCGACTACCGTCGCCCGGTGGATGACAGCGGTCAGCACGCCCTCTCGACTCTGGCCCTTCATTCGCACCAGACCTTCGGCACCCTGAGCCTGCGCAAAGGGGAGGGACTCCCCACCAGCGACCTGCGCACGCTGGAGGCCGCCTTCCAGACCGCGCAGGCCTACGCAGAGGACCCCCAGGGCTGGCTGGTCTTCATGGGTCCCTATGGCTCCGGGAAGACTCATCTGGCAGCAGCCATCGCCAACTTCCGCGCCAGCCAGGGCTTTGCAGTCATGTTCGTCGTCGTACCCGATATGCTCGACCACCTGAGGGCCACCTTCAGCCCCCAGAGCGACACCACCTACGACCGTCGCTTCGAGGAGATACGGACAAGTCCCCTCCTGGTGCTCGACGATCTTGGCGCCCAGGCCTCCAAGCCATGGGTCCAGGAGAAACTCTACCAGCTCATCAACTTCCGCTACAACGCCGCTTTGCCGACCGTCATCACCACCGCCGACAGCCTCGAGGAGATCGCTCCACGCCTGCGTGCCCGCCTCATGGATAGACGCTTGGTGACCATCCTGCCCATCACTGTCCCCTCCTACAAGGGCGAGCGCCGAAAGCGCAAGCGTTGACCCGCCTCGCCCGGGGATGGTACAATCGCGCCGCTGCCCCCATCGTCTAGGGGACTAGGACGTAGGCCTTTCAAGCCTAAAACGGGGGTTCGAATCCCCCTGGGGGCACCAGGCAAACGCCCGGAGATACGCCGGGCGTTTTCGCTTCCCCCTGCAAGACACACCAAAGCTCTCAATATTGACAGAGATTTGACAATTCTTGGACGCGTGCCTAGAATGGCACCTGATCCTGAAGAATGGGCCCATGCAGAGAGAATAGGTGATGCCTACCAGGTCCGGCCGAGCCACCTTCAACCTAAGAGCCGTCGTACAGGACACCGGCGTCAAAGCCGATACGCTGCGGGCCTGGGAGCGGCGCTATGGCCTGCCCTGTCCCCAGCGGACCCCCGGCGGCCACCGCCTGTTCTCCCAACGCGATATTGATACTGTGCACTGGCTCAAAGCGCGCCTCATGGAAGGGATGACGATCGGCCGGGCAGCCGAACTCTGGCATAGCTTCGAAGCCGAAGGACAAGATCCCCTGATCGCCCTGCCGGCTGTATCGGCGGGCGAGCCCCAGGCGTTTCCAATCCTGCATGGTCAGGCCCTGGAGCATGCACGCGAAGTCTGGCTGGAGGCATGCCTCCGCTTTCAGGAAGAGCAAGCCGAGGCCGCAATCGCCCATGCTCTCGCCCAATACCCGGCCGAAGTCGTTGCGGTGGAGGTGCTCTCTCGCGGGCTGGCCGAGATCGGTGATCGATGGTACCGCGCTGAAGCTTCGATCCACCAGGAGCACTTCACCTCCGCCCTTGCCATGCGCCGCCTGGAGGCACTGATGGCAGGCTTGCCGCAGCCTTCCTTGCCCGGAACGCTGCTTGTGGGCGCGGCGCCCGATGATCTGCATGGCTTCGCACCATTGCTTCTGGCTTACTTGCTGCGTCGCCGCGGCCGGCGAGCAGTCTATCTGGGAGTGGATATTCCGCTCGACCGATTCGAGCAGACTTTGCAGCAGATACAACCTGACCTTGTGATTCTCACCGCCCAGCGTCTTCCCGCGGCGGCCAATTTGGCCCCATTTGGGCAGCTATTGGCCGGGTGCTCGATCCCGTTCACCTTTGCCGGAGGCGCATTCAACCGTCATCCCGGCCTGAGGCCGCGCATTCGAGGGCACTTTCTCGGCTCTGAATTCCCACGAGCGCTGGAGGCCGCCGAAGGTATCCTCGCAGCAAGCCCCCCCACCCCGGAGCCCGTTCCGGAAAGCAGGAGCCATCGAAAAGCCTTGCGGGCGTTCCAAGATTCGCTGCCAGCGATCGAACGCGAACTGAAATCGCGTTTGGCGGCAGCAGATTTTCCCGAGCCCTTCCTGCGACAAGCCATCAGTTTCCTGGAAGAGAACCTACGGGCGGGCCTGAAGCTGGGATACCTCGACGCCGTACCAGCCGAGATCGAATGGGTTCACGGCCTGCTGGGGGCGCGC
>CAZQDE010000053.1:13186-15521 GCA_964591485.1 uncultured Anaerolineaceae bacterium | reverse complement strand
TGGATCCCGAATCGACGAGGATGATTTGAACGTCCTGGATCGTCTGGCGCGCAACGCCTTCCAGCAGCTTGCCGATATGCTTCTCTTCGTTGAAGGCCCGGATGACGAGGGAGCATTCGGGCTGCCGGTCAGCCATCTCGGCCTTTCCTCTGTCCGGTTATGACAAGATCCATACTATTCCGGATTCGACGGCGGTATCCCAGTGCCCGCCAGCGGATCCTTGCGAATACCACGAGACAGGATTCCGCCAGCGCTTGGAAGCGCGATTGTCCCTCAAACACGGGAGCACTGAATCGTGATGCAGAAGCAAGCATCGCCAGCATCATAAAGAATATTGCTTGAAATTTCGGGCACCTTTGCTGGTTCTTCGCATCTGAGGCCGCCTGGATACTCGGCCCTGTACGCACGGGCCTGTCGAATATATCTCCTGATTTGTCCTTCCCATCCTATCGTCTGATTCTGCAAGTTGCTCCCCTTCATCAAAGTTCTCTTGCCTTCGATCGGCCCAAACGATCGCAATCCATAATCAAAGAGGGTGTTCATTCACCAAACGAGACTTTCGAATAGTCCACCGGGTACACCATTGACGCGCCTTGACGAACTCCTGAAGCAAGGATCGCCGTTTCCTCACATACACCTGGGCAAAGATCAAGCGGATCAAAATCGCTGAAACGAACATAGCCCGGAAAATTCTTGTGTGGAAGCAGGAAGCGGGAAAAGTCCAAAGAAGAATGGTAATGCTGGTAATAGGTGAATCGGCGAGCATGCTCCCTGAACTCCTGCGGGGGCGCGGGGTTCTCCTCGGCAAGAAACCTCTCTGCAAGCGTGAAATATCCCTCCCGATCTTCTGGCAGATAGGCTGTGGGATACGCGGTATAGCGCGCCTGGCCGCCGCAGAGCACAACCTTCCCCAGCAATGTCGCCTCCAGCCCGATGGTGGAGTTGTAGACCATCACATATTTCGCTCGTTGGATCAGTTCATAGGAGCTGACGTATCGGGTGGGCTCGAGGAATTCCAGGTTCGGAAGCTCAAAGGCCCCTGCCTCCTCCAGGTGCTGCTGGACGGTCTCCCTGCTCTCCTTGCCTGGTCGCAGTTCATCAGGGTGTGCGCGGATCACAAACAATGTCTGGGGATGGCGGCGTGCGAAGTCAACGACGGATCTCAGCCATACGAACATATCTTCAAATAGAATATTCGCATGCACCTGGCTGGTATCGAAGATGACATTCGTAAAGACAACCACCACGTCATCGAAGCGCTCGATCTTCTCTAGCAATTCTTGATCAAGTCTTTCCATCTCGGGCCAAAACTGAATCCCTGCCATCGTGAAATTGCCTTGAAATCGCTGTCCAAGATAGCTGTCCAGCTCCGCATCCTGCTTAGGGGTCAGCTCAAACGCCTCGGGGATATCGAGCGGGTAGGCGGTCGCATGCCCATGGGTGAAGAACGCCGTCAAGGGCCGGATACCTACCTCATGGGTGATCACCGGAATGCCATGACGGAGAGCTACCTCACGCAGCACCGCCTCGGGGAAGCTGATCCCATTGAAGACAACAACTGCTCGCGGCCGCGTTCTTTCCAGAGCCTCATGGGCGGCATCCACGATGTGGGCGGCCGACAGAAGATACCGCCGGTATAGGCCGAGTGTGCTTGCGGTTTCCTCTAAGTTATGTCGACGCAATACCCACCGCAGAGAAGGGAGACACATTTCCCCAAGCTGGAACCCTCTGTAATGAGTTTCACGGAGCGCATCCAGGCTATTCGATGCCTCCAATTTGGAGAACTCTAGATCGAATGTTTTTGGTTTTCGAAGGGGGTCCCGAAGACGCTGCGGGTACAGATAATCGCTAAGCCGGATGCATACCCTGCAAGGGGGAGCCGCCTCGGGTTTCCTGGCGATAGCGCCTAAGACGCATTGCTCCATGCCCGCTTCGCATACGAAGTATCGGGCCGGCAAACCGCCAAGCCGCAAACCCCACGCCGCCAGCAAACTGAAGGCTGCATTTTGGCTGAGCCCCCAGATGCGTGTCGAGGCGTTAAAGAATAGTACAGGCGAGCCCTCGGGAGGATTCTCGGCTTCATATTCCTGCACGCCCCTTTCGATCCGCTGGGCCTGCAGACCGACTAAATAGGGCTCCAGCCCAGTGCGAAGCCTGAAGTCGATCGCCCGCCCGACCTTCCCAGTAAGGCTCATCGTCAATGGTTCACCCGCCGGAGCTTCCTCAGGGAGGGAAGCTCGCTCTCGTAAACCTTCTTCACCCCATCGCCCAGCGCCAGCTCCGTCACCCGGATGTACTTCACCAGCTTCATGAACCCCCCAGGCTCAACGGAGGC
>CAZQDE010000053.1:0-13086 GCA_964591485.1 uncultured Anaerolineaceae bacterium | reverse complement strand
GGATGTACTTCACCAGCTTCATGAACCCCCCAGGCTCAACGGAGGCGGCCTGATCCGAACCCCACATGGCGCGATCGAGGGTGATGTGGCGCTCCACCATGCAGGCCCCCAGCGCAACCGCCACGGCCGAGGGCACCAGCCCCACCTCGTGCCCCGAGTATCCGATCGGGCATTCGAAATTCGCCCGCAAGGTCTCGATCATCCGCAGATTCAGCTCCTCGGGATCGCAGGGATAGGTGCTTGTCGAGTGGGCGATCAGGAGATCCTCCGTTCCCAAGATGTCCACGGCCTCCTGGATTTGTGCCATGGTCGACATCCCGGTGGAGAGGATGACCGGGCGGCCCGTCGAGCGCACATGCTTCAGCAGGTCGTGGTCGGTCAGGGCTGCGGAAGGGATCTTATGGCAAACGGGCTCGAAGGCCTCGATGAAATCCACCGATGGCTTGTCCCAGACGGAGGCAAACCAATGTATCCCGCGATCCCGGCAGTAGCGATCCAATTCGGCATACTCATCCCGGCCAAACTCAACCCGGTGGCGATATTCCATATAGGTGATATAGCCCCAGGGCGTCTCACGCATCTGCTCCCGCTGCTCTTCCGGCACGCATAGCTCCGGCGTCCGCTTCTGAAACTTCACGGCATCCACACCGGCGAGCACGGCGGCATCGATCAGTTTCCTGGCGATGGCCATGTCGCCGTTATGATTGATCCCGACTTCCGCCACAATATATGTGGGATGACCATCCCCGACCCATCGATCGCCAATCTTGATTTCCCTATTCATCCATCACCTTCCTCGCCCTTCGGCTCGAAGAAGCATATCGCATAGCTCCCGCACGGCCCCCTGACCGCCCTTCCTCTTGAGGATCATGTCCGCCTCCCGCCGAACGGCGGGGTGCGCATCGGCGGGTGCCAGCGCGCATCCCACGAGGGAGAAGCAGGGCAGATCGTTGACATCATTCCCCACATACACAGTCCGATCAGGATCCAGCCCGCGTTCCTCGAAGAGCTCTTGCAGACGGACGGCCTTGTCCTTCACACCCCGAAGGGCTGGGATTCCTAGCTTGTCGCAGCGGGCTTTCACCACCGGATCTGTCTCTGTGGAAAGAACCACTACTTCGATGCCAGCCTCCCGCAGACGGGAGATACCCATCCCGTCCCCGCGATGCGCCGCGACCCATTCGGTCCCCTCGCCATTGACCCACACCCGGTCATCGGTGAGCACACCATCGAAGTCGAGAACAACGAGGGCAACGCTGTCGGGAAGGCCACGGCGCGGCCGTCCCGGCAAGACGACTTCGAGACCCTCTTCCATGAGAAGCCATTCGGCTCGCCGCCAGTCGCGCGCCGTATCAATATCGACGGTGTACCGAGGGTCGATGAGAATCGGCAAGATCCGCTCCCCGCTCATCGAGCCCTTCTGAAGGATGGTGGCGCTGCGAATAGCATCAATATGGCCTGTCTGCCAATAGGTCGCTGGCAGATGTTGACGCGGCATATTGTAAGGCTCCTTGAAGCCATCGGTCAGCAAGGGCGAGAGAAACCCCTCCTCCCCGATGCGCCACATCTTGAACGGGTTTTGACCCGCGGGGACCACGCCCCGCACAGAATCCGCTGCTGGCTCTTCGTTGAGCAACCGCACCGCTTCGTCCACCAGCCCTGAGGGGCGCAGCGGCGATGTCGGCCGCAATTGGACCACGATTTCGGGCCGATAATTCTCGTGCTCCTCGAGCCAGTGCAGGGCGTGCTCGAAGACCGGCAGGTCCGGCGTATCATCCTGGGCGAGCGCCGACGGGCGCAGGAAAGGCACCTCCGCGCCATACTCATGCGCAACTTCAGCGATGGACTCGTCATCCGTCGACACAATCACCCGATCGACCGATTCAGCCTGAAGCCCTGCCGCAATCGAATAGGCCAACAGCGGATGCCCGGCGAATAGGCGGATGTTCTTGCGTGGCAGAGATTTCGAGCCGCCTCTTGCCGGGACGAGCGCCAGGATCCCTCCTTCGGCTACCATGCGGTCCAGCCTCCATCGACCACCAGGTTCGCGCCGGTCATGTAAGAGGATGCCTCCGAGAGCAGGAATAACAAGGCCGCACTGATCTCCTGTGGGCTGGCCATCCGCCCCATGACGGTACGTGAAGCATATCGGCTCACAAACTCCTCATCATGGCCCGCGAAGACGCCTCCCGGCGTGAGGGTGTTCACGCGAATTCCAGTCCCGGCATAATAAGTCGCCAGATATCTCGTCAGGCCGACAGCGGCGGCCTTGGAGACCGTATAGGTCACTGGCTTATACTGTGGGGGCTGGCCCTCACGCTGATAGAGGCGCTGGTCCGGCCCCACCAAGCCATAGGTGGAAGAGACGTTGACGATCACACCCCTCCCGGCCTCCAGCATCGCAGGCGCCACTGCTTGGGCGCACAAGAACATGCCCGTGATGTTCACCTCGAGCGCCTGTTGCCAGGCCTCTAAAGGGAAATCCTCGAAGCGGTTGACATGCTGGCCCTGATGGGCGGAATCAAACTTCGGATCCAGGGCGGCGTTATTGACCAGCGCATCGATCCGCCCAAAGCGGGCCAGCGTCGCCTGGACCATCGCCCGTACCGATTCCTTCTGGGAAACATCCGTCTCTAGCCCCAGGGCCTCTAGACCATGGGACGCCTGAATCTGTTCGGCCATTGCGGAGGCCTTCGGGCCGTCGACATCCGCCAACACCGGATGGCCTCCGGCCTCCGCAATGGCATGCGCGTGGGAGGTCCCCAGCAGGCCTGCCCCACCCGTGATAATCACGACTTGCCCAGGCAAAGTGAACCGACCTATCGCAGAATGATCCTCCTGCATCACACGCCTCCCCTCCGCCCCTGCCTGACCTCTCCGAGCCATCGCCTGATTCGGTAAGCTTGCCAGCGGGCCCAGGCACCGAACGAATACTCCGTATCTATGGCATAGCCAAAGCGGCGCATATGCTTGCGAAGCGCCACATCGAGCAGTTGGGTCTCACTCTCGGTGAGGGCGCTCCGGTAGCGACCGATTGGCCGCCGGCTCACGCCTTCGAAGGACTCACCGAACATCGAGTTCCCGCCCCATGGCTTTCCTGCCCGCGTGGGCTGGTAGAGACGCAGGTCATCGGCGATCCCCAGGAATTGCCGCACTTCGGCCAGCGTGTTCTTTAGATTCTCAACCAAGTCTTCATACCTTAGGATGAGATAGCGACCTGCCCCGTACCGCGCGCGGTGAGCCATCCCCAAGCGGGTCGAGCGATCCCAGGCATAAGCCATCACCTCGGGCGTCCATTCCGTATGCTTCCTGCGGTAGGAGGAGTAGGTATCGCGTGGATCGCGCACCAGTTGAATGCATTTGGCCTCCGGCCATAGTTTGAAAATCTGATCCGCAAAGAGCTCATGATAGGGCGTCTTTTCCACCCAACGCTTCGTGCGTGGCCCCAATTGGCCAGAGACTTCCCCAAAGGCCATCATGGCTGCCGATAGAATATTGGCCTCGGAAAGACCGAGCCTCTTTAGATATTCCTCGAAACGCCCGCGCACTCGATCATAGGGGACATCCGCATAGTCCCGGTCAGGGAAATCGTCATCCCGCGAGCGCAAGGCGCGGGGGTCCCAATGGAAGCCATGCTCCAGCAATTGGGATGCCAGCGCTGCCTTCTGGTCGAGGGAATAGCCCTGGGTATATTCAGCGAACCAGCGAAAATAGCCCGTCTCCTCCGGATAGACGATCAGCTCCGGGTGGGAATCTAGCAGTGTGAGAAGCAGGCTGGTGCCTGTCTTCGGGTGGCCGCAGATGAAGGTGGCCGCCTCGGCGACACTATTAGGCATAGGCCTCCACTTCGGAAAGCAGGATCCTCCGCCCAGCGGCAGAACTGGATTTGGCCGCCAGAGCGATTTTCAGGCTGAGCAGCCCCTGCTCAAGGTCACAGACCGGCTCTTCCTCCCGGCGGACCACTCGCAGAAAATGCCTCATTTCTTCGAGGAACATGTCATTGCGCTCAAAGCCCTCCGGAAGGTGGAACGGTTCCCACGCCTTGACATCGCTCCGCCAGATCTCCACCGCCGGGGCAGCCTGCCGCCATCGAATCAGGCCGGAGGTGCCGATGATCTCGAGGGAATGCGATGGGGGGCGCTGAATGTAATCCAAATGGACGCTGGCCAGCCCAGACCTATCATACCCAAGGAGGATCTCAGCCGTATCCTCCACATCCAGATCGGGCAGCCCATAGGTCCCAACTTCCGCCTGAACCCAATCCGGCTCACCCAGAAGCCACACCAAGTAATCCAGAGGGTGGCAAAGCGTGAGGACCACTCCCCCGCCGAGGTCCCGCCGGGCAGCATAGGATCTGCGGTAATCCTCCCACGGGTGCCAATCGGGCAAATACTCACCCCAATGGGCGCGCGCGCTGATGGGCCTGCCGATCTCGTCCGCCTCCAGCCAGGCTTTGATCCGCCGCAGCCCGGGGTGGAAGCGGAACTGGAATCCCACCAAGGCCCTGGCATCATGCCTGCGGACCGTCTCGAGCAGCGCCTCTACGCCCTCCAGCGAATGCGAGATGGGCTTCTCGATGAGTAGATCGCATCCCGCCTCCGCAGCGGTCAGCGCCGTCTCCAGATGAATTGAGGTGGGATTGGCAATGAGTACCGCATCCGGCGACCAGCGGCCGAGCGCTTCGGCCAGGTCTGTTTCGTTCGGGAAGGGCTCCAACTCATCATCAGGCAGCGTGCTCTTCCCCGTTCGCAGCAGCACGATGTCCTGCTCGCCGAGTGCGAGAAGATTGCGGAGATGCCGCCGTCCAATCGACCCCATGCCACAGATCAGGAACCGCAATTACGCATCCTCAGGCGATGAGTCTGATGTCAGCTGCCTCTCGTACCTTTTCAAGGAGAAATTCGCCCGGATAATGTTGACGACCTGGTAGATCATAAGGAGCAGAGCTGTGGGGCTGCGGTAGGCCTGCTTGCGCACGTCGTCAGCGAGCTTTCGGTAGATTTCCAGCCACATACCCTGCCAGCTGAATCTCTGGCCAATGCCATGCCTGCTCTCAGCCTCATATCGCAGGTATCGCTCGGATTTCCGGATGAGATCTCCAAGGCCATGGTACGAATAATGCCTTACACCATCAATGGGAGGGGATACAAGGCCTAGCGTGAGGAATCCCTCCTTGGCCTCAAAACCTCGATAATGAAGATAGCCTGGGATTTCGACCCTATGACGATGGAATACGGCTGCCCGCCCCCGAACTCCGCCCTTCCGGCCATAGTTGAATGGGCCGTGCTCCGAATACGTGATCATGGGCAGGATCACCATCGCGAGCCCTTGATCTTCATACTGCGCCAGCATTCTTGGGAGACGCTCAGCCATCCATTCCGGATATTCCATGTCCGGGTCTGCCAGGAGTACCCACTCGTGTTTGGTAAGGGCGGCAGCACGCGCATGCACCTTCTCGGCAAATGGGACGTGCTCCATTTCGATAACCCGAGCGCCATATTCCCGGGCGATCTGCGTCGATGCGTCATTCGATCCCACATCCACCACTAGCAGCTCGTCACAAAAGGTCAGCGAACCCAGACAGCGGGGGAGAAATTCCGCATCGTTATAGGTGACAACCAAACCCGTAATCTGCGCTCTTGGACTATCCATTAGCTGCAGGGCTCCTCATGTTGAGTGGTCTCACCTAGACTATTGGCATCAGCACGCTGATGAGCCAGAGGCTGCTCCGCATTGGCCAACTCGGACACCGCAGTTGAAGGAGGCAGCGGCCGCCAGACAAGCCAGGGTACCAGTCTTGTGGACCATCTGCGGATGCGATTCGCAGATCGCCTTCTCCGCCTTGCTTTCCTGACATCCACCGCCGCTGGAAACGATCGCGGGGCTCGGTCTCCTGGACGCGCCAGCACGCCAATATAGAGCTTCAGAAAACGGGATCTCGGACGTCCATGGATAAGAACCGCCTCCGAACTGAACCCTGCCATCCATAGAGCTCTCAGAAGGGAATCCCTCGAGAAGGCCACTAGGTGGGATAGCTCGAAAGACATGTGGCCGAATAGATTGGGCACCTCAAGCAGAAGCCAGCCATGTTCAGACATCCAAGTCTCACGGAGACGCCTCAGATAGGCAATGGGGTTGGGAAGATGTTCGAGAACGTGGATAAGGGATACAAGATCCACTCGACCGCGGATCTCCTTGGGCAGGTTCTCAATGTCTGAATAGATTTCCAGTCCCTTGCTTGCAGCATATTGTCGGTAGGCAACTCCAGGCTCCACGCCTATCGCCCGACAGCCGAAGCGCTTCGACGTCTCCGCCAAGAAGGCGCCGGTCGACGCGCCAATATCGAGATGAATGGTGAGATGGTCCAAGTGCTTTGTGAGGAAATGAGCCAAATTCCTGGCCCTTTCTCCTTGGACGTGTACATCCTTCAACGTCGGTCCCTCCTCACCCTGCACTTGCCTCCGATATTCGCCAGCGTAGTAGGCTGCCAGCGCCTCGTCACTCATTCTTGGCGATTGGAAAGCAGTTCCGCAGCCTGCACAAATTGAATAGGTGAGCGTTGCATCATTGTCATGGCTTACTCGCTCGAATGGCTGGAGGGAATCCGAGTCGGCGCCGCAAACGGGGCAGGCCTCGACCTGCACCCACTCATCCACATTGTTCGTAGCGCGTTCACCACACATGCCGCGATTCATACCTCACCCGCGTCCTTGCCCATGGAAGTCTCTCGCGGCTTTGTGAGAGCCTCCTGCGGCTGACTTAGTAACCAGAAAAGCCTGTTATAGATCCCTTGCAGGAAGCGTCTCACAAAGCCCACTCGTATCAACTTCTGCTCCCAGGAGCATTCGTTGGGCTTGAGGCGCTTGTACGGAATCGCTGCCGCTTTATCTGCCCACCGGTCATCCAGGACATTGCCCAGGTGCTGGACAGTCCTCTCCCTTGTGCTCAGGCGCAAATAGCCCATGCGATCGACTTCTTGATCCAGCTGCCTCATTTCCCGCATCAGTCGTCCTGTCCATTCTGCGGGTAACGCCTGCAAGATCACATCCTTTCGAGTCACAAATTGGAAGTGAGTCGCAGAGACAAACGCCTCAAGTCCCTTATACCTAACAAGGCGATCCCCACCCTCCCGAGAGGCCCGTGCCCACTCATAGGGGTCGCGCCCAATGCTCAGAGCATGGTCTATTTGCCACTCAACCGGAACCAGCGAACCCTGGATCATTTCAACACCAGGCGTGCCCGCTGCAAATTCCAGGGTGCTATGCACAGATTCGTCCGTGCTTGAAAGCACCGGCAGCCCACTAACCATGCCTACGTTCGGAAAGGACTCCAGGATTTCGAGGTGGGCATCGAACCAACCCGGGTAGAAGTAAATGTCGTCATCACTATAGGCGATGATCTCCCCCGGCGCGGCGTTGAACATGACTTTGAAAGCACCCATCTTTCCGATATTCTGCTGCGAGCTGATGACGTATTGAACCCACCCCTTGCTCTTCAGCTCATCCAAATACTCGCCAACCTCCGGGCAGCTCGCATTATCGAAGACCATCAGATCAAAATCACGACCTGTATGTTCCAGGAGGCTATTCAGACAGGCTTTAAAGATCTCCAGCCGCTGCTGATGGTAGCCGACAAGCACCGGAATATGTACCAAGACCGCAACCGTCAGCGTCGATGGACGGTACTGCGACCATTGGTCTCTGGCTGGGTTGATGCCAATTCTCGCCATGTTCTTCCCTTTGCCTAATGCTTAGGCCGGGCCTGCGGGTATTGAAACACGAGGGCTGGCCGTCACCAATGGTAACATGGGCAGGTTTTCCTTCGCACTGCTTCTCTGGCTAAGTGGCAAGGTGGTGCAGCTTGGCTGAGCATATCGCTCTCCATGGACAGATTTGCTCGGGCCAACCGTGATGGCGACCGGCCTGTACTCGCTTTTCCGCTCTCGAGCTGGGTTCACGCCAATTCTCGCCACGACGGCTATACCCCTTCCACCTGCTCTGTGATTTCCATAACCCTGCTTTCTACTCCGGATTGAGAAGCTTGAACAGCTTGCTATAAACACCCAGCAGGAACCAGCGCACCGGCCTTGAGAGCAAGAACTTCCGCCGCCATCGCGCCCAGCGGCCCCTCTTCGAGGTAAGCGCGAGGGCCGGCTGAGAGGCCTCGATCTCCATGCCGAGTTGGGTGGCGAACTCCGGGCCGAGCGTATTCCCCATATGCTGCGTCGTTCTTTGCCTGGTCGTCAGCCGCAAGTAACCCGCCTGATTGACAGCCACATCAAGCTCATCCATCAGGCCCATGAGCCGCCCGCTCCACGTATCCGGCAAGCAACCCACGATGACCTCTTTCGGCGAGACGAACTGATTGTGATTGGCCATCGCAAACGCCTGAAGGCCACGATATTCGAGGATGCGCTCGACCACGTCTTCCGTCTGAGCCCTGACCTCCTCCGGATCGCGCCCATAACTCACGGCCCAATCGCGCATCCAGGTTTCCTCGATGAAACGGCCGGTATGGAGCACAACCTCTGGGTTGCGCTCTGCGAATTCCAGGTTGGCGCTGATCCGCTCCATGTTAAAGAGCGTCCGAACAGCACATCCGCTGACCATGCCCACGCTGGGGAAGGTGTCCAGGATCTTCAGATGCTCTCCCAGCCATCCTGGATAGAAATAGATGTCGTCATCGGCGTAGGCCACCACCTCGCCGGGGGCGGCCCGGAAGAGGATCTGAAAGGCCCCAATCTTGCCCACATTGATCCGGCTGTGAAGCAGGTAATCGATGGCGCCTTCCCGCTGCAGGTCCTCCAGGTAGGCGCGCACTTCCGGGCTGCTGCCGTTGTTGAAAACCAGCAAGTCGTAGGGTTCGCGCGTGTTTTCGATCAGGCTGGTTAGACAAGCCCTGAGCACATCCATCCGGCCCGCGAAATAGCCCGTGTGATGGGGGATGTGCACCAGTATCGCCACGGTCACACGCGCCGGGCGATAATCCGAGTACTTGCCACGGGCCGGGTTCATGCCGACGCGCATCAGCCGCCCACCTCCCCTGCCCGACTTGATTGCTCCTGCTCCTTTGAGGTTCCACGCATCGCGCCGCTCCATTTGCGAAGGAAGTATCGTATCGTCTCCACCGGATGAAGAATCATCCGGATCATGCGGGCGGGCCTGCCGGGGCCTAGCAAGATCACGGCCTGCACTAGAAGCCAGCGTCGCCAGCCGGCCAGGGATGCCGGCTTGATGGGCTCCAAATCTCCGTCCGTCAGCCTGTGACTGCAATCCAGGAGCGTGAATACGATCTCACGCCCGCCCCCCATGGCGATATTCTGACGGCTCTCGGGGAGTCCATAGTGCGGCTGCCCCCCCGGTAGATGGCCATAATCATGCTGCTGGTGGATCACGGTGATGCGATCGGTCCCATCGATCACCGGCACGCGCCTGGCCCGCCCCGCATAGATCATCCAATTATCCCATCCCGCGCGGCCGAGTGCGAAATCGGGGATGTCGGCAAAGAGCCCTTTCGGAAATACGAAGTAATCACTGCCTGCTGGCTTGTGGAGCCGGCCTGCCGTGTGCACGCGTGTCCGCAGGCGTTCGGGCCAGCCCTCCTCAAACGAAAGGCGATCGGCAACCTCCAGATCCCAACGCTGCCCGACGATGAGATAGCCGTCGAGCCGGGCCGAGACCCATGCCACCGCTTCGAGCAAGTCCGGAAGGAGCAGAATATCTGCGTTCGCGTAGCAGAGGATGGAAGCCCGCGCGGCCTCAGAAGCCAGCCCGAAGATCGACGAAAGCAGCGGCGTGCCGTAGGCATTGCGCCTCACATCTCGCAGGTGAAGCAGGCCCCGCGAACGGGCCACGTCTTCCATCCCCGGCTCATCGCCGATGACAAGCACCTCGACCGACTCGCCGAGCGCAAGCCAGGAGTCGACGGCGTTCTCCTGGATGATGCCAATATGCCCCTCGAAGGGCTTGGGGGAGGTAAAGATGGTAAGCATGGGGCTGCTCACAACCACCTCCTCAACCATTTCCACGCCGCCTGCCGCAACGCCATCCTAGCCCTCCGCCCGAAAACTTTTCTGCGGGACGTCCGCGTTGATCGCCGACAAGTCCGGACGACGCTCAAGCAGCGTCAGCACCTCACGCCAGGAGAAGTCATCCCGGCATCGAAAGGCCCGGTAGACCTCGCGCACGAATGCCAGGTCCTCGGGTGTATCGACGGTCCAGCGAAGCCCGCCGAGGTCTTGTTCGCAATCGATGACACGCGCCCGAAACCGGCCTTCCACTTCGTAGAGATAGGGCATCACATGCTCCCTGGCGTATCCCGGCGGTGCCTCCATCCAGGCCCGCTCGAGCGCCTCGAAGCTGCAGACTTCCACATCCAGCCCAATGGGATAGGTCCTCCTGGTCGGCCAGCGGTTGGCCACGAAGTCAACCTCCGGATGGGCCTCCAAGAAGGCTTTAACCGTCCGGTCTACTACCTCCGGATCCATCAGCGGGCAATCTGCGGTGATGCGCACGATCACTTCGGCACCCACAGCCTTCGCGGCCTGATAGTAGCGATCCAGCACATCGGTGGGATGCCCGCGGAAACACGAATACCCCCGCTCCTGGCAGAGTTCGGCAACGGGCGCATCGGCGTTCTCATCGGTAGTAGCAATCACGAGGTCATCCAGGCTCGATGCACGCCTCGAGCGCTCGAAGGTGCGCACCAGCATCGGCTCGCCTTCGATGTCCGCGAGGACTTTTCCAGGAAGGCGGGTGGAGCCCATTCGGGCTTGAATGATACCCACCACCTTGGGCCTCGCCTGGGCGCTCATGTCAAGCGCCTCCCCACATGCTTTATCGCCACGGCATAGGCTTCCCGTAGCTTCGCCTTATGGACCGACCAGTCGGCCCGGGCCTCTGCGATCCTGCGCGCAGTCACGCCCATGCGTCGCCGCGTTTCCGCATCACCTCGAGCATCCAAGATCAAGGTGCCGAGACTCGCGGCATCCCTGACCGGGAAGAGCCAGCCGTTCTCGCCCTGGGAGACCCATTCCCGGTTGCCGGGAATGTCGGAGACGGCTGCCGGGAGCCCGCTCGCCAACGCCTCCATCAGGGAAACCGAGCTGCCATCCACAAGCGATGCACTTACATACAGATCGGCCGCCCGGAAGTAGGACGGCAACGTCTCGTACCCCACGCTGCCCGCGAAATGCACTCGCCCGCGCAGTCCGGCCGCTTCCACGCGCTCTGTGACGCGCGGCTTGAGACTGCCTTCACCGAGCGCCAGCCAGCGCAAGTCCGGCGCCTGCGCGCTGGCTAAGATGAACCCCTCCGCCACTGTCTCGGGGTCATACATCGGTTCGAAGGCGCGTGTGGTGATCACCACGAAAGCATCATCCCAACCCATCCGGGCTAGCAATTCGGGCTCACGACCCGGCCGGAAGCGTTCCAGATCCACACCCCATGGGAAGATGGCCATCCGCCCCTCAGGCATGCCCAGATCCATGGCTGCGCTCCGCACGGCCTGGCAATCGCCGATGAAGGCATCGCTTCGCCGAAGCGTGAACCTGGCAAGCCAGCGCTGAATTGGAGCTTTCCCCGCCATCAAGAGATCCCATCCCCATGACATGGTCACAAGCGGGTGAAAGCCGGAAAGCGCCGCCATCAGCGCCCCACGATGAACAGGTCCGGCATGCACCAGGTCTGGCCGGACCTCGCCCAGACGGCGCTGGAAGATGGGCAGATACCGGTACAGCGCCAAGACCCCCGCTTGAGCGGGAAGCCCGACCGCTTTGTGCTCGACCACTCCCTCGGGAAGTGGGCGAGAGTCCCCCCCTGCCGATGTGGAAAGCGGCAGGAAGTGCGTCTCGAACCCCGCCTCCCGGATGGCCGACAAGAAGCGGTGGTCGTGGACGCAGTAACGGTCGGACACATACAAGACGCGCATTACTCTCCCAACATCGTCCAGCGCAGGGCTTCACCCTTGACGATCGGCCGGAGCGCCTTCGTCCCCACGACGGCATCCAGATCCCTGGCAGCGATGGCTCCCTTCTCGGCCGGCCGGAGCACGTCGATCATCTCACGGGTGAACGTCTCACCCGCCTCGATATCCCTGGCAGCCCGCAGGCAGCGGCGTTGCAGGATCACGGTTTCCTTCTCGTTATCCGCAACCCGTTTCAAGGGCGATCCCAAGGCGCGCTCGAGTTCACGCGTGCGCGCCACCATCTCAGCCCAGCTATCCGGGTTCATCGCGAACTTGTGGTCAGGGCCCTCGCGATCATTATCGTCCGTGAAGTGCTTCTCGATCGCTCTGGCGCCCAAAGCGACCGCCCCCAGCACGGTGGCATGACCGGGCGTGTGATCGGACAGCCCCAGGACCGCATCCGGGAAGAGCAGCGCGTAGGTCTTGAGAACATTCAGGTGGATATGGTCAAAATTCTCGGGACTGGCAGTGTAGTTTGTGTTGCACTGCATCACCACAACGTCTGGATTCACTGCCCGCACGGCCTCGACGTTCTCTACCACCTCGCCCAGTTCACTTGCCCCGGTGGCGATGAGGATCGGCTTTCCCTTCCCCGCCATATAGACGAGCAACTCCGGCCAGCTCATCAATCCTGATCCCGCTTTGTAGGCGGGGACGTAGGGCTCGAGATGATCGACGGCCTCAAAATCGTAGGGGGAAGAGAAGTAATGAATGCCAACCCGGTCGCACTCCTCCTTGAGCACCGGGGTCCAGTCATCTGGAACAGAGGCTTCTTCGTAAACCTCGAAGACCGATTTCTTCCAGGTTGCCTGATGCGAGAGCTGGCCTCCCAGCGCTTTGAATCCATGGTCGGAGACGATCTTTGGCGCCTTGAAGTTCTGGAACTTGGCGGCATCGGCCCCGGCTTCTTTCGCCAGCCGGATCAGCAGCTTGGCGCGCTCGAGACTGCCATCATGGTTGGCGGCAATGTCGGCGATGAAATACGTCGGATGATCAGGGCCGATCTTTCGATCCGCGATCATAATTTCGCGTGTCATGCTCACTCCCTCCCCACCAGCGCGCGCAATCGCTGGCGATATCCGTCTTCGCCATGGCGGCGAAATGCCCGCAAGCCTTCTTCCA
>CAZQDE010000052.1:0-15724 GCA_964591485.1 uncultured Anaerolineaceae bacterium | reverse complement strand
GAGAAGGGCTTGGCATAAGAATGCGGGGGCAGGCGACAGCCTGCCCCCGCTTGTCGTGCCGGCCGAGGGCCGCTGGCATGCCCATCGTGAGGCTGGCAAGGAGGGCCGGCAACATAGAGCCCACGTCGGGGATTGCAGGAATGAGAGTTATGGCACAAAAATTGGGACCCAGAAACAATTCGGAAAGAGAAAAATATCACTTGCCTGATTTGCGTCGCGAATGGTAATCTAGAGGCATGAGTTCGATTCCGGGGTTGCACCTTGAGAGGGGAGTGAGATGATGGATAGCAAAGGACAGGCCGAGAACAGCCCGGAGCTGCCGGTATTGCGAATCAGGGCCGAGTCAGAGCTGCCGGAATACAAGCTGGCGGTCGACCTCGACGACATGGATCGCGATATCCTGGAGATGCACCAGAAAGACGTTTTCTTCTCCTACGTTGAAATGGCGGAGAAGTGGGGCGTGACGGCTGCGACCATCCGGAATCGGATTAAGCGCATGAAGGCCGCGGGCGTGATGGACGTCGTCCTGGTGCTTAATCCCTATAAGATCGGGTACAACACCTTTTCGGTGATTGGACTGAAGATCAGATCAGGGGCGGATGCTGAGCAGGTGGCATCCGCTTTGCTTTCCATCCCCGGCGTGACGAATCTGGTCATGGTTGCGGGGCGGTTTGATTTCTTCGTGGACTATATGTGCAAGAACATGGACGAATACCGTGAATTCATGACGAAGACGCTGTGGAGGATCCCAAACATCGCGAATGCCGAAAGCTTCTTGGCTCTGGATCTCTACGAGCCACGCTTCAAGGTTGGTGTGATCCGCTGAGCCCGGGTCAGGCGGGCTCCAGTCCGGCCGGAGCCGAGCTCAGTTGAGAAGGCCGTCAGAATGGAGGATATAGGATGGAAGCTGCACATCTAACGTGGGAAGAATATCGGGACGAGGTGGCCAAGCGGGTCGTGATATTGCCCGTTGGGTCTCTGGAGCAGCATGGCCCGCACTTGCCTTTGAACGTGGACGTCGTCATCCCGACCCACTTCGCCCGGCTTGTCGATGAGCGCGTCGGCGCGTTGGTGCTTCCGACCATCGCCTACGGCTACAAATCCCACCCCACAAGCGGGGGGGGGCAGCTATTCCCGGGGACCACGAGCCTGAATGGCATGACGCTGATACACCTGACTTTGGACATTCTGAAGGAGACCTACCGGCATGGCGGCAGGAAATTCCTTGTGCTCAACGGCCACTATGAGAATCTGGCGTTCCTGAACGAAGCCGTGGAGCTCTTTGTAGAACAGGCGAAAGATGCCAAGGTGCTGACCCTATGCTGGTGGGATCAGGTGTCGGATGAGCTCGTGGACGAGATTTTTGCGGAGGCGGGATTCCCCGGCTGGGACACCGAGCACGCGGCGATCACGGAGACCTCGCTGATGCAGTATTTCGCACCCGAGTTGGTGCGGGAAGACAAAATCATCGACGATCAAAGCGAGCGCAAGCCCACCTATTCAATCTTCCCCCCGCCTGCGGACATCATCCCTGCCTCGGGTGTGCTCTACAAGGCCACCTATGCCTCTTGCGAGAAGGGAGAGAAGCTCGCCCACCAGGTGGCGGATAAGATCGCGCAAATCGTTGCCGAGGAGTTCGGAGATTGAGGGGGTAACCTCCGGCGATAGCAGATGAAAAGGAGGCGGCATCAGCACAAAGAAGAGAGATTTCGGCAATCAGCTAGTCGAAACGGCAGGAAACACTCTGAATAAAGGAAGAGGGAGGAAGATGAAGAAGCATTTTGTGCTCATCGCGCTGCTGCTCGTGCTGGGGATGGTCCTCTCAGCATGCGGCCAGGCAGCCACAGAGGCGCCCGCGGAGCCCGCGGAGAAGAAAACCCGTGTCGCCGTGGCGTTTCCGGGCGTGGTCTCGGATCAGTCCTGGAACCAATTCGGCTATGAAGGTCTCCTGGAGGCTCAGAAGGATTGCGATCTGGAGATCGCCTACAGCGAGGATGTCTTCCAGGATGAGCAGCTCGAGACATTCCGCAACTATGCTGCCGAGGGCTATGACATCATCATCGGCCATGGCGGCGAATATGCGGATGCCATCGAAACCGTAGCGGCCGAGTATCCAGATATCTGGTTTGGTGACACGAACGGCATCCCCGAAGGCGAAAATGTGAGCAAGATTATCATCGGCTACGGCCAGATGTCCTATCTTGCGGGCGTTCTGGCCTGCGAGATGACCCAGGCCAATCACATTGCCTTCGTCGGCGGTGAGTCCATCCCCGTGGTCGAGTACGGCGCGGAGAAGTTCACCGAGGCAGCGCAGAGCTGCGGCAAAGATGTCGAGGTCGACGTCGTTTACACCGGGAATTGGGCCGATGTGAACAAGGCCTACGAGGCGGGGTTGGGACTGATTGCGGATGGCGCCGATGTGCTCTTCCATATCCTCGACACCGCGGACGCCGGCTTGATCGCCGCGGCTGAGGATTCGGGCAAGTATGCGATCGGCCTGTACCGAGATTCCAGCGACCTGGGGCCTAACGCCGTCATCGGCAGCGCCATCGGCAGCCCGGGCGGCTTGATCTACGAGCTGGCCTGCGGACATGTACCCATGGGTGAGAAGGCCTACCTGAATGTCAACACGCCGAAGTGGGGCGTCAACATTCACATGACCGATCTGACCCCGCCGGATGTGCAGGAGCGCGTCAAGGCGGTCTACGAGAAGATGGTCTCCGGCGAGCTGGTCGTCAAGAACTTCGGGGAGGAATAGTCTAACCCGATCGGGAGAGTGACCTCTTCCGGAGCTTGCACTAGGAGAAGAGTCGCACGGCCAAACTGACCCGCCCCACTCCGAGGTCAGGGGGTGGGGCGGGATCTTCCTGGAGAGAACTTGTATGGTGAAGAACGGCGATCCAGTTCTGCGGATGCGGGCCATCACCAAGCGCTTTCCCGGCGTCTTGGCGAATGATCACATCGATTTCGAGCTGAAGGCAGGAGAGGTGCATGGATTGCTCGGCGAAAACGGTGCCGGCAAGACGACCTTGATGAAAATCCTTTATGGCCACCTTCAGCCCGACTCTGGTGAAATTCTCATCCGAGGAGAGAAGGTCGAGATTGCGGGCCCCAAGGAAGCGAACGAACTGGG
This sequence comes from uncultured Anaerolineaceae bacterium, assembly GCA_964591485.1. Classification (GTDB taxonomy): domain Bacteria; phylum Chloroflexota; class Anaerolineae; order Anaerolineales; family E44-bin32; genus E44-bin32. The sequence goes on along the minus strand of CAZQDE010000052.1, from coordinate 12,591 downwards.
CATTGGAATGGTTCATCAGCATTTCATGCTGGTGCAGAATCTGACGGCGCTCGAGAATGTCGTCCTCGGTATTCCCCTCGAGAGACCTCCGCTGCTTGATTTGGGCCCAGCACGGGCGAAGTTCAAACAGCTGACAAAGGAGTATGAGCTAGAGCTCGATCCCAACATGCCAGTATGGCAGCTGCCGGTTGGGGATCAGCAATGGCTGGAGATCCTGAAGCTGCTCTTCAGGGATGCCAACATCCTTATTCTCGACGAGCCCACAGCTGTGCTGGCACCGCAGCAGGCAGAGCAATTATTCCGCCTTATCCGGCGCTTTGCACAAGAAGGGCGCTCAATCGTCTTTATCAGTCACAAATTGAAGGAGATGAAGGCGGTCGCTGACCGGATTACCGTCTTGCGCGACGGCCAAGTAATCGGGACGGTGGATGCCGCCGATGCCCAGCCGTCTCAGTTGGCCGAAATGATGGTCGGGCGGATGGTCTTTCTGGAGCGGCGTTCACGTCCGCCGCGCGAATCGGAGCAGGCTGTCCTCGAAATCAAAGACCTGAATTGCCTGAATGACCGCGGTCTGCCGGCGCTCAAAGATCTTAATCTCACAATCCGCGCCGGGGAAATCGTGGGCGTGGCGGGTGTGGACGGAAACGGTCAGCGTGAGTTGGCTGAGTGCATCAGCGGACTTCGCAAGCCCACCGCCGGGAGCATTCGCATTTGTGGCCAGCCTATCCAGGATGTCGTGCGCGATACCAGTTTGCTGGGCTTCGTTCCGGAGGATCGTCATAGGACGGGGCTGGTCTTGGGCTTTACCGTCGCTGAGAACATGGTTCTAAAGACTTTCGCCGACCCTCCCTTCACAAGGCGGGGCATCATTCGCTGGGATGAGGTCCACAGGCATGCCAGCAAGCTCATGCGAGAGTACGACGTGCGCGCTCCAGATCCAATGGTTCTGGTTTCCAGCCTGTCGGGCGGCAATCAGCAACGCGTAGTTGTGGCGCGCGAGCTGAGTGGCAAGCCCTCGATGTTGGTGACGAGTCAGCCAACGCGGGGATTGGATGTCGGATCGGTGGAGTCGGTCCATAGCGTGCTGCTCAGAGAACGAAATCGTGGCGCCGGCGTGCTCTTCATCTCCACTGAACTATCCGAGGTGATGGCGCTCAGCGACCGGATCATCGTGATGTACAAGGGCGAAATCATGGGAGAACTCGAAGCTGAAGGGGCGGATGTGAACACCATTGGAGAGCTGATGCTGGGTCATCGAGAAGTTCTTGAGTCGCAGGTCGGAGGTGCGCAGTGAAGGAACGCACCAAGATCATCCTTCCCATATTGGGTGACCTTGTCTTGACGGGGGGGAGGCCGGTTCTGGCGATCCTTCTGGCGCTTCTCGCGGGATCGGCCATCATTCTCATCTATGGGTCCGACCCGTTGCAGGCGTATGCCGCCATGCTGGATGGCGCCGTTGGAAACAGAGCCGCGCTGGCCAACACGGGGGTGCGGACGGCGCCGCTGCTGCTTGGCGGGCTGGCAGTGGCCTTTGGGTTCAAGGCCAACCTGCTAAATGTGGGTGTCGAGGGCCAGATCTATGCGGGTGGCGCCGCGGCGGCCGCTGTGGGGATCACGCCTCTGCCCGTTCCGCCCTGGCTTCACCTGACCTTAGCGGTCCTGGCTGGATTCCTGGGTGGGGCCGCGTGGGGTTTGATCCCAGCCTACCTCAAGGCCTACCGGGGCGTATCCGAGATCGTCATCACGCTAATGATGAATTACGTCGGGATCCAGTTTGCCAGCTTGCTGGTTCATGATCCGAGCCCTCTTGCCAAGCCAGGTGCATTCTATCCCCAATCCCCGCTGATTCTGCCGAGCGCGCACTTGCCTATTCTGATCAAAGGCACGAGTTTGCATGCCGGTCTGATTCTCGGGGTGATCCTCGCGGTTCTCATATACCTGCTCTTGAAATATACGCCTTTCGGCTTCAGAACAAGGATGACAGGCCAGAATCCGGAGGCCGCCCGCTTTGCAGGTGTGAAAGTAAGGCGTCAGATCGCGCTTGTTATGCTTATAAGCGCTGGCCTTGGAGGCCTGGCCGGCACCGGCGAGGTGTTGGGGCTGAAACTGGCGCTGTATGACTATTTCGCCTGCGGCCTGGGATACGATGCCATCGCCGTCGCGCTGATGGCTAACGCGAACCCGCTGGGCGTGATCCTCTCGGCGCTGTTCTTTGGCGCCCTCCGGGCTGGTGCTGGCAAGATGCAGGTCGTAGCGGGCATCGAAACCCCGATATCGCAGGTGATCCAGGCGCTTGCCATTCTCTTTGTCATCGCAATTGGCTTCGGCGAAAGCCGGCGTTTGGCGCGGAGATTGCGGCGCGAGGAAGAGGAAGAAGAGGAGGTCTTGGCCGATGGAGGGTAGCTTTGCTGCATTGAGCGATTGGCTTGCTGCGAGCATTCGTCTCGCCGCGCCCCTGATGCTGGCTGGCGCAGGCGGGCTTTTCACCGAGCGGGTCGGCATCTTTAACATCGGCATCGAGGGTGCCATGCTGGTCGGAGCGATGGCGGCGGTATGGGGGAGCCTGGTCACTGAAAACCTCCTTCTGGCTACGCTCATCGCCATGCTCGCGGGCGGGCTCATAGCTCTGGTCCATGCCTACCTGACGGTGACGCGAAGAGCCAACCAGATCGTCACCGGTGCTGCGATCAATCTTTTCGCGCTGGGCATCACGAATTTGCTGAATACCCCACTGTATGCTGATTTCAAGTATCGCCCTCGGGTGGAACTATATCCTGTCGTGGCTCCTGCCTTCCTGCAGAAGATTCCCGTCCTTGGCCCGATCTTCTTTGCCCAGCCCGTGATTGTTTGGGTGGCCTTCGTGCTGCCCTTCCTCATGGCTTGGGCGCTGTACCGGACGAGCTGGGGGCTGAATGTGCGTGCGGTGGGCGACCATCCGCATGCCGTTGCCAGCGCGGGCATCAACGTGTTCGCGCTGAAGTATGCCGGCGTGATCATCAGCGGACTCTCTGCAGGCCTCGGGGGGGCGGCCCTGGTCCTGGCTGACTTGGGACTCTTCGCGCCCAACATGACTGCCGGCCGCGGCTTCGCCGTGATGGCTGCCTTTGTCGTCGGGCGGTGGAACCCGGTCTATGTGGCGGCCGCCGGCATCCTCTTCGGCGCCGCGGATGCCCTGCAGTTGCGGGGGCAGACGCTTGGCCTTGCTATCCCTTACCAGGTGTTTGTCATGCTGCCTTACTTGCTGACGATCGCCCTGCTCGCCGGTTTCGTGGGCCGAACGATCGCGCCCAAGACCGTTGGCGAGACGTACGATCCGGAGAAGCTCTAAACGGATGGGCCTGCTCGTTTCCCGGCGAGGCTGCGCCAGAGATCCGAGAACCTAGGGATGTCGACTAGATCTCAGAAGGCCTACGATCTTGGCTATGAGTATGAGAGCAGATATGGCGCCTGCTCCCAATGCACAGCCCTGGCGATTATGGACGCGATCGGCAGGCGGAACGCCGATGTCTTCAAGGCCGCATTCGGATTTGCGGGCGGTGTCGCCAGCTTGAGCAAGATGTGCGGGGCGCTCTCCGCCGGGATCATGATGATCAGTCTGGAACATGGCCGTGCGCTGGAGGAGCTAACGACCCAAGACGAGCTGGACAAGCGTAGATGCCTCCAAATGGTGAGAGATCTGCATGATCGATACATCGAGGAGTACGGAACCACAGAATGTGCCCAGGTCCACATGAAACTCTTCGGGAGGTCCTTCAATCAGTGGGATGAGCGCGAATTTGCCGAGTTCCTCCGCCTGGGCGGGCATGATGACAAATGCACAAAGGTCGTCGGCAACGTCGCTCGCTGGACGGTCGAGATACTACTGGGCACATCCTGAAAGCTGACTGCCCGGGATTTCGCGTCGATGAGGAATTCACCGGCGAGAGTCTCCTTTAGGAGGCCCGTCGGTTTGAAATGAGGAGGAAGGCATATGTCTGCAAAGAAGACCGCCGTCTATAACTCTACAGGAAGGCTGAAGCGTGTCTTACTGGGCAAGCCGACCTTTCATAAGAATATTCCCGTTAGCGATGTGGCGCGTGATCTGGACGATGCCGGGATCCGCCACGATCAGGCTGCCAAGGAGAAGCAGCATAAGGAGCTCGAAGATGTATTCCGTGAGCTCGATATCGAAATCTCCTGGGTTGAACTGGAGCCCGAGCGAATGCCCTGGCAGATGTTCACGCGCGATTTTGGCGTGAACACCCCAGACGGCATCCTGGTCGGTCGCTTCCGATATCTCGAGCGCAAGGGGGAGGAGATCGCTGCGAAGCGGACCCTGGAAGCGCTCGGGGAGCGTCTGTTGCCCCAACAGATCACCCGGGGTGCTATGGAAGGAGGCGATTGCTTCTGGCTGGATGAGGAGACCCTGGTCATTGGCAATGGCAACCGGAGCACCTATTCCGGCTTCGAGAACGCACGCGAGATCCTTTCCGAGTATGGGCGCAGGGTTTTCGTGATCGAGTTCCTCTCTAAGTGGAATCACTTGGACAACAACTTCTCGCCCCTGGCGGACAAGCTGGCCCTTGTGAATGAGGATGCGTTGCCCGGCTATTTCTTTGGCATCCTGGATGCTCTGGGCTGGGAGCTGATCCGCCTTCCTGGAGAATACGCCCGCACATGCGAAATCAACTTGCTGGCCTTGGGCGATGACCGCGTGCTTTCGTTCCGAGGCAATCGCCTCAACGAGCGCTTGAAAGCCCTTGGCTTGCGGGTCTACGATCCCGAATACTCCTGCTTCGTCGCGCATGGCGGCGGGATCCACTGCTCAACCTTTGAGTTGGAACGTGAGCCGTAGGCTCATGACGGATTTGCGGCAAGGGCTCTGAGAAGCTTCCTGACAAGATATCGCAGGAGCCCCGGCCGTGTGGAGGAGGGTCATGAAGAAACCATTGGGTTCTTTGGAAGAAGCCACAATCAGCGTTCTCGCTGAGGACACGATTGGCTTCGATACGCCTTTTATGGGCCGCTTCGGGTTATCTATTTTGCTGGAGACGAGAGCCGAAGGCTTCGAGAAGACGATTCTCTATGACACAAACTCGGCCTCAGAGCCCATCCTTCGCAACCTGGAGATCTTGGGCAAATCGCTTGAGGCGGTCTCAACCATCTTCCTGTCCCATTGCCATTATGATCACAGCGATGGTTTACCAGGAGTCCTTGAAGCCATTGAGCATCCGGTGCCGGTAATTGCCCATCCCGAGATCTTCCGCCCATGTTTCGAGATCAACCCGGATGGCGTCCGTCATATTGGCATCATCGCATACAATCAAGGCGATCTCGAGGAGCGTGGGGGCATCTTCACGCCAGTGAAGACGCCCTTGAGGATCATGGCCGGGGTCCTGACAACCGGCGAGATCCCGAGAAGGACCCCCTTTGAGGAGCTGGAAGACCTCTATACGCTGCAAGATGGCGAGGTGGTCCAGGATCATGAGCGGGATGATTCAGCGCTGATCCTTAACTTCGAGCAAGGGTTGGTCATCGTGACTGGATGCTGCCACGCGGGGATTGTGAATACGATGATGCATGCGCGTGAGATCACAGGCGTGGACAAAGTCCACGCCGTCATCGGTGGGCTGCATCTGATCGATGCTTCTGAGGAAAAGGTCGAGAAATCGATTGAGGCGCTGCACGAGGTGGACTGGGTCTTCGCCGGACATTGCACGGGCTTTGATGCCATGCGTAGGATGGCGGACGCTTTGGGCGATCGCTTTGCCCCTATCCACTCCGGCTCGGTGATCCACTTCCCGATTGCGGATCCGGGGTCTCCGATCTTCACGATCCCCACGGCGGCGCGTGATCTTCATCGCTACGCATAGGAGCCTTCGCGCATGCACTGTCGTCGCGTCGTGATAACCCGGCCGGGCGGGCCGGACGTGCTGCGAATGATCACCGATCCGTTGCCCGAGCCAGGCCCCGGGGAGGTTTGTGTCAAGATACTGGCCGCAGGTGTGGCGCGCGCCGACATCATGATGCGCCGAGGCCAGTATCCCGGTGAGGTGCCTCCCTATCCCTATGCACCCGGCTATGACATCGCCGGTGAAGTGCACAGCCTTGGAGAGGATGTTCAGGGCCTTGAAGTGGGGCAGCTCGTCGCCGCCTTGACCGGGGTGGGCGGCTATGCTGAATATCTCTGTGTGCCGGCAGCGTGGCTTGTCCCTGTGCCGCATGGTTTGGATCCGGCAGAGGTGGTGAGCCTCGTCCTCAACTACCTCACCGCCTACCAGATGATGCATCGTTTCGCCTCGGTCCGTGAAGGAGAGCGGATACTGGTCCACGCCGCCGCGAGCGGGGTGGGCACAGCACTCCTTCAGCTGGGGAGGCTGCTCGACCTTCGAATGTGGGGCACGGCCTCCGCGGGCAAGCACCCCGTCGTCGAATCGCTGGGCGCCATCCCCATCGACTATCGCTCGGAAGATTTCGTCCGCCGGGTTCGGCGCGAGGCCGATGGGGGTGTCGACGCGGCGTTCGATCCGGTGGGAGGGGGGCATCTCTGGCGGTCGTATCGTGCGCTGCGGCCCGGGGGGCGCCTCATCGCCTTCGGGGAGATGGCATTAACGGGCCCGGGAAAACCCGCGTGGAGCGAGAGGGTGCTGCACGCCTATCTCCCCAGAGTGCTGAACTATCTCCCTGGTGGAAGAAGCGTGCGATGGTACGAAGTCTTCGATGAGAATCGAGAACACCCCGACTGGTATCGGCATGACCTGGCGATGCTTATCGAGCTTCTCGAAGCCGGGAAGATCCGGCCGGTGATTGCCGAACGGATGCCGCTGGCAGAGGCGGCGCGCGCCCATGAACTCATCGAGGGCGCCGCTGTGAGTGGCAAGATCGTTCTGATGTGCCAGGAGTGAGGTGCCCGGGTTAGGGCGATCGGCACAACATTCTGGATGATGATCTAGGAGAGTGCGCGGATGACGTATCTCGAGGGAAGCGATATTCTCTCGCTGGAGGGGATCCAGCGTGACGAAATGGAATCGATCTTCGAGACTTCGCGTGCCATGGAGGAGATCCTGCGCAGGCGAAGCCGGGAGAGCTTGCTGGCGGATAAGGTTCTCGGCCTGGCCTTCTTTCAGGTGAGCACGCGCACCCGCATAAGCTTCGAAAGCGCGATGCAGCGCCTTATGGGCGGTGTTGTCGGCTTCGCCGATCCCAAGACGACCCGGGCGGGCGACTACTATCAAGAGAGCCTCCATGATGTGATGCGGATGATGGAGCATTATGCCGATGCTGTGGTCATCCGTCATCCGCGCGATCATGCCCCGGCTGAGGCGGCAAGCTACGTGGATATTCCGGTCATCAATGCCGGCGACGGCTACAATGAGCATCCCACTCAATCCTTGCTGGACGTCTATACCATCCTGAGGGAGCGCGGACACTTGGATGACATGAGCATCGCGCTGGTCGGCGATATGAACATGCGTGTGATGCACTCCCTTCCCTTCGCGCTGGCCCCGTTTTCGCCGCAGGTCTACTTCGTCTCACCTCCTGATCAGGCGATGCCGGAAACATGGCTGGAGAGGTTCCGCCGCTCAGGCCTGGCCTTTGAGCAGCGCACAGATCTCGAAGCGATACTCGGGGACCTGGACGTCATATACTTGATGGGAACGAAGACCCCATCCTACGCCAAAGGCCTGACGGAAAGGCCTTCCGAGCGGCCTAGGACGCCGGCGCCCTATGTCATCGATACCGAGAAACTGCGGCGCGCTAGAAGCGACCTGCTTCTGTTGCACCCCTTGCCCAGGACGGATGAGCTTCCGCCGGAGGTGGATCAGACCGAGGCCGCACGCTATTTTCGCCAGGCCTACTATGGGGTGGCGGTGCGGATGGCTCTGCTGGCCATGATCTTCGGGAGAGCCGGCTAGCCGAGGCGAGTGCGCGAGCATGGATTTGGGGTATCCTCGGGGCTACCCATCGGAACAACATTCTGGAGAATGAAACTAACAACGGAGGAGAACATGTCCAAGAACAAGGTTGCAGTCGTCGCTGTTGGGGGGAATTCACTTATCAAGGATAAGACCAAGAAAACGATTCCCGATCAGTATGCGGCCGCGGCCGAGTCGATGGCCCATATCGTAGATATGATCGAGGCGGGTTGGGAAGTCGTCATCACGCATGGCAACGGGCCGCAGGTTGGGTTTATACTCAGGCGATCAGAGCTTGCCTTGCATGAACTCCACCCCGTTCCTTTGGATTACTGCGGGGCCGATACCCAGGGTGCGATTGGCTACATGTTCCAGCAAGCGCTCTTCAATGAGTTCCGGAGACGTGGCATTCAGAAACAGGCGGCCACCGTGGTCACGCAGGTGCTTGTCGACCGGAATGATCCTGCCTTCGCCAATCCAAGCAAGCCCATTGGGTCATTCATGGATGAGCAGACGGCGCTGGAACACCGAGAACAGGACGGATGGGCGGTCGTCGAGGATGCCGGCCGCGGCTGGCGTCGTGTGGTTCCCTCACCGCGGCCTAAGGAGATCATCCAGCGGGATGCCATCCTGACCCTGGTGAAAGCAGGCTTTGTGGTTGTTGGCGTTGGAGGGGGTGGAATTCCGGTTGTGGCGACGGAGAGCGGCGACCTCGTAGGTGTCGAGGCGGTCATTGACAAGGACTTCGCCTCCTCCTTGCTGGCATCCAGCATTCAGGCTGATCTGTTCCTCATCTCGACGGCGGTAGAAAAGGTCGCCCTCAATTTCAATAAGCCTGATCAACGCTGGCTGGATCGTGTAACGCTCGCGGAGGCGAAAGAATTCCTCGAGCAGGGACACTTCGCCAAGGGCAGCATGGAGCCCAAGGTTCAGGCCATCATCGGCTACCTGGAGCGCGGCGGGACTGAGGCGATTGTGACCGATCCTGAGAATATCGGCAGAGCGCTAAAAGGTGAAACGGGAACACACTTCGTTGCCTAGCCCATTCCGGGCATAGATGCTGGCGGGGGTTCAAGATGCCAACGAAAGATGAAATCCAAGATCTGGTCCAACATACGTTCGGAACATGGCGCAGGCAAGAACTATGGAAGTCGCCCCTGCTCGTGAAGGATGCGGAGGGCGTGTACTTCTACGACGCCGAGGGAAGGCGCTATATTGATTTCTCCTCGCAATTGATGTGCTCAAATCTGGGGCATAAGAACCCCGCCATCATCGAGGCTATCGTCAAGCAGGCGGAAAGGCTCCCCTACGCTGCCCCAGGCTTCATCACTGAGGCCGCCATGAGAGCCGTGGAAGCGTTGCGCACGGTTCTCCCGGAGGGTCTGGAGAAGATGTTCTTCTCGACCTCGGGCACGGAGGCCAATGAGGCCGCGCTCAAGCTCGCACGCCAATCGAAGGCTCCAAACTACAAAGTCCTCTCTCGCTACCGCTCGTATCACGGGGCGACGGCGGCCAGCATAAGCTTCACGGGCGATCCCAGGCGGATATTGGCTGAGAGGGCCCGGTGCACGATTGAGGGCGTGCGGTTCGCGCCGGACGCGTATTGCTATCGATGCCCATTTGGGCTGGAATACCCCTCTTGTGAGGTTCAGTGCGGCCGCTATTTGGATTATATGATCCAAGAGGAAGGCAACGTCGCAGCCATCATCGTGGAGCCTGTGGTGGGGACTAATGGTCGCATCGTCCCGCCGCCTGAGTACTTCCCCCTGGTGCGGGAGATCTGCGACCGTCATGGGGTTCTCCTGATCGCGGATGAAGTCATGTCGGGCTGGTTCAGGACTGGCAAGGCGTTCGCGGTGGAGCACTGGGGTGTGGTGCCGGATATTCTCACAACGGCCAAGGGTTGCACGGGCGCCTATGTGCCCGCAGGCGTTACGGCTACCACGCAGGAGGTCGCTGGGTTCTTTGAGCAGGAGACCTTCGATCATGGCCACACGTATGCCTATCACCCGTTGGTGCTTTCGGCCATACCAGCCGCCGTGCGGGAGTATGAGAAGCTGATGGCGTCGGGGCTTCCACAGCGGGTCGCGGCTCACCTGAAAACGCGGCTCTATGAGCTCGCGGAGAAGCATATCAGTGTTGGGGATGTGCGCGGGTTGGGGCATTTCTGGGCGCTTGAACTGGTGAAGAACCGGGCGACCAGAGAGCCCTTCAATACCAAAGCCGACAAGTTTGGAAAGGTTCCTCTCATCACGGGCCAAGTTGCGGCGAAGGCAATGGAGCAGGGTGTGTACATCGCGGCGTGGTACGATAATCTGATCGTTGCGCCGCCCCTGATCATCACGGAGGCGGAGGTGGATGAAGCCATGCAGGCCCTCGACGCGGCCCTGCAGGTGGCTGATCAATCGGCTGTGGAGACCGATTTCCCATTCTCGAAGAGCAGCGAATTTGGAGCTGCTTGAGCCAACTTGCTAGGAGATCGACAATGACTATCAAGGCCCTTCAAAACTATATCGATGGCGAATGGGTGGATTCCAAATCGAGCCGCTGGCTCGATGTCCACAATCCGGCCACGGATGAAGTCATCGCACGCGTACCCCTCTCCTCTGCGAATGAAGTTCACGCTGCAGTGAAGGCTGCCAAAGATGCCTTCCAAGATTGGCGCGAAACCACTCCATTCACGCGGAGCCGGTACCTTTTCCGAATGAAGAACGCCATGGAGGAGCGATTCGAGGAGCTGGCCCAGGCGATCGTCTTGGAGCATGGCAAGATCATCGATGAGGCCCGGGGGGAGGTGCGGCGCGGGATTGAGAATGTGGAGGTGGCCGCCGGCGTTCCCTCGCTCATGATGGGCTACAACATGGAGGATGTTTCCCACGGCATCGATGAGGAATGCGTCTACCAGCCGGCAGGAGTCTTCTGCTGCGTGGCGCCGTTCAATTTCCCCAATATGGTGCCGCTTTGGTTCCTCCCGTATGCAATTGCCTGCGGCAATACGTACATCGTGAAACCCTCTGAACGCTGCCCGATCAGCCAGAACTTGCTCTTCGAAATCCTGGATGAGATCGATATTCCGCCGGGGGTCGTCAATCTGGTCAATGGCGACAAGGAGGCCGTGGACGCATTGCTCGAGCATCCCGATGTTAAGGGCCTTTCCTTTGTCGGTTCGACACCTGTGGGACGCTATCTCTACGCCAAGGCGGCTGAGCACGGGAAGCGGGCACAATGCCAGGCCGGAGCCAAGAATTGCCTCGTGGTGATGCCAGATGCGGACCTTAAGGCCACGGTCGCTTCCATGATGACTTCGGCATTTGGCACAGCCGGCCAGCGTTGCCTGGCTGGGGCTCTCGTTGTGGCGGTTGGTGAAGTCTATGAGCCTCTGAAGGATGCGTTGGTGGAATCAGCCAAACGGATCCGCGTCGGCTACGGCATGGACGAGACCGTGCAAATGGGCCCCGTCATTTCCAAGGAGGCGCTCCAGAAGATCATCGGCTATATCGAGAAGGGCCTCGAAGAGGGTGCAACGCTGCTCCTGGACGGCCGAGGGATCGAGGTGGAAGGGTATCCCAATGGCTACTTCCTGGGGCCGACGATCTTCACGGATGTGACCCCTGAGATGACGATCGCCCGGGAGGAGATCTTCGGCCCCGTGCTGGGGATCATCCGGGTGCGGAACTTCGATGAAGCGCTTGAGGTGATCCACAGCTCTCCCTATGGAAATGCGGCCTCGATCTTCACCTCCAGCGGAAAGTGGGGGCGCGAGTTCAAGTATCGGGTCGAAGCCGGCAATATCGGCATCAATATTGGCATCGCAGCGCCGATCGCCTCTTTCCCCTTCAGCGGCATGAAGGACTCCTTCTTCGGAGACCTCCACGGCCAGGGGCGTGATGCAATCGAATTCTTCACGGAACGGAAAGTGGTCATCACCCGCTGGTTTTAGATGCCATCTATATCGGGAGGAACCGCCTATGGAACTGGCCACATTTGGGGCCATCATGAGTTTCGCGATTGAGATGGAGCGGCGGGCGCTCGGCTTCTTCCATGAAGCTGCAACCCGCGAGGGGCTCGAGGTACGATTTGGAGAAATGGCAAATCGGGCGCGCAAGAGGCTTGCACGAGCGGAGCGAGCCCGGCGGGAAGGCGTCGCGGAGATGATCCTCGAATCCATCGAAGGTCTGAGAAGTGAGGACTTCGAGATAGATCTATCGCCCGGGGCTGACGAGAGCCAGCTTGTCGAGCAGGCAGCAACACTCGCCGAGACTGCCTCGCGCTTTTACCATCAAGCTGCGAGCAAGGTCCCCATCAAAGAGGTTTCCCGGCTTCTGGGCCGGATGGCCCGGGAGTGGGAACAGCAATTGTCCGATCTGCAGCAAATGTCCCCCTGATCAGGCTTCTCTCCTCTGCCAATTTGGCGGAAGCGATCCGCCCGCCCCGGTGTCATCGTTGGGGCGGGCGGTCGTTTTAGGCCGGATGCTGGAGAGGGTATCGCGCCGAGGCCCGTGGGCCTATTCGATCGGGATCTCCTCGAAGCGAGCGTCGAGGTTCACGCCCTGGCGGCGCCGGATCGCACGGGCCACGAAATACCAGATGGCGCCCACGACGAAGACGGCGATGAACATTGCCATCGAGATCGGTGAGTTGGCGCCGTAGTCCGAGTCCACGATCACGCGATAGACGACGTAGGCCAGCCCGAGAG
>CAZQDE010000051.1:0-15933 GCA_964591485.1 uncultured Anaerolineaceae bacterium | reverse complement strand
GCTACGGGCGAGGGATAGACCGAACATCGTAGCAGGAGGTTGCCATCATCATGGCTCGTTGCCCATTGTTTGGCGGATCTGGGGGATAATCCCCTCATAGCGGTCTAATCCGCTTCCTATCGCAGGTTTCGCCCGGTTCGCTGGGCGCGTAACCAGGCAGCGAGGCTCTGGGCCTCCTGTCTTTAATTTAACAAATGCAAAAAAAGCAGATGGACAAATCACACAGCAGAAGGAGATAGAACATGAGCATGCAGGCACTCAACCAACTCGTCGCCCGATCGATCATCGACCCCCATATCGTTAAGTCCTTCGCCTCCGGGCAGATCGACGAGGTGCTCTCGGATTACCACTTTGCGCCCGAGATGCGCAAGCGCCTCTCGACGCTCGAGGCGGATTCCTTCGCCGAGTTCGCCATTCTGGCCTACCGCTTGGTCAAGGCCGCCGAGGAACCCGTGCGCCGCATCGAGCTGCCCTCGCCCGTCGAAGGTCTGCTGGACGATCAAGATCGGTCCGATAGAGAGCAGGTGGCATGATCCCGTTCACGCGCGAAGAGCGCGAATGGTTCCTGCGCAACCTGGCGCGGGGCCTGGCCGAATACCTCGGTTCGGCGGAGCCTCCCATCGATGTGGAGGGGATGCTCAAGCAACCCCCGCCGCTCTACGACGCCGACTTTGGGGTCGTGGACATGTATTCCAATCTCTGGGATGCGACTTTTGCTCGCCCTCCCAGCCAGCGGGGCAGCATCTTCGTGCGCATCGACCTGAAGCCGGAGGACCGCCGGTTCGCGCTGGCGCGGGAGGTGCTGAGCGCCCTGATCACGAGCAAGCATGGCCGGGCTTTAGGTTTGCCCGATCTCCTTCTGCCTCACTTGCGTGAGTCGGCCGAATACTTCGCCCGATTCCTGCTGGTGCCCGACATGATGCTCGAAGCCTATCGCAAGCAAGGGGGAAAGAAACAAGGTATGGCGGAGGCGTTCCAGATTCCACCGCGCATAGCCGCCGTCCGGTGGGCGGATTGAAGAATTCTCCTGGCGCTGTTGCAGGGGGCTAGCGCAGGGAGCCGGCGGTCTGCCGGCTCCCTGCGCTCTTCCTCCGCAGGCACTCCGCGATTGCTGCAAACAAGAATCCTTGATATACCCATGGCACTTCCCTTGCATGGCGGGAGGGATAGGGTGCCTCGCGTGGATGGGTGGGAGATAGGCAAGACATGACGAATTCGAATGGGGAGCCGGCCTTCAAGCCCGGGCCCCGGGTGTGGATCTACCGCGGCTTCCTCGCGGCCGTCATTTTGGGGACGGCCGCGCTGGGATGGTATGCATCCCGGCTGGCGGGATCTACGCTTGCCGCCACGGCCCTGCCTTCGTCCAGCCCCTTGGCCACGAGCCGGCCCTCTGCGACCGCGGCGCCGCTCACCCAGCCGGCCTTGGTCTCCGAAACCGCCGAGCCCCGCGAGCCCATCGTGGGCCAGGAGGGAACGCTGGTCTTCTCGGCCCGCCGGGATGGCCGGACCCACCTCTGGGCCTATATCATCGGCGACCCGAGCCCTCGCCAGATCACCTTCGGCGAGTGGGATGACCGCGATCCTGCCATTGACCCGCTCGGTGAACGCATCGCTTTCGCCTCCAACCGGCGCGGATACTGGGATCTCTACCTGTTGGACCTTGGGAGCGGGGAGGTGCGCGCCCTTACAGAAACACCGGGCTATGAGGGCCACCCGACCTGGTCGCCGGATGGCCGCTGGATTGCCTATGAGGCCTACGAATCCGGCGATTTCGATATCTGGATCCTTCCCGTATCGCTCGATCAGGAGCCTATTCGCCTTACCAATCATCCTGCCAATGATCTTTCCCCTGCGTGGGACCCCAACGGCCGGCGCATTGCCTTCGTCTCGGAGCGCGATGGCGGCCGTGACATCTTCCTCGCCGATCTGGACCGTCCCGATGATCGCTTTCAGAACCTGACCCACACCGCCGAGTTGGAGGAAGGCGATCCGGCCTTCAGCCCGGACGGAAGCCGCCTGGCCTATGTCCAATATGGCTTTGGCTTCCCTCAAATCACGACGGCTCCCCTGGACGGGGAGATTCAGTCAACCGTGCGGGGGCAGGGCCGAAAGCCTGCGTGGTCGCCGCAGGGCGAGGTGCTGGCGGCGATCCTCGATTCGCCCCACGATTCACAAATCGTGAGCTACGTCGCCGATGGAGCCCATGCCCGCCGGATTGGGTTCCCGGTGATCCTTGATCTGGGGCATATCGACTGGACACCCTTCGACCTGCGCCAGCAGGTCATGCAGCTGGCTGCCAGCGAGCAGGCCGCGGTGCCCCTCTACGAGGTCGCCACGGATGCTCCTGCGGGCCCGGGAGGGCGGATCACGCTCAAAGCCCTTCCGGGGGTCGAAGCGCCCAACCCGATGCTCTCGGATGCTGTCGATGAGGCCTTCTTGGCGCTCCGCGAGCGTGCCTTGCGGGAGCTGGGGTGGGATTTCCTCTCGACCCTGGACTTTGCCTTTGCGGGCATCAATGACCCGCTCCCGCCAGGCCTCACGTACCGGGATTGGCTCTATACCGGCCGGGCTTTCGCATTCAGCCTGAGCGCGGTTCAGGCAGGGTGGATCGAGGTCGTGCGGGAGGACTTCGGCGGGCAGACCTACTGGCGAGTCTATGTCCGGGCCGCGGAGCAGGATGGTAGTCTGGGCGAGCCCCTGCGGGATCATCCCTGGGATTTTGAAGCCCGGTTTGAGGGTGATTCGCAGGCCTATGACCAGGGTGGCCTGGAGAAGACTCGCATCCCTTTGGGCTACTACGTCGACTTCACACGGCTGGCGGCGGACTACGGCTTCGAGCGGCTGCCGGCGCTCCCCAACTGGCGTACCTACTACCATGGCGCCCGCTTCCACGAGTTCGTGCATCGCGATGGCCTGGATTGGGAAAGCGCTATGCTCGAACTCTATCCCCCTTCGGCCTTGATCACGCCCACGCCTTTCCAGACGCCGACGCCGACTCCCACGCGTACGCTCCGGCCCACGCCCACACCTTGGTGGTGGCGCTGGCTGACGCCAACCGCGACCTCCACACCCACCCCCCAGCCGTCGATCACGCCCTCTCCGGCGCCCTAGCGACGTCTCCTTGTGGGGTAGACCCCGTCCCGCATTGGTTCGCATAGCCATCGCTGTGAGGGGCCGCTCACGCAGGGTTCAATATAAGTCATGTAGTTATGTCAATAATTCTTGACGCATGCCTGGGCTTCGTGCTATCCTTGAGCTTCTGGGGAAAACCGGAGGGCGTATGGTCAGAGAGCGCGTCGCCGAGGACGTCTACGTATTTACAAGCGACCTTTATGCCCAGGTCAACGCCGGCGCCGTCGTCGGCCCTGAGTGGTCGGTGCTCATCGACACGCTGGCCCATCCGGATGAGACCCTCGAGATCAAGGCCTTCCTGGAGGACCGGCTCGGCAGGCCGGTGCGCTACATCATCAACACCCATCACCACTCCGATCACTCGCTCGGCAATTGCTGGTTTCCAGGCGCGGTGGTCATCGGGCACCGGCTTTGTCGCGAGCTGCTGGGCACCAAGGGCCGCGAGCGGCTGAAGGCTGCCAAGCGGGGCAACCGGGAACTGCGGGAGGTGGAAATCGTACTGCCGGATATCGTTTTCGATGAAGGTGGCATCGGTGTGCGCGTGGACAAGCGGACCCTTCGCCTGATCCCGTTGCCCGGTCACAGTCGAGATGGGGTCGGGGTGCTACTCGTCGAGGACCGCGTGCTCTTCTCGGGAGATATCATGATGCCCGTGCCGTACTTGGTGGATGGTGATCCGGATCAGATGGTCGAGACTATGAAGCGCATCCCGAAGATGAAGCTCGAGAATCTGGTGCAGGGCCATGGTGAGGTCATCTTGCGCGGGGAAATCTCCTCCGCCGTGCGGGCCAATATCCGCTACATCCATCAGCTCCGAAAGCACGTTCGCCAGGCGGGCAGGCGCAAGGACTATGAAGCCTATCTCGAGAGGGTCGATGTGGAATCCTGCGGCAAGGGGCGCATTTTAATGGGCGGCCTAGCCGAAGAACTGCATCGCAGGAATCTTCAAGCCATGTTCGCGCATTTCTATCCTGAGCGCATACGGGAGGCGGGGTAGCGCATGGCCTCGCCCAGGAAGAAGCTCATCCTGATCTTCGACGGTGGAAGCCGCGGGAACCCGGGCCCTGCATATGGATCGTACCTGATCCGCGACGAGGGCAAGCGCAGGCCGCGGCCGGCCCGCCTCCAGTTTGGCCGTGCGACCAACAATGAAGCGGAATATATGGCCTTGCTGGCCGGCCTGGAGGCCGTGCTCGGCAGGCTTGAAGCACAGGACCAGGATCCAGGCGAGGTGCTGCTCGAAGTGAGGGGTGACAGTCAACTTGTAGTTCAGCAGCTCAATGGTAACTGGAAGGCGAAGAATCCCCGGATGCGCGCTCTGCGTGATCAAGCCCGCAAATTGATGGAGCGGTTTGGCGAAGTGCAGGTTGTGCACCAAGATCGTTCCAAATCGGTCGAGGCGCTGGGTCATTGACCCGGTTTCCCGCTTGTGGCATAATCCGAAAATCAAACAGGCCAAAAGCATCGATGGAGACGAGTACGCTCGGGCCGGACCGTCAGCGAGCCTGGATTGGGTGAGAGCCGGGTCGGGACGCCGGGCGGAAAATCCCTCCGGAGCTGCAACCTGAAAGCGTGCAGGCCGCGCAAGTAGGGAAGCCGGATTCGCCCGCCGTTATCCCGGGCGCGGGTATAAGCTTGTGTATGCAAAGCCGTACCCGACAGAGTGCCCGCCTGAGGCGGGAATCAGGGTGGTACCGCGGGAGAGGTCTCTCGCCCCTGGATGGGGGCGGGAGATTATTTCTTTTTGGGGCGCAGACACCGTGGAAGCTGAATCGGGAAAGGAGAGGCCGCCATGACGGATTGGATCTACCAGCTCGATGCCTATGTTCAAAGCTTCGAGGCGGTTGTTGAGGCATCGGATGATGCCGGGGTGGTGCTCGACCGCTCGGCCTTCTACCCCGGTGGGGGAGGACAGCCCCATGATCTCGGCCGATTGCAGGGCGGAGGTCAGGAATGGCCGGTGGTGGGGATGCGACGTGCAGAAGGCCAGGTCTGGCATCTGCTCGAGGGCGAACCGCCGCCCCCAGGAACGCGCCTGCAGGGAATGATTGACTGGGAGAGGCGCTATCAGCTTATGCGGGTGCACACGGCAATGCACATCCTCTGCGGTGTGATCTGGCGTGATTACGGGGCAAGTGTCACCGGCGGGCAAATGCAGCCCCTGCGCGGCCGCATGGATTTCGAGCTCGAGCGCATGCAAAAGGAGCTGGTGTCGGAGATCGAAAAGAAGATCAATCTCGAGGTCGAGGCGGCGCGAGATGTGAAGGTACGCATCCTGCCGCG
Source organism: uncultured Anaerolineaceae bacterium (assembly GCA_964591485.1). Classification (GTDB taxonomy): domain Bacteria; phylum Chloroflexota; class Anaerolineae; order Anaerolineales; family E44-bin32; genus E44-bin32. Next base: position 10,518 of record CAZQDE010000051.1, on the reverse strand, counting down.
CGAAGAGGCCTTCCAGATCCCCGATCTGATTCGAACGAAGATCAACCTGCTGCCTCCCAGCATTCAGCAGGTGCGGGTGGTCGAGATCGAGGGCCTGGACCTCCAGGCCGATGGGGGAACGCATGTGGCCAACACAGCCGAAGTGGGTCCGATCCGGATCGTGGATTACAAGAGCAAAGGCGCTATCAACAAGCGCTTGGTCATCGAGCTTGAAGCGTGAGGTGAGTGCATGTTCAAACCGGTTCCCAACCCTGTCGATTTTGTCGCCCAAGAGCATGAAATCCTGCGCTTCTGGAAAGAAACCCAGGCTTTCGAGAAGTTGCGGCAGCTGCGCGCCAAAGGCCCCCGGTGGTCGTTCATCGATGGGCCGATTACCGCCAACAACCCAATGGGTGTTCATCATGGCTGGGGGCGGACCTACAAGGACCTCTTCCACCGTTTCAAGGCCATGCAGGGCCACCAGGCCCGCTATCAAAACGGTTTCGATTGCCAGGGCCTGTGGGTGGAGGTGAACGTCGAGCGGGAGCTGGGGTTCAATAGCAAACGCGAAATTGAGGATTATGGCCTCGAGCGCTTTGTGAACCGGTGCAAGCAGCAGGTGCTGAAGTACGCCGCCGTCCAAACCGAGCAAAGCCAGCGCCTGGGCTATTGGATGGATTGGGATGACCCTGACCTGCTGCGCAAGCTGAGGGAAAAGATGGCGGAGGATCCGTCGCAGGTGCTCACCGTGGAGGGTCGCCTCGGGCCGGTGACGGGGACGGTGGAATGGATCGTGGGCCATCTGGGCATGCCCGAGCTCGGTGGATCCTATTTCACATTCTCCGATGAGAACAACTACACAATCTGGTCTGTGATCAAGTCGTGCCATGACCGGGGATGGGTATACAAGGGGCGGGATGTCATGCCCTGGTGCGTCCGTTGCGGGACGGGGTTGAGCCAGCATGAGATCGTCACGGAGGGCTATCAGGAGATCACACACCCGGGTGTCACCTTGCGGTTCCCGCTGTTAGGGCGCGACAAGGAAAGCCTGCTTATCTGGACCACCACGCCCTGGACTCTCACCAGCAACGTGGCGGCGGCTGTGGGGCCGGAGCTCACCTATGTGAAGGTCAGGCAAGGGGACGAGATCTTCTATTTGAGCGAAGGCACGCTTCATAACCTGCGCGGAGAGTATGAGGTCCTTGGGCGTCTTAAGGGCTATGAGATGGAGGGCTGGCGCTATGCTGGCCCCTTCGACGAACTTCCGGCCCAGCAGCGCAGCGGATCGCCCGAGGCTCACCGGGTGATCCTTTGGGATGAGGTGGGTGAAGAAGAGGGCACAGGGATTGTGCACATCGCCCCAGGCTGCGGCGCGGAAGACTTTCAATTAAGCAAGGAGCATGGCCTGCCGGTGGTCGCGCCGCTCAATGGCGACGGGCTCTTTCTCGAAGACTTCGGATGGCTGAGCGGGATGCAGGTTGGTGAGGTCGCCCAACCCATCTTTGATGACCTGGAGCGCAAAGGTCTGCTGTACAAGATCGAGGATTACACCCACCGCTACCCGGTGTGCTGGCGCTGCGGGGAGGAGCTTGTCTTCCATCTGGTGGATGAGTGGTTCATCTCAATGGGAGAGCAGCTCGACAAGCCTTATGAGGAGGTGACAGAGGAGGAGAAGCAAGCCAATCTGCGCTACCAAATCATGGAGGTGGTGGTCGGGGAAACGAAATGGCACCCGGACTTTGGCCTCGAGCGGGAGCTGGATTGGCTGCGCAACATGCACGACTGGATGATCTCCAAGAAGCGCTATTACGGCTTGGCGCTGCCGATTTGGGAATGTCAGGCATGCGGGACCTTTGAGGTCATTGGCAGCAAGGAAGAGCTGCGTGAGCGTGCTATTTCGGGGTGGGATCGATTCGATGGCCATTCACCGCACCGCCCCTACATTGATGAGGTGACCATCGCATGCAGCGGTTGCGGCGAGGAGATCCGCCGCATCCCCGATGTGGGCAACCCCTGGTTGGATGCCGGGATCGTGGCCATGAGCACGCTGCGCTACAACAGTGATCGCGCCTATTGGGAAGCCTGGTTCCCGGCGGATCTGATCAGTGAATCCTTCCCTGGCCAGTTTAGAAATTGGTTTTATAGCCTGCTGACGATGAGCACCATCCTGGAGCGGCGGGCGCCCTTCAAGCATGTCTTCACCTATGGCACCCTGCTGGCCGAAGATGGCCGTCCCATGCATAAGTCTTGGGGCAACATGATCGAATTCAACGAGGCGGCTGACAAGATGGGCGTGGACGTCATGCGGTGGCTCTATTGCCATCACAAGCCGGAGAAGGATCTGCTCTTTGGATATCATCGAGCCGACGAGACCCGGCGACGTTTTCTGCTGCCGCTATGGAATGTGTACGCTTTCTTCGTCACGTATGCCAATATCGATGGATGGCAGCCCAGCAAGGAGAAACCGATCTATCGCGAACTCGATCGATGGATCCTCTCGCGGCTTCAGCAGCTCATCGCCGAAGTGACGGATCGACTGGAGAACTTCGAACCCGACCGGGCCACGGAGGCGATCGAGCTCTTCATTGATCATCTCAGCAATTGGTACTTACGGCGCAGTCGCCGCCGTTTCTGGGCGAAGGCGGGTGTCGATCGAGCCTCAGACGAGGATAAACACGCGGCCTATAGTACGCTCTATCAGGTTCTGACCACGCTCTCGCGGCTGCTGGCTCCCTTCACGCCCTTCGTCGTGGAAGTGATGCACCAAAACTTGGTGCGTGGCATCGACTCCGCCGCGCCGGAGAGCGTGCATCACTGCTTGTGGCCATCCGCAGATCCAAAGGTCATGGATGAGACGCTGCTCGAAGAGATGGCGCTCGTAATGGACTTGGTGTCGATGGGCCATGCCGCTCGCAACCAGGCCGGTGTGAAGTTGCGGCAGCCTCTTGCCGAGGTGGCATTCATGGTGCCGGCGCGGAATCAGGCTGGCATCATGGAGAAGTATGAAGCATTGATACGCGAGGAGCTGAATGTGAAGCGCGTGCGGTTGATGGATGCAGCTGCGGAGGCGTTGGAATATCATCTTAAACCGCTGCCCAGGCAACTGGGCCAGAAATATGGCTCGCTCTTCCCAAAGATCCGCGAGGCCGTCGCCGGGTTGCCGGCGCAGGAGGCGGCAGAGCAGTTGCTGGCAGGCCAACCCCTGAAGATCGAAGTGGATGGGAATTCGTTGGAGCTATTTCCCGATGAAATCGAGGTCCGGGTGGAGCCCCATGAGGGCTACTCTGCCGTGGTGGAAGGAGCCTACGTTGCGGCGTTGACAACCGCCCTCACCGAGGAGCTCATCCTGGAGGGCCTGGCGCGTGAGTTCGTCCGGCGGGTGCAGGACCTGCGCAAGCAGGCCGAGCTGCAGGTGGATGACCGCATCCGTGTGCGCTATCACGCCAGCCCGCGCCTGGAGCAGGCCATTCAGGCTCATCGGGGCTATATCTGCGGAGAGACCATGGCCGTGGAATTGATCCCCGCAGAAGGCGATCCAGAGGGGGAGGCGCAAGCTGCCCATCGATTCGACGGGGAGGAACTGAAACTGGGCCTTGAGAAAGTCCCAGCCTAAGCCGTTGTCTTGCCAGGATGCAATGGCTCCCGCCCATCTGGACGGGAGCCATTGCTTGGCTGCGATGCGGCGATTACAATCGCAAGCGGCGTGCGGGTTGAGAGGTGGAGGAGGAGAGTTTGGAGAGGATCAGGGACTATCTTTCGTTGATTGGCATCACCGGGTTGATCATCATCTTGGACCAGGCCACGAAGTGGTGGGTTCGTCAATCGCTGGCGATCGGGGAGGCATGGTCGCCGTTCGAGTGGCTGATGCCCTACGCTCGAATTCTCCACACGAACAATACCGGCGCCGCCTTTGGGCTTTTCCCGGCCGGCAGCACGCTTTTTGCGGTGGTCGCGGTGCTGGTTACCGCAGCGATCCTCTATTACTATCCCAAGGTGCCCCGGAATCAATGGCTCTTGCGATTGGCTTTGGGGCTCCAGTTGGCGGGCGCATTGGGGAATCTAATCGACAGGATCAACCACGGGACCGTCACCGATTTCATCTCGGTGGGGACCTTCCCGGTATTCAATGTGGCCGATTCAAGCATCTCTGTGGGAACTGCGTTGCTGATTGTGGCGACCTGGATCGAGGAGCGTCGCCTCGCAAAGAGGAAGCAGGAACAACAGGAAGGGCTCTTGCAAGAGCCTTCGCCTCACGAAGCGGAGTAGGCCTTGGACCGTGGTCGCACTTTGCGCCTGCATGCACCCGCCCAGGGTGGTAGGCTCGACGTAGTCCTGGTCGAGCTCCTGGAGGGGCAATCCCGCAGCCGTGTGCAAAAACTTATCCGCGGTGGCCGGGTGGAGGTCGAGGGCCGCGCCATCACGAAGACTGGCTACGCGTTGGAAGGCGGGGAGGAGCTACGTGTCCACCTGCCCAAACCGCAGGCGACGGGCTTGCAGCCCGAGGCCATCCCGCTAGATATCATCTATGAAGACCAGGATTTGATCATCGTCAACAAGCCACCGGGCATGGTGGTGCATCCCTCGGCCGGACACGCTGGCGGCACCTTGGTTCACGCGGCGCTCGCTCATGCCCCGGATATTCAGGGTGTGGGCGAGGCGGGCCGGCCTGGTGTCGTCCATCGCCTGGACAAAGACACATCGGGCTTGATCTTGCTGGCCAAGCATGATGAAGCCCATCGCTGGCTTCAAAGGCAATTCAAGGATCGCGAGGTCAAGAAGACTTACTTTGCGCTGGTGGAGGGCGTGCCGCCGACACCTGCTGGCCGGGTGGAGGCTCCTATCGGGCGCGATCCGAAGCACAGGCAGCGCATGGCCGTCGTGCCAAAGACCCGGGGCCGCGAGGCGGTATCGATCTACCGGACACGGGAATCGTTTCAGGGGCATGCCCTGCTAGAAATTGAGCCGCAGACCGGCCGCACGCATCAGATTCGGGTGCATCTGGCGTTCCTGGGATGTCCGGTTGTGGGCGACCGGATCTACGGGCGGCGACGAAGCCTGGTGCCGGCTCCGAGGCAGATGCTTCATGCGCACCGGCTGGTTTTCCGGCTCCCGAGCACGCCGGAGCCAGCGGCCTTCGAAGCCGACCTGCCCGCAGACTTTCAGGAGGCGCTGGAGTGGTTGCGAGGGCGCGAGGGTGCAGGCCCGGTTCGATGAGGGCTATTCGCTGGACGGCCAGGAGGGATGGCGGATGAAATGGATTGATCTGCGTTCTGACACCGTGACCGAGCCCACTCCCGAGATGCGCGAGGCGATGGCTCGAGCAGAGGTGGGCGACGATGTCTACGCCGAAGATCCAACCGTCAACCGGCTCCAGGAGATGGCGGCCGAACGAATGGGCATGGAGGCGGCGCTCTTCGTACCGTCGGGTACGATGGGCAACCTGGGAGCCGTGTTGGCGCACTGCGATTGGGGCGATGAGGTGATCGTCGGCGATCGATCGCATACGTATATCAACGAGGCGGGCGGCATCTCGGTTCTCGGCGGTGTGCACACCTTCGCCGTCAGAAATCTGCCTGACGGCACCATGAGCCTGGAGGAGATCGAGAGCGCCATCCGGCCCGATAACCCGCATTTCCCGATCTCGAAGCTGATCTGCCTCGAAAACACGCACAACCGTTGCGGAGGGGCCTTCCTGACGCCTGAATACACCCGACAGGTGGCCGAGCTGGCACGGCAGCATGGCCTCAAGCTGCACATCGATGGTGCCAGGATCTTCAATGCCGCCGTGGCGCAGGGCGTCGAGGCAGCCCGCCTGGTGGAGGGGGCCGATTCGGTCACGTTTTGCCTCTCGAAAGGCCTCTGCGCTCCCGTAGGCTCACTCATCTGCGGGAGCAAGGATTTCATCCATCGAGCATTGCGCATGCGCAAGCTGCTCGGCGGAGGCATGCGGCAGGCCGGGGTGATTGCCGCCGCCGGTATCGTGGCGCTGGAAACCATGGTGCACAGGCTCGCGGAGGACCACCGCAGGGCCCAGCGTCTGGCAGGCTGCCTGGCCGGTCTCCCGGCGGTCGAATTGGAAACCGCGAGACCGCCGACCAATATGGTCTACTTCCGGCTCCGCCATGGGGGCATCTCGGCTGAGGAGTTTCTAGCTGCAACGCTTCAGCGGGGCATCCGAATTAGCCCGCCTCGCGCCGGAACGTACCGGCTGGTCCTGCATTACTGGATTGACGATGAAGCCTTGAATCGAGTTGAAAATGCTTTCAAGGAGATTTTCGGGCATGCCTAAGCGGGTCTTGGCGTTCCTCCAGGTGCTCTTGGTAATTGCCTTCTGGTCTTCCTCACCGCCTCTCATCAAGCTCGCCCTGCGGGATCTCGAAGCCCAGGAGATCGCAGCCATGCGATATTTTGGCGCATTCTTGGTCCTCCTGCCTTGGTTGCTTACTCGCTCACGCAGTACGCTGCAAAGTCTGGATGGGAAAGCCTGGCTGAAGCTGACGTTGATGGGGATCTTGGGATTCACGGTGGGCAACACGGCCCTTTTTCTAGGCCTGAAGACCCTGAATGCCACGACCGGCGCGTTCCTGATGAATGGCATCCCGCTCATCACTTTGATCTTGGGCGCCATCCTGCTCAAGGAACATCCCGGCCACCTGCAATGGCTGGGCGTGGCCGTTGCGCTCGCAGGAGGCGTGATTTATTTCTGGGGCAACGTCGAGCTTAATCAGCGGGAAGGCGTTCTCTGGCTCGTGGTTGCGGTCGTGTCGCTGGCTAGCTATGGCTTGTTTGGGCGCTCGATGGCCAAGGGCCGTGGCGCAGACCCGATCATCTTGACCGCCATTCCCATGGGCATTGGCGCCGGCTTGCTTCTGGCACTTGATTGGCCCTCCTCTTTGCCCAGCGGGGCAACACTCGGCGTCATGCTCTGGCTCACCGTGGTGAACAGCGCCTTCGCCTTTTGGCTGTGGAACCATGCCCTGGAACGATTGCAGGCATTCGAAATCAGCGTGATGGGGAACTTGATGCCGATCGGGACGGCCTTGATCTCAGGCCTGCTGCTACAAGAAGAGGTGTCCCTGCAATCATGGCAGGGCATGTTGCTCACGCTGGCTGGCGTAATACTGGTTGGCCTGGGAGGGCCCAAGGTGCAGCCGCAAGCGCCGGAGATCTGGCCGCCAGCCTAGAATCCGCCGCCCGGAGATCTTCCCACACGGGATGGAAGGAATCCATGCAGGACGAACCTCGCTTCGATCAGCCGCTGAATCTGGAGGATGCCGAGAACCGGCTCCACAAGCCATGGACCATTCCTCCTCGAGGTGAGATTATGGCCTGGAGCATGGCGGCCTTCGTCTGGGCTTTGCTCATCTTCCTTTGGTGGAGCGTGGGCATCGTCCCCTGGAGCTTGCTATTGCTGGGCCTGGCGCTCCTGCTGGTATCCCTTGCGGTTCGGTTTTCCCGCTGGCTGGAGGCACGGACCTCGATCATGATCAACGATGCGGGACTTCGATACGAGACGCCTTTGCGCCATATGGACATCTCCTGGGGCGAGATTAGGGCGCTGTGGGCGGCACGTAGTGGGGGCGGTTGGCGCATCATGGTTGAGGGGCCCCATGGGGGTTTTTCCTTTCGCTGCGCGGTGCGCCTTTCCGGGGGTTCGAAACGCGAGATATGGACCGGATTCCCCCTCGGGGAGCGAATCGTCGCCACCATCCTTCAGCGCGCAAACCTGGGGGAACCCGTGCGGGACAGGGAGGCGTGGGTCTTCCGTGCCGTAGAGCGCAAGCAGGTCTCGCCATGATACCGACGCTGTGATAAGATGGGCGCATGGTGGATTTGGGCGGGTATCCAGTCCGGGTGCATGGGTACTGTGGCCGCGGCCAGCGCCGGTATCGCTGGCTCAGGCCCCGTTGGAGCACGTAATCCCCCGGTCTCGAAGGATTAAGTTCCTCCAGCGTGGGCCCCATAATGGCCCACGCTATTCGTTTGAAGGTAGGTCGTATTCTGGCAGGAGCGTTCTATGAAGAAAACCCTCAGCATCGATGATCAGCTTGCAATTCTTATGCGGGGCGTGGAAATGGGGGATGAGCAACTCAAGGACGCCATGCAAGAGGAGCTTCGGGAACGGCTTCTCGAGTCAGAGGCCAGCGGCACACCCCTGCGGGTCTATTGTGGATATGATCCCACCTCGCCAGACCTGCACCTCGGCCACACGGTAACGATGCGCAAGCTGCGGCAATTCCAGGAGCTTGGGCATCAGGTCATCTTTGTCATCGGGTCCTTCACCGCGCTGGTCGGCGACCCATCCGACAAGGACAAAGCCAGGCCGCGCCTTTCTCGCGAGCAAGTGATGGCGAACGCCAAGACATACACAGATCAAGCTTTCCGGATCCTGGACCGCGAGCGGACCGAGGTGCGCTACAACCATGAATGGCTCTCGAAGCTCGCACTCGAGCAATTCATCGAAATCGCCTCCAACTTCACGGTGCAGCAATTCTTGGCCCGGGACAATTTCGCGAAACGGTACGCCGAGGGGACGCCGATCTGGTTGCATGAATTCTTCTACGCGCTCTTGCAGGGCTACGATGCCGTGATGCTCGAGGCAGATGTCCAGCTTGGCGCCACAGAGCAGCTCTTTAACTTGCTCGCAGGCCGCAAGCTTCAAGAGGCCATGGGGCTGCGGCCGCAGGTAGCCCTCACATTGCCCATCCTGGTCGGCACGGACGGCCATATGCGCATGTCCAAGAGCACCGGCAATACGATCGGGATCCATGAACCGCCGGAGGAGATGTACGGCAAGGTGATGTCGATCCCCGACTCGGCCATGCCGAATTACGCCCGTCTGCTCACGCGCTGGGCACCATCCGAGGTCCACGATTTTGAACGCGGACTGTCCGAAGGCCGCATTCATCCGCGGGACGCCAAGATGCGCCTAGCACGCGAGATTGTGGCCATTTTCCATGGGGAGGACGCCGCCAGTGAAGCCGAGCAGGCCTTCCAGCGGGTGTTCCAGGAGGGGGACTTGCCGGAAGAGATACCGGAGGCGGGCTTCGAGCGTGGCGCGCCGATCATGGAAGTGCTGGTGAGCGTCGGACTGGCCTCCAGCAAGAGCGAGGCCAGGAGGCTCATCGGTCAGAAAGGGGTCAGGCTGGACGGTGAAGTTCTCACCGATCCGCATCGCCCGCTCGACTTCGAAGAACCCAAGGTTTTGCAGGTGGGGAAGCGGCGCTTCGTCCGGCTGATTCCCTAGGAAGGCTGCATTCACCACGGCTGCCTGGAGGTTTCTAGGGCAGCCGTCTGCTTGGATGACACCCTGCGATGCGCCGGGCCTCAGCCCTTGATCACAACGATCGGTCGCAACCTGGCCACTTTTTGAGCGATCCCCGATTTGGAGACCACTTCAATCACCTCATCGACGTCCTTATAGGCTTTGGGCGCCTCCTCCGCCAGGCCGGGCATGGAGCCGGCCCTGACCCGGATCCCTCTCGTCTCCATTTCCTCTCGCAACTCCTGACCCCAGACCTGGCGCTTGGCCTGGCTCCGGCTCATCGTCCGGCCGGCACCATGGCAGCTCGAACCGAATGATTGCTGCATACTCTTCTCGGTTCCAAGCATGACCCAGGAGGCCGTCCCCATGCTGCCGGGGACCAGGACCGGTTGCCCGAGGTCGCGGTACTCCGGAGGGAGGCCTTCGAAGCCAGGGCCAAAGGCCCGTGTCGCACCTTTGCGATGGACGCAAACGCGCATCCGCTCGCCGTCGATGATATGTTCCTCGATCTTCCCTATATTGTGGGCGATATCGTAAACCTGTGTCAGATCCCAATTTGAGACCTTGCCGGCAAGGACTTGCTCGAAGGATCGCCGGACGTGATGGGCCAGGATCTGGCGGTTGCAGAAGGCGTAATTGGCGGCGCTCGCCATTGCCTGCCGGTACCGCTGACCCTCGGGCGAATCAAGCGGAGCGCAGACCAGCTCGCGATCCGGAAGGTGGATGCCGTAACGCCGTACCGCACCCTGGAATTCCTTCACGTAGTCGGAGCAGATCTGGTGGCCAAAGCCGCGCGAGCCGCAATGGATCTGCACCGCCAGTTTTCCCTCTTGGAGTCCCATAGCCTGTGCCGCGGCGGGGTGAAAGATCTGTTCGACCAGGTCGACTTCGATGAAATGGTTGCCAGCGCCCAGGGTTCCGAGTTGGTCCTTGCCGCGCTGCCGGGCGCGTTGGCTCACTGCGGCGGGGTCCGCGCCGGGCATGCAGCCGCCCTCCTCGGTACGGGCGAGGTCTTCCTCGCGCGCGAATCCCTTGGCCAGCGCCCAGCGGGCGCCTTCGCGGCATACGATGTCGAGATCCTTCTGCTTCAATCGCACGCTCCCGCCGACGCCAACGCCGCTGGGGCAATTGGCGTAGAGCGCAGTAGCCAGGTCCTCGAGCCAGGGGTCCGCATCCTCGAATGTGATGCCGCTGGCGAGCAGACGCACGCCGCAGTTGATGTCATAACCAATGCCACCGGGAGAAATGACGCCGTCCGGGAAACGAGAGGCGGC
>CAZQDE010000050.1:0-16220 GCA_964591485.1 uncultured Anaerolineaceae bacterium | reverse complement strand
AGCACATTCTTGAAACGTCGCTGCAATTCCGTGACGCCGATGATCCTGTTCATCGCTTCAACTCCATGGCTGGGTTTACACATATCCTAGCATATATCTGGCTACATAGTTAAATTACAATGCTTGCCAAGGATGCTCCGAAAAATGGCCAGCCAGGCGGAAGAGGAACTCATCGAATTCGACTGATCGGGGAATCCTTGGAACGCGAGATTTCTTCTCTTGTCAATATGGGAAGAGAGCATATCGCCCCTTCATTTGCCAGCGCCTTCTATTGCCTTTGGCGGCGAACGGCCGATCGGGAAGATTAGTCGTCTGCACCCCGTCTCGATGCTTGCGGTGTGACTCACCCCCATCGAAGCAGCAGCACTGTCAGCACCGGGCGCAAGAGTGCCCAGGAGAACGGATGAGAAGGTCCCCTAAATGCTGCATAGAACGTGCCCCCACTCGACCACGAGGAGAGCATTCACCCCGCGCCAACCGTCCTGAGGGCCGCGAGCCCTAAGCCTGCTCCTGAAACCCGGCCCGATGCAACCGGTAGTAGATGCCACCCAGAGCCAGCAATTCCTCGTGACGGCCCTGCTCGACGATGCGTCCCCCCTCCAGCACGACAATGCGGTCGGCGTGCACCACCGTCGAAAGGCGGTGCGCGATGATGAAGGCGGTGCGCCCTCGCAGCAGGCGCTCCAGCGCTCTCTGAATGATCTGCTCCGTCTGCACATCCACGCTCGAGGTGGCCTCGTCCAGGATCAGGATGCGCGGATCGGCCAGCAGAGCACGGGCGAAGGAGATCAACTGGCGCTGACCGACGGATAGAATCAGGCCACCCTCCTCGACGGGCGTCTCGTACCCTTGGGGCAGTTGCAGGATGAACTCATGGGCGCCCACGGCGCGAGCCGCCGCCTCGATATCCTCGTCACTGGCATCCAGTCGTCCGAAGGCGATGTTCTCACGCACGCTGCCGGAGAAGAGAAAGGGATCCTGCAACACCACGCCTATCTGCCGCCGCAGGCTGGCCTGCGTGACCGTACGCAGATCGTGGCCGTCCACCAGCACACGGCCTCGCGTCGGGTCGTGGAAGCGCGCCAGCAGCTTGACCAGCGTGGACTTGCCCGCCCCCGTGCGGCCCACCAGGGCCACCGTCTCACCCGGCTGCACATGCAGGTCGATATCCTCCAGCACGGGACGCTCATCGTCCGGGTAGTGGTAGCTCACCCCTTCGAAGCGCACCTCGCCCCGGATGGGCGGCAACTCCACCGCGTCGGGGGGATCCTGCACCTCCTGCTCGGCTGCCAGCAGGCTCAGAATGCGTTCACCGGCGGCCATGGTGGACTGAAAGGAATCGTAGCGCCGGCTCAGGTCGCGGATGGGGCGAAAGAAGCGGTCGATGTACAGGATAAAGGCCACCAGCACACCGGCGGTGATCCGCTCGCCCAATACCGCCGTGCCGCCCAGCCAGACCACCAGAGCCATGGCGAGGGTGCCCAGTAGGTCGATGCTGGGGAAGAACAGCGCCGACAGCCGGGCTGCCGCCAGGTTACGCTCCAGGTTATGGCGGTTGACTTCCTCCCGGAATCGCCGGTCGTTGAGGGGTTCTCGAGCGAAGGCTTGCACCACGCGCACGCCGTTGATGGTCTCGGCCAGAACTGAGTTCACCCAGGCGATGGCCGCCCGCACCTGGCGGTAGTTGGCCTGCGCCCGGCGGCGGAAGGCCTCGGTGGCCACGGCCATGAGCGGCAGCACGGTGAAGGTGAAGAGCGAGAGGCGGGCGTTCATGCTCAGCATGGCGGCCACGATGCCGGCCAGCACGAAGAGATCGCGCGCCACCGCCAGCACGGCCCAGGTGATGAATTCGCGCAGCACGCCCACGTCGTTGATGACGCGCGTGATGACCCGCCCCACGGAGTAATGACTGAAGAAGTTCAGCGACAGGGCCTGCAGGTGATCGAAAAGGCGCTTGCGCAGGTCGTAGATGATCGATTGACCCACACGCGCCATGAGCGTGACGCGCAGATACGTGACTACCCACATCGTAAGCGCTGCCAGCAGGTAGAACAGCACGGCTTGGCGCAGGGCCGGCAACGAGCGGGCGGCCAGCCCCTCGTCGAGTGCCACTTTGACCAGGTACGGCCCCGCGACGGAGGCCGCCGAGCCCGTGAGCATCAGCGCCAGCGCCAGCAGGAAGGAGCGTAGATAGGGCCGCATCAGGCCCACAAGCGTGCGCGCCACCTGGGGGTCGTAGCCCTTGGCGGGCAGCTCGTCCGACTGAGGCGGGACGACCGTCATGGCGTTTCACCTCCAGGGAGCGCACCCTCCCCCAGGGCGCGCTCCGCAGCCTCCACCTCCTGTTGGAAGCGCTCCTGGTCGCGGAACTGCAGGTCGTAGACCTGGCGGTAGAGGCCGGGTTGCGCGAGCAGGTCGGCGTGGGTGCCACGCTGCACAATGCGGCCCTGATCCATGACGACGATCAGGTCCGCCTTCCGTACGGTGGAGACTCGCTGGGCGATGACGAAGGTGGTTCGCCCGCGCATCAAGTGCGCCAGCGCCAGCTGGATCCTGGCCTCGGTTTCGGTATCCACGCTCGAGGTGGAGTCGTCCAGGATCAGGATGCGCGGGTTCAGAAGCAGGGCGCGGGCGATGGCCACGCGCTGGCGCTGGCCCCCGGAGAGGGTGACGCCGCGCTCGCCGACCACGGTGTCGTAGCCCTCCGGCAGCGCTTCGATGAATTCGTGCGCCTGTGCAGCCCGCGCCGCAGCCACCACTTCATCGAGCGTGGCCTCCGGCCGCCCATAAGCGATGTTCTCGCGCAGCGTGGCGGAGAAGAGCAAGGAAGTCTGCAGCACGATGCCGATCTGCGTGCGCAGCGAGTGAAGCTCCACCCGGCGCACGTCGAGGCCGTCCACCAGCACTGCCCCGGCGCTGACGTCGTAGAAGCGGGGGATCAATTGGACCAGCGTGGTCTTGCCCGATCCGGTGGGGCCTACCAGGGCCACCACCTGGTTGGGCTCCACCTCCAGGTCTACCTCCTCCAGTGCAGCTCGAGTGCTACTCTGATAATGGAAGGAGACGCCGCGGAAGCTCACCCGGCCTTCTAGTGGGGGCAGCACCACGGCATCCGGCGGGCTCTGGATGGCCAGCGGCTCGCTCAGGATCTCCATGCTTCGCTGCACGCCGGCAGAGGCCTCTCCGGCGGCATTGACCAGCCAGGCCATGATCTGCAGGGGGTCCGCCAGCAAGACCAGGTAACTGTTGAAGGCCACCAGTTCGCCCAGGGTCATCTTGCCGGCGAGCACTTGCAAGCCGCCAAACCAGAGCAGCAGGATGGTGCTCAAGATGTGCAGCACGAAGGTGCTGGGCATGATCTTGGCCCATTCGCCGATGACTGTCAGGCGGGCGCTGTAGAGGGCGCGGTTGAGGGCGTCGAAGCGCTTAATCTCATGCGGTTCGCGGGCGAAGGCGCGCACAACCTGCACGCCGCTCACATTCTCCTGCAGCCGCGCCGAGAGATTGCCCAGGGCCTGATCCACGCGCAGGAACAGCCCGCTCACGCGCCGGCCGAAACGAGTGGTCATGAGCATCAAGGGCACCAGGGGCGCCAGCGTGATGAGCGCCAGCCGGGCGTTGTCCACCACAAGCAGGGTCACGATACCGAGCAACAAGAGCAGCACTCTCGTCAACTCGGCCATGCCCTCCCCGGTGAAGCGCTCGATCGAGCGCACGTCCTCGATGATGCGGCTGATGAGCTGGCCGCTTTGGGTGCGGTCATGGTAGGCGAAGGGCAGGCGCTGTACGTGGGCGTAGAGGCGGTTGCGCAGGTCGTAGGAGACCCGGTGGGCAACCCATTGAGTGTTATAACGCTGCAGGTAGCCCAGCAGGGCACGGAGCAGGCCCAGCCCAGCGATGAGCAGCGCGGCGATCGCCAGCACCCTGGGGAGACCGACGGCCAGGCCCTGGTCGATGACCTGGCGCAGGATGGCGGGGAAGATCAAATCTGCGGCCGTCAGCGCCAGCAGGGTCAGGCTGGCCAATGCAAGGCGAGGCCAGTAGGGACGCAGGAAGGGAGCCAGGCGCAAGAGGGAACGCATGCGAGGGTCCTCGAGTCGAAACGGGTGAACTGGGCAGACAGCGCGCGCAGGCGATGCGGAGCGGCGCCCGCCCAGTATACCAGAGGGGGCAGGCCCGGGGATGGGCCGTTCTCACGGCGGCGACGTCCATCCCGGCCGGCATGGTCCCATTCACCAACGAGAGGGCGAAAGAAGGAGGATTCCGGAGCTGCCTTCCTCCAGGACAAGGGCATGCCGGGCCGATCAGCTTCTCGAAGGGAATCCCCCCTCCCCGCTTGTTTTCCCGCCTCTCTGGGTACGGAAATTCCCGATAGACTCCCGCGCCGGGAGATGACGGCCTGCTTATCGCCTGCTCCGCCGATGGCGTCTGCCTTCCCCGCCGCATCCGCAACTGCACCTTGTCAGCCTCCTTACGCCAACGGATCAAGAGACTCAAACAGTGGTGTACAATCATCTGGTGGATCTTGGCAATGTCCCAGATTCGGAACGAATGCTCGCGAAGGAATATCGCCTGGCTCATCCAATCTACAGAAGAAAATCCGCGCCAGGCAGATAAACCTTGATCTTGCAAGGGCGCTAGCAAGAAGCCGCGTATTCGATGCAGAAGAAGATCCAACATGCCTATGGGGTCCAGTGAGGACTGATGCCCAGAATGCGGGAAGTATCGATCTCCAAGACAAAGCTGATCGTCCCGGCGCAGAGGGATCAGCGAGTTACAAGGTCGAGGCTGATCGATCAAATTGACCATGCCTTCAGCGCTGGGCGGCAATTGGTTATAGTCTCAGCCTCAGCAGGGTATGGCAAGACATCGTTACTCTCAGATTGGGCTCATAGAACCCATCTTCCAACAGCCTGGCTTTCTCTGGAATCGCGGGATAACGATCCGGCACGCTTCATCTCCTATTTGATGGCCGCGCTTCAAACTCTGGGAATCAATGCCGGTTCCAAGATCCAGTCTGCCCTCGAGCTTCAACGCCAACCTTCCGCTCGAGAATTGCTCCAGGCCCTGACCTATGAACTCATGGAGGAGAATCCGGAATGCGTTCTTGTCTTGGATGATATTCATGCAATTAAGAATAGCGAGCTCATCGAAGGGCTTCATGAGCTTCTCCATGACCTGCCCCCGAAGATGCGCTTGATTCTATCGGGCCGCAACACTTCTAGACTGCACGACGTTCATTTAAAGGTGCACCTCAATCCACTCATCATCGAGGAAAAAGACCTTCGCTTTAATGAACAAGAGATCTTAACCTTCTTTCAGGACTGCTTCCATACCCCCCTTTCCCGAGATGAGTTGCGGCTTATCGATGAGCGTACCGAGGGCTGGGTAACGGCCCTGCAAATGATTGGGATAAGGCTTGAAGGCCAGCAGGATAGGGGAGCATTTTTCCAATCCCTGGCAGCCGCCGGACAAGACATCCAGCAATACCTAATCGAGGAAGTGTTCTCCACACTGTCGCCTCGAGTCAAATCATTTCTGGCCAGAAGTTCATTGCTAGAAAGCTTCTCAGTGCCTTTGCTGAATCATGTCTTGGACACAAGCAGCGCGCATCAAATGCTGGACGAAATCATTGGGATCAAGCTATTCGTCGTCCCCCTGGACGAAAAAGGGATCTGGTTCCGATATCATCATCTTTTCCGGGAATTGGTGGCGCGACGCTATTCCGAGCTGCAAGCTGATGGTGAACCTGAGGCGCTGCACCTTAGAGCTGCGGAGTGGTTTCGGCGGCAGGGCATGTGGGCCGAATCGATTGATCATGCCATAAAGGGGAGGAATTTCAGGCAGGCAGCCGAACTTCTTGAGCAGATCATGGAGAGCTATTGGCAGGTCGGGCAAACCCTGCAAATCCTGGAATGGATCGAAGCTCTGCCGGAGGAGGTTTTTCATCGTTCTCCCAATCTGCGGCTCTTCCATGCCTGGATGCAGTCGCATGAGGGCCGGATTGAAGAAGCCTTGAGAACCCTCGCGGAGGTGGAGCAATGTGTGGACAGGGACGAATGCGCACCCCGCCTGACAGAGGAACAGCGTCGCCGGATTCGGGCCATGCTTTCCGCACAAAAGGCCGCCTATCAATGCATCTTTGGATCGCCGCTTAAGGCCATTGCATTAGCGGACCACGCTCTGGAGTTGTTGCCCCCCGGCGCCAATCTATGGCGAGGCCCGTGCTGGAATGCAAAGGGCATGGCCTATCGTGCAATTGGCGATTGGAATGCAGCCATTCACGCTCTAAAGGAGGCCTTAAACGCCCATGAGGAAATTCGAAATTATTATGGCCTCATGGTCTCCCTTTCTGCGCTGGTAAAGCTATACGATCAGATGGGCAGACTGGCAGATGCCTATGCAGCCTGCAAACGCGCATTGAACGATATCCGGGAAGCAGATCAACGTTTCATCCCCACGGGCGTCATTTTCCTTGAAATGGGGAAGGTGCTTCGAGAATGGGGGGAGTTCGATGAGGCTGAGAGCTATTTGATCGATAGCATCGACGCTTTCATGCAGGAAATGGATCTGCAATTCTTGCTGGAGGCCTACTACCAGCTGGCTTTGCTGCGACAGGTAAGCAAGGGCTCGACCGAGGGGATGGATGTCCTTCTTCAGGCGGCTTCACTGATCAGCACGAGGAATCCGCCCTTGCTGCTGGCCGTCCGTTTCCGTGCGTATCAAATACACATCCTCACCCTCGCCGGTGATGTGCAGCGAGCGGCGATGTTAATGAATATGATGGATCTGGACGAGGCCAATCAGGAGCAATTTCTCGCCGCCAAGCAAGAACTCTTTTCAAATCGCACGACGGCCTATGTGGTCGCCAGCAACCCCTGGCAATACAGCATGAACTTCGAGGCCATATCGAAAGCGCACTTGCTCCTTTCGATGGGGCATCCGCAAGAAGCGCTCATTCTCCTGGATGGGATTGAAAAGAGCTTTGACCCAATCCTCTATGGATCGGAGCAACTTGAATGCACGCTGCTTCAAGCCATGGCTTACGATGCGCTGGGCGAGCAAGATACGAGCATTCAAGTGCTAAAGAAGGCAATTGACCGATCAAGACCCTACAGGTTTGTCGTCAGCTACGTTCAGTTTGGCCAACCCATGGAATATCTGCTTGCGCAATTGCTTGAAAGAGAAACGGGGCTGAACCGATCTTCGGATTGTGATGAGGCGGCCATCGATAGAGTCATTTATCTACGTCAATTGCTGGCCGCCTTCAAATTGATTTCGGCGCGATCGGAAGATCCTATGCCCCGCAGCGCATCTGCAGCACTCGCCATCCCACTTACGCCTCGCGAGGAGGAGGTATTGCAGCTTCTGGCCGGGGGCTTCAGTTACAAGGAGATCGCCGACCAACTCACAGTGTCTGAAAACACCATTCGCACCCACATTCGCGGCCTCTACAGGAAGCTGGATGCAAATAACCGCGTATTGGCGATATCCAAGGCGCATAAATTGGGCCTGATTGAACAGATCTGGCCCGACGAACCCACTCCCATAGGGGTAGGCCACGATTAGGCTGCAAATCGCTTCTCAAATTCATGCGTAGACGACCGCTGGGCCGACCCAATTTTCAGGCCAACATCCCTCGCAATCGCATTGACTCCGAATATCGCATCTTTATGCGAAGACAAACCCTCGCCCCGCTTGTAACCTATTTCACAAATAATTGAGGGGCTCCGGTGTGATCCGGGGCTCTGCCTTGGAACAATCATGGATCTATCGATCTCCAAGATGGGAGGTCCGTGGCGGTTGGTCCGCGACCGATTCCGATAGTGGCACCGGGATTGGATCCGACATTTTTATGTGCCCGCCTTTTCCAAGGATCAAGGAGGGAAGAAGAGGAAGGAACTATATCTCTCGAGCTTTCTGCAACGCATGGATCTCGCCGATACATTGAAAGGAGCGAAGCATGTTATTTCACCTGGGTGTGGGCATTGTGGCGGCCGTGACCTTCATGATGCTGCTCAACTATGTCAAGAAATCCGCCAGGACAATCACATGGTGGCAATGGGCGCTGACGGCCCTGGGCATTATCTATGCCATTTTCGTCCTCGAAGTCATCTACGGCTTCGCGGCGGAAGGCGAACCGCAGGCAGCAGTAGTGATGGGCCTAATCACTGGTGTAATTGCCGTGATCTGGGGCGTGCTGCTGGGCCGCTTCGTGTTTGCCAAGAAAACCGACCAGTCTTTGAGCTAGGAGCGGAAAGAACCATGTCTGACAAACTGAGCCGAAAAGATTTCTTTAAATTTGCCGGGCTGGCCGCAGCCGCCTTGCCAACTGCCAGGGTTGTGGGTCGGATGGGCAAATACGAATTGGTCGAATCCCCCGCCGAATACGGTGGCTTCCTGATTAAGCGCCTCGCAAGGGATGATCCCTTCCCCTATGAGATCGACGAGGAGCATTTCGAGCGATTTCCTGAATACAACCACATGTTTGGCCGCGCCACATGGGACGAAGAGTACATCAAACAACGGGAAGCCGTTGGATCCCAGGCAGAGAATGCACTCAAGAAACGTGAGGCGGGCGTTCCCGGCTGGAATATCTTCGAGGATAGGTTGCGAGAATCCTCCTGGTGGCTGGCGCGCAACCGCGGAGCAAACCCCTACGGCTGGGTAACTGAGCCAAGCGAAATCCCGCCGCAGACCGAGGGCTTTACGCCGGAAGAGATTACGACCTACATCAAACAGGCCACGCTGTTCTTCGGCGCTTCTACTGTGGGCATTGCCGAAACAAATGAGAAGTGGTTCTACTCACACGTTGGTCGTACTAAGGAACAGGCAAAACCGATCGTTTTCAAGGATGTGGATCTTCCGGTCAAGAATGATGAAACCCCCGAGATCGTCATCCCGAGAAAATTGAATCGCGTGATCGTTTTCACGATTGAGATGGATTACGATGCCTTCCGCGCGGGAGGTGTGAACAAGGTCAACGGCGCTGCGGCAGGGCAAGGGTACTCCAAGATGGCCTTTGTGGCCGGAACCCTGGCGGATTACATCCGACGTCTCGGCTATCAGGCCATTCCTATGGGCAATGATACCGGCCTGAGCATCCCAATGGCGATTGAAGCCGGGTTGGGAGAGCAGGGGCGAATGGGGCTACTCGTCACACCCAAGTACGGCCCGCGTGTGAGGTTGGCAAAAGTGCTCACCGACATGCCGCTCCTCACAGATACGCCCATCCTCTTCGGCGTCAAGGAATTCTGCGAGGTTTGTGGGCTTTGCGCCAAGTATTGCCCAAGTGGCAGTATCCCCACCCCTGAGGAGATGCCCACGCATTCCTGGGATGCTCCCGAGATCAACAATATGAAGTACGTGAAGAAGTGGCAAGTCGTCCAGCGCACATGCCATATCTTCTGGAATGCCAGCGGAGTCGGCTGCGGAAATTGCCTCGCTGTCTGCCCCTTCAATAAACCCACGGGATGGCTGCACGATGCAACACGTGTGTTGATTGGGGCCCGCTCTGGCCCAATCGATAGGATTATGGCCAGCCTCGACGAGGCCTCTGGATATGGTGGCACGGACGGCCAGGATGTAAACGCCGACTTGATCAAATATTTCTGGAACGAGAAGAAGGAGTTCATCCACATCAAAGGATGATGCTCTTCGTTTGGTGAGCGCAAGGCGTGGGAGAAGAGCCCCCACACCTTGCGCTCAATATCCCACATCGTGAAAAGCAAAGGCACATGCAAAATAGCACGCCTAGACTTCCTCATCGACTGAAAACTCGCCGCATCGAACGGGCACTCGCAATCTTCTCCATTCTCACGGTCATCATCGCCTGGTTCGTTGGCAGCACAATCAAGGAGGCGGCGGCGGAGACCTATCTTCACAATGCGCTGCCGCTTGCGACAGGCTTCCAGGAAGTTGCCCCTGGCATTTACTTGGCTACCGATAAGGCCAGACAGGCCATCGGATATGTTGGCATTGGGGAGGGCACCGGATATGGTGGTCCGATGCGCATGGCGGTGGCTGTGGATTTGGATGGCGAAATTGTCGGCGTGGCAATGGTCGATCATAAGGAAACCCCAGCCTACCTCGAGAGAGTGTTCGAAAGCACTTTCCTGCGCGATCTCCTAGGAAAGAACTATGATCAGCCCTTTGAGTTGGGGAAAGACATCGATGGTGTGACCAGCGCCACCTACACCTCCAAAGCCATCGCTGATGCGGTGAGACGAGCAGTCCGAGAAATCGCCAGGGAAGGACTGGGGCACGGCGTACCCCACGAGCCGAAGCCCGAGATCATCTTCGGTCTGCCTGAGATCACGTTGATTCTGCTGTTTGCCGTCGGCTATCTGGGCCGCACGCGAAAAATCAAGAAGACGCGATACGTTCGCTGGGTAACGATG
The DNA here is from genome assembly GCA_964591485.1 of uncultured Anaerolineaceae bacterium. Classification (GTDB taxonomy): domain Bacteria; phylum Chloroflexota; class Anaerolineae; order Anaerolineales; family E44-bin32; genus E44-bin32. The sequence goes on along the minus strand of CAZQDE010000050.1, from coordinate 5,820 downwards.
CTCACGGGAATGATCGTTTTGGGGTTTATTTTCAATAGACCCCTCACCATCTCCAAGATCAATATGTTTCTCATGGGCTATTTCCCTAATTGGCGAACCGACCTCTATTGGTATCTTCTGCTAGGAGGAATCCTGTTCGTATTCGCGGCGGACAATCGCAATCCCTATTGTGAATGGTTTTGCCCCTTCGGAGCTGCTCAAGAATGCATGGGTGCCATCGGGGGAGCAAAGCCGCGTTTCACACGGGATCAACAGAGAATCCTGGATTGGGTCCAAAGAGGGTTGAGTTGGCTGGCGATTGTCATCGCCCTACTCATGCGGAATCCCGGTGTGACTTCCTACGAGATCTTTGGGACCCTGTTCCAATTAAGGGGGAGCATCGTCAGCTTTGTGGTCCTGGGGATCGTCCTGATCGGATCGATGATATCTCATCGCTTCTGGTGCAGAACGCTATGCCCTGTGAGGCCAATCGAGAGTCTCATCAGATTAGTGCGAGGGTGGATACTTGAAATATGGCGAACACAAAGAAGAAAACAAGCTTGATGACCTACCTTCTCATGGCTATGGTTGCCATCTGCATTGCCCTGCTGGCAACGCAAACGCTGAGCGATGTGCGCGAAGAATTGCAGAAGCAATCCTCGCGTGAACGCTACGCAATTGCAGCAGAGTTTGAACCAGGCGGGATGGAAATCTCGCTTAAACCTACTCCCACCCCTACCCCCGGTCCTCCACCGCCCACTCCCACATACGACATTACAGAAGGAGAATGAAACAGAACTGGAATGAAGAACTCACTTGGCAGACGGGACATCATTAAAATCACCGCCGTTGCAGGGGCCGCGCTCCTGGGAAAGAGCATTCTCGACCGAGTCCCTGCTGAAGGATCTCTCACCGCGCTCCGCGATACTCGCCTTATGATGGGCACGCTCATCCATCTGACTGTTCTCTCGGAGGATGCCCCTAACGGGCGAGCTGCGATTGAGGCCACCTTTAATGAGATGGAGCGCCTGATCACGATCTTCGATCATAGGCATCCCAACACGCCTCTCACACAACTCAATCAGCGCGGTGAGCTCTCGAATCCCCCCACAGAGCTGTTCGATATATTGCAGCAATCCCTGGATATCTATCGCATCACTGGGGGCGCCTTTGATGTAACCGTCAAGCCCCTGATGGATCTTTACCAACCATCGCGACCTCTGCCCACCCAGCAGGCCATCGCAAGGGCGCTTGAGCTGGTAGGATCCGAGAAGCTGTGCATATCATCGGATCGAATCGCCTTTTCGCAGTCGGGCATGGCCATCACCTTAGACGGGATCGCCAAGGGCTACATCGTGGACAAGGGCGTTGACACGCTGCGGAGATGGGGATTTCCGAATGTCTTTCTGGAGGCCGGGGGGGATCTGATGGCAAAGGGACTGAAGGATGAAGGGACGGAATGGAAGGTAGGGCTGCAATCACCGCGCGAGTCTGGAGGCAATCTGCTCGCCACCTTCCGAATTCACGATCGTGCCATCGCAACTTCCGGAGATTACATCCAATACTTTTCGGCAGATCTGCTTCATCACCACATTCTTGATCCGCATCGGGGCCTCTCTCCTGCAGAACTTGCCTCGGTCACCATTTTCAGCAAGCGAACCGCGCTCAGCGATGCCCTAGCAACTGGCATCATGGTTATGGGGGTTGAGAAGGGCATGGATCTGATCGAAAGCACACCCGGCTTGGAGGGGGTACTGGTAACCAAGGATCTGGTGCAAATCCGAAGCACGGGTCTGCCGGACCAGAAGAAAGGATTGAGCGCATCCTGAAATGCCATCAGGCGCTCGCCTATCTTGGGACAACTAAGGTCCGACATTTTCCAGATCGAAAGCTTGATTCCGCGCGGCAACACGGATTGAAAGCGGGTGACGATTCCATTCCGAACCCAGGGAAGGCCTGCATCTTCTGAGAAACTGGATGGGGGTGCTTCGCACACGCGCCCACGCCATCGCGAAGATCACTGGCCGGACCCGACTCACAGACTGGGCCCGGGAGCACGCCTCCACGCTGGGGGTCCGCTACGCGAGCGAACTCGCCCGACAGCAGAAGCGCGGGCAAGCCCGCAAGAACATCCCCTGAGGAAGGCCGCAGGCAGCGCACCCGTGGAAAGAGACCTGCAGGCGTTGAGGAGCCCGTGCCGATGGGCACGGGCTCCCTCTCATCCGCTGACGATCACCCTGGCCGGCCGGGCCCAGCCCGCGGTCAGGTCAGATCCGAGACCGGCGCAGCGGGACCCACCCGCTTGCAGGCCGCGATGCCGTTCTCCATCGCCTGGGTGGAGGAATAGGTCTCACTGCGGCCGATGATCTCGTTATTGGCGGCCCGCAGCACGAAGTAGGGCTGCCCATTCGCAGCGGTGCGCCGGTCATATCGTTCGTCGAGCGGCGCGTTGGCCCGACAGGATTCGATCCCCGCCTGGGCAGCGGACTTGCTCCGGTAGCGCTCGCTGGTGAGAATGATCTGGTTGTTGGCAGCCACCAGATTGAAGATGTACTGATCATCGCCGGACTTCTTGAGCTCGTATCGTTCGGCCATGTTCCCTCCTTACTTCTCGAATCCTCGCGATCCTTCTAACTATGAGACTCGCATTTCACAGGTCTTGCGAAAGTGGTAGCCGTATATGGCCAGGGTGATCGCTGTTGGAAGCAACCGCGGCCGCCGAAACAGCGTCCAGAGAAGCAGCTTCCAATAATACACGCGCTCCGCGCCCAGGATGCCCAGTCGATAGATGGAGCGCAGAAATGCCAGCAGATGTTCCAAGATCAAATGGGCGTCAAGCGGCACCCGCATCTTCGGGGGCTGATATTCCGCCAGGAAGGCCATCACTCGCCGGTAATAGACCTTGGGCGAGTAGATCTGCTTCAGGAGCTGCTTGTATCCCCGGCGCAGGGTATCGATATCCATCCGAGGGATGATATTCGTGGTCCCGTCCACATTATCTCCGGACATCCGCGAAACCAACCGCCCGGCCTTCCTCAGGCGTTCGTAGAGACGCGTGCCGGGCGGCGCCTGCAGCAGCCCGACCATGGCCGTGACGATGTTGCTCCGCTGGATGAATTCGAACTGGCGCTGAAAGATGGAGGGCGTGTCGTGATCGAAGCCCACGATGAAGCCTCCCTGCACCTGCAGCCCCGCTCTCTGGATGCGCTTCACATCCTCCACCAGGTCCCGATTCAAATTCTGCTTCTTGCTGCACTCCGCCAGACTGTCCTCCGAGGGAGTTTCGATCCCGATAAACACCGAGCTGAAACCTGCCTCCACCATCATTTGGATCAGTTCGGGATCGTCGGCGAGATTGATGGAGATCTCGGTGCTGAAGGGGAACCCCCGCTTGTCTCTCTTCCACTCGATGAGCGCGGGCAGCAGCTCGGTCTTCAGACGCCGTTTATGGCCGATGAAGTTGTCGTCGACGAAGAAGACCCCGCCCCGCCAGCCCAAGGCGTAGAGGCTGTCCAACTCCAGGATCACCTGCGCCGCGGTCTTGGTGCGCGGGCGGTGTCCAAGCAGCGCCGTGACGTTGCAGAAATCGCAGTCATAGGGACAGCCCCGGGAGAACTGCACATTCATCGTCGCGTAGCGGTCCAGATCGAGAAGCTCCCAGAGGGGAATGGGCGTGCCTTCCAGATCGGGGAACCCGGAACTTCGATAGATGCGTTTGGCGCGCCCGCGGGCCAGATCTTCCAGGAAAGGCGGCAGGGTGGCCTCGGCCTCATTGAGCACAAGATGATCGACTTCATCGAACGCGTCAGGCTCCACGGTGAATAGAGGCCCTCCTGCAACCACGCGCAGGCCGGCCGCCTTGCAGCGTGCGATGACCCCGTGGGCCGACTCCCTCTGAACGGTCATGGCACTGATGAAGGCCGTATCCGCCCATCGCAGATGCTCGTCGGCTAGCTTCTCGACATTCATGTCGACCAGGCACTTGGGCCATTCGGGCGGCAGCATGGCTGCGACGGTCAGGAGCCCCAGAGGCGGCGAGACAGCCTTCTTGCGGATGAATTGGAGGGCGTATTTGAAGCTCCAGAAAGTATTGGGGATCTCGGGGTAGATCAGGAGAGCGTTCATAGTTCTTTGTGCCTCCTCGCTCGCGTGACTGCCCGTCATTCTGGGAGGCTCATCAGGGCCTTGAACACAACGGCGGCAAGTGCATCCCTGCGCCTGGATGGGCAGCCCTATCGTGACCTCCGCTGCGGAAATCCAGGCCTCATCGTCTGACGATCCACCTTGGCTTGCCCGTGGGGGCCTTCATCCCATCCTACCACGTCTCCTGCTGCCATGGGCGGTGGCCGTTCCAGCGAGCATGCCCCCTTCCCCGCGGCGGCTTCAGCCAGCGCGTTGGCCGAGGTGGATCGAAAGGAAGGCTGCAGCTGCAAGGGCTCTCTGCTGTCGCCTTCATGCAGCGATACTCGAGTCCTTCTCGCAGCAGGATGGCGAATTTCAACATCTGGGAGTGTCCATTCGCCTTCCAAGCCAGGCGCCGCGATCACGCCTGGGCCGCCCAGGGAAAGCGATCGCCCTCCCCGGCCGATAGAACCGCAAACTGCCGGCGCTCGAGAGAACATCCGAGGGGGCGATGCATCCCCTCATGAGATGGAGAACCCCAGAGGAGAAACGTCTTTCTGCAACCGTATGTGAAAGGATCAGGCCGGCAGCGGGCCGGTATCGCTCCGGCGGATTGGTGGCATACGGATTGGCGCCGTCTCCTGGAACCCGCGATCGGCGGGTATATGCAAGCCCTTCATGGCCAGGAAGCGCTCAAATCTCTCGCAGAACAGCCGAAAAGCCCGTTCGTCTGCCGAGGGAAGCGGTTCACCGGAGAGATCCTCCAGGTGGAAGGAAACGCGGCACTTGGAAGGTCTATGGGCCACGCGCACAACATGCACGGTACCCAGGATGCTCTCTTCCGGGATATTGTGGGGGTGGATCGCCTCCGTGTCGATCACGCAGATCCGCATGGCCATCGTGCGAAGGGTCGGCATCGCGCAGGGGTTGCCCCTGAGCGACCAAAGCGCGTATCCAAGATCTTTCGAGGCCTTGCAGAGCACCCCGACGATATCTTCGACGACTCCCCAGGCATAGTGAACTGTAACGGGCGGCATCTTTATTCCCCTCCGTGGGCGGCGAAACCTCCTGCAACGGACAACCTTTCCCCGCCCAGCTCCGCCCGAGGGAGCATCTTTGGCCCGTCCGGGGTTCCAGCAGACAGCCTGCAACCGAGTTTGAAGAAACGCCCAAATTATAGCAAATTCAGCGATGGCTCAATGCAAACTACGCCGCGCTGCTTTGTGCCCGACGCCGTATTTTCCGCCGCCCCCACCTCTTCAAGCGGTTCACTCCCTGCGGCTTGCGGAATAACACCAGACCCCAATATGCGGATGCCCTCTCAATACGAAGTTGGCTGGCACAGGGATCTGGCACGAACCCTGCAGAGGTACATAGCGGGAGGGTTCAATGATCTTCACAGAAGCCACGGACTGCATGGATCTGCGAGTTCCTCTGGACTGCGTTTTCGAGAGGCCGGCCCATGAGCGCCAGCTTGTGCTTTGGTCCACGGCCATTCATCTGCTCAATCTGGTCTACAACACGGATTGGAGCGATGAACGAAAGCTTCGGAAGGAAATCTCGGGGGCGCACTCGCGCCTGAGGGATACACTCGAGGAGATGGAACGCTGGCTGGAGCCGAGCTAACGGCAAACTAAGCGGCAGGTTGCGAGAGTGTTGAATAGAAGCAGAGAAACAGGAAGGCTGGCAGCATGAGTGGAGAGTGGTTCAAAGAACAGG
>CAZQDE010000049.1:0-16253 GCA_964591485.1 uncultured Anaerolineaceae bacterium | reverse complement strand
CTTGGCTCAGAGGTTTGTTGAAGATATGCACCTGGTCGTCGGTGGGTTGGATCAGGCCCAGGAGCATGCGGATCGTGGTCGTCTTTCCTGCTCCGTTAGGCCCGAGAAACCCGTACACGCTTTGCCGCTCGACGCGCAGTTCTAGGCGATCCACCGCGACGATAGGGCCAAACCGACGCGTCAATCCCGAGGTCTGGATGACGGACCTCCCGCGTTCCGAGCGTCCGCTCATTTCATTTCATCCTTTTCCCCCGACAGCTTCCGGAGCACGGATGCAAGGCCCGAGATCGGTAGTAGATCTCTGCAAATCCAGAATTGCAGCAGCGTTCGGCGGGTCTCCGATATGGGACCGGGTCGCTCGCAGTCAAGGCTGTGAGTCTCCCTATTCTATATCGGGATTATTGACATCTGGATGTCCAGACTGAGTCGCTCCAGGACGCCACCAAGCTCTGTTCTTGCTGGTTCCCTCGCGCGGGCAACCCGGGATATGGTCTTCTGGCGGAGAGGGAACTCGATCCGCCCGGCATGGCCCTTCCCTGAGATTGGCATCCGGGTCCCAACAACAAGATGATCCGGAGAATTGCCACTTATCGTCACACAGGAAATGCTGCCTTCAGCCCCCTGTTCTTGACTGCATCAGTCGAAGGGAGGCAGCGCCCCATGTCGAAGGCCGACACGGTACGGCTGGACGAGCACCAGCTCGCTGCGGTCGAAGATGGGATTGGACCGCCCGGAATTATTGCGGCCGCCGGCAAGACTTTTGTGCTTGCCGAGAGCGCGGCGGGCTTATGCGATCGAGCGGCACCTCCTGCCGGAGTGGTCTGGCCGCTGGCGGAATGCGTGAGCGCCTGCAGCTGCGCCTGGGCATGGACGTGAGCGACCGGACCTTGCTCAATGTGAGCATGATCCGCGCCCTGGTCCGCACGATCTTGCGCCCGCCGAGAAGATGGGCCGCGCAGCGCTCGCATCGTCACGGTCCTTCCGTATACTCGCTATCGATATACACCCATGGGAGGATTCTCTACCTGAGATATCGGAGCTTGATCGAACATACGCCATAATTGGTTCTTTGACTCCAACTTTCCCCGGCATCTTCGTCTCGAGTATGGCGTCTGCGGGATCGGCAATCGGGAGGGGCTCCGTCATATGCCCGCTTTCATTGCAGATGGGTGCTCGAGTTTCTTCTGCGGGACGGCTGTGTGCCGGCAATTCGAGCTGGCTCCGCAGGCATCTATCCCCTCAGCTGTCCACGGGTTGGTACATACTGCTCTGGTAAGACGCACTGATGTCTTTGATGCTGGAGCGATCCCGTTGCGATCCTTTTCGCGCACTCATAACTGGCTGAGTTTCCCTGTCGCTTCCGTCATTGTATGCATACATACAGCCTTCGATGCCTGGCGCGGCGCCATTACGCCTTAGCGGCTCCCACCACGGATGGGCGGGGCCTTTCGCTCCTATCCCCATGGTTGCAGCCGCAAAAGGATCCTTCCGGCATTTATCCGCTGTGATCATCATGGGCCTTGATGCGCCCCGGGTGGCCCCTTGATCTTTAGGGAACCTCAAGCCGATCCAATCCGAATGCCTCCAGGAAGGCCAAGAAGATCATTTGCATTCATCAGCCAGCCGACATAGCGTGTGGCCCTTCCGAAACATTCATTCTGGCCAGCGCCTTACCTCTCGCCCCATGAGAAGGATCATGCAATGAAAAGCGGCCTGATGCTCAAGCCACGAGCTATATGAGTCGGCCAACCCTGGCAGGGGGCAGAGCGCCCGCCGGAAATAAGGAAACGGCCCGGATCAGGGGCGCGCGCACAGGGAGCCGTTTCTCCCCCGGAAATCTCGCGGTTCGCCCCTATTTTCGCCCGATCCGTCTCTCGGCCCCGCCGACGGCGCTTCGATGTGCCGGAACCCTCTCCCGGCGGATCCTCGATCGCCATGAACTGAGGAAGGTCTCTCCGAAAAAAGCGTCCGCCCTTCGAATGCTTGTGGGCTGATTTAACGCTTGAATAACGCCATTTCGCTTGACTTCGAGATCTTGCTTCCTCTACCATGCAAGATACCAAGACCCCCGACAAGCTTCATGAAAATGCCAGGATATTCCGCGGAATGGCGGGGCTTTGCGCTTCAGCTCTCTGCAGGCGGCGCCCATCCATAGGCCGCTTGCGACGCTATTCCTGCTCAGCGCCGGCCATCCCCTCAAACCTGCCTTCCCCCCTGAACCGCCCGCAAGCCGCTCGTCGCAGTCCTGCCCATGAATCGCGCCGATCTCAGAAAAGGAGGTGATATCGCCGATAAGTAGCGAGTGCCATTTCGGTGGCCAGGCAAGAATGAAGGACCGAAGAAGGACCCGGAGGGAGGCCCCCGACATGCGGGGGTCTTTCGGATTCAATCCGGGAGCCAGATCGAGGAGGTGAAAGATGAACCCGCATCGACAGCATCCGGAGCAAGGCAATGCCTATCCGCTCGAGGAGGTGCTGTGCGAGGAAGTCCGTTACGCGATCCAGCGAACGGTTCAGGAGGGGAGAACTTCCATCTGCGAAGGCTACATTCGACGCAGCTGCGCCTCCAGCCCTGAATTCATCCTGGCCTGCGAGGCTGCCGAGCGATCCGGATTGAACCTCAGCATCTAGGCGCATAGCATTTTCGTGTGCGGAGGGAAGGGGGCATGGCCCCGTCCATATTCTGTTGAGCTTGAGATACCGTATCTTCGCGGATCTCCGCCCGTGTAGAACCCGCATCCCCATTCGTGGCCGCTGGGAACGCCCCGGCGGCTTTTTCGATTCACAGGAAAGGAGTTCCCGATGACCACGCAGGCAAAATCCATGGGCCGGCGCCACCGCATCCGCAGCAGGCGAAGATGGGCCAGGCGTCGGCGCAAGGAGCGGGGCAGGTTGATCTACGCCCTGCTCGAACATCTATATGGCAGAGATCGGGCCCGCAGCATGTGGTCCGACCACCTGCGGTCCCAAAGTGGATAAAGCCGGCTTGCGGCCGTCTCAATGAAGGAATCCCGGCCTGAGCGATCCCACGCGCGGTCTGAGGGTGGGAGCATCGCCAGGCGGCGGCCCCGCGATCGGCTCGCGATCGTCCACGGAGATCACGAGTGACCCCGTTCAGGAGGGAAGAGATGAAGATATTGAGCACACACGATGGGAAGGTCCTGGTCCCCATGGCGGAGGCGAACGGCCGTGTGCCGGAGGCGCTCCTGGCGAGGGAACGGATAGGTCTCTTCGATATCCGCCCCAAGGGATCCGAGGAGATGCATCTGGATGATTTCCTGGCCCGCGTGCGCGCGCTGGGCGAGGAGATCCGTGCCCAGCTCGTCGCCATGGAGGAGGAGATCAACCTCGTGCTCGCCGCGTTGCTGTCCGGGGAGAATGTGTTCTTCCTCTCGCTCCCGGGCGCGGCCAAGACGACGCTGGCGCGCCTGGTGGCGAAGGGCATCGATGGCAGGTTCTTCCGCATCAACCTCAACCCGGACGTCTCCCGCAACGACCTCTTCGGGCCGCTCGATCCCAACGCGCTGCGGGAAGGGCGCTGGGCCCGCAGGCTGTCCGGGTTGGCTCGGGCAAGCGTGGCCAATCTGGATGAGATGTTCAAGGCCTCCGGGGCCGTCCTCAACATGCTCCTGGAGACCTATGAGGAGCACACCCTCACGGAGCCCGATGCGGTTCACCGCCTGCCGCTGCTGCTCGGCATCGCCGCGAGCAATGAGCTCGTAAACGCCGTGCCCCAGAACGCGGTATGGGACCGCATCCTGATCCGCAAGGAAGTCCACTACCCGGCAAGGCCGGAGCAGTGGGAACGACTGTTGGACAGCGGCGGCGGCCGCCGCCCGGTCGTCACGCGGCTGGATCCAGAGGAGATCCTGCTCGCACAGGCGTTGATTGAGCATCGGGCCATGTCGCTGCCGCAGGAGATCAAGGCGAGGATGGTCAGGATCAGGATGCAGATGGCCAGGTCGGGGCTCACCGTATCACCGCGGCGGTTCACCGGATGGGCGCGGGCCGCCGTGGCCTACTCGATGCTGAAGGACGAACGCGAGATGAGCCCCAAGGCGCTGCTCATCGGCCGGCACATCCTCTGGATCAGCCTCGAGGAGCGGGACGAAGTGGGCAACATCGTCGCGCAGATCTCCGATCCCGAGCGCCGCATTCTCCTGACGGCCGCTGCGGATCTGGAGGAGATCCAATCCCGCATCGAGAGTGAGGACAACTTGCAGGCGCTGGTGGGGTGGCGCACGAAGCTCACCAAGCACGTCAGGATCATCGAGGGGAAGGTCCGCGACCCCGATCTCTTGGCCGAAAGGCAGGAGCTCCTGCAACGGATGCAGGAGGCCCAAGCCCGCCTCATTGAGCGCGCCGGCGAGGTCATCGATCAGCGTGACGAGTGAGAGACGGGCCGCAGGGAGGCTGGAGATGAAGGACGAAAGCCGGATGGACTGGACGAGCGCGGAGTACCTCCTCGACCCTCCTGAGACGGTCTGGGAGGGGATCCTGGGTGTGGACCATGCTACATGGCTGGAAGTCAAGGACCTGGCGGTCCTACGCGGGGCGCAAGCCCACGTCCGGGCGTGCGGAGGCGAGATCGTGCGCGAGGCCTGGTTGGGCCTCTACGCCTCCACCAACCCGATCAAGGGCCGCCCGCCGCTTGGGATGGAGATCGCCCACGGTCTGCTGGTGCGTGCAGAGCGGATGCCGGCCTGGACCTCGCTGCGCGCCTCAATCGTTGCGGACGAGATCGCGGCCGCCTTCGGCGCGGCACATTTCACCATTGAACTCATCGAGCGGTTGCCGCCCGAGATCCGACAGAGGGCCGAGCAGGTCCAAGAAGCGCGGGAGAGGACGGAGGAGCTCCAAGGCCGTGCTCAGGCGCTGCGCATGCTGGCCGGCGCTGGGGATAGCCGGGAGGGCGGCGGCGCTGGACAGCGCGACCTGGCACGGCTCGAGCAGGCCATTCAAGAAGCCGATGCGGAGGCGCGCAGCCTGACACGCGAGGCGCTTCAGGCGATGAAACAGGCCGAGGCGCGTCTGGCAAAGGCCGCGGCGGAGAGCCTCCAGGCCGCACGCGCATCGCTTTCGCAGCTCAGGGCGGCCGCAAAAGCCTTCGGCGTGGGCTGGGGCTTGGGCCCGGGCGCCGGCCCGACACGGCGCCAGCTCGAAGGGCTTCATGAGCTGGCCGCTTTCCTCGAGAGATCGGAGCATCTCCGGAGGGTCCTGGATTCACTCGGTTGGGCGGAACGGCTCGTCTCGGCCGAGCGGCGCAAGTCCCGGCGCGGGCGTGAGCACTTCACCCACTATCAGGTCCAGGAACTGGACCTCGAAACGATCGCCCCGGAAGAGCTCATGGGATGGATGGCGCCGGATCAGGGGTCGCCCCTTTGGATCGACTTCCTCCGCCGGGCTCTGGACGGAGAGCTGCTTCACCGGCGCTATGAAGGTGAGGACGAAACCGGGCGGGGTCCCTTTGTGATGCTGATCGACAAGAGCGGATCGATGCACGGCCTGCCGAATGCCACCGCCTGTGCCCTGGAGCTCGCCCTGATGAAGCTGGCGCTGCAGCAGAACCGGCGCTTCGTGTGCATCCCCTTCTCCGGTGCCGGGCAGCACGACATCTACGATCCCGGGCCGAACCCGGATCCGGGGGAGCTCGTCCGGCATCTTGAGCTGTTCTATGGAGGGGGAACCGAGCCGTATGGCCCGCTGGCGAAAGCCATCCGACTCGTCCGCGGAGACCCATCCCTGCGCGAAGGCGACATCCTGATCCTCACCGACGGCGCCTTCGCCCCGCCGCCGCAGGCCTTCCTGGAGGATCTGGCCGAGGCGCGGGAGGAGCCCGGGCTGAAGATCGTCGCCGTTGTGCTCGGCGAGAATCCCGGCCGGGCGGCGTTCGCCGACGAGGTCGTTCTCATCCAGGATCTCCTCCAGGAACGCGACCGGCTGGAAAGGGCCGTGGCCGCGCTGCTTTGAGCGGCGAAGGCTCTCGCGTGGAGCGCATGCCTATGAAGCTGATCACCGGCGCGCCCGGCTCCGGGAAGACCCATCGTCTGGCGTCCGAGATCCGCCGGCGGCTCGCGGGCGGCGCCTCTCCCTACATGATCCTGGCCACGACCTTCAGCCGCCAGGCGGCGCGCGAGATCGCGCAGCGGGTGGGCGGCGACGTCTCCGTGCGGACGATCCACGGCATGGCCTACTGGCTGATCCGCCTGGCACGGCAGGCCCGGGGGGAGAAGGTGCCGCAGGTCCTGAGTTCCGAGGAGGCGCTTGCGCTGATGCGGAGGGCTGCGAAGGAGGTGGGCGTGCGCTTCGTCGAGCCGCGACAGGCATGGCAGGATATGGAGCGCATCCGGGCGCGGGGCGGCGGCTATGCGGCCCTTCACCCGCAGGAGCAGCGCATCATCGAGCGCTATTTCCGCATCCTGAAGGCCGAGAATCGCATCGACTTCACAGGGTTGCTGGAGACCTGTTCGCGCGAGCTGGAGGATCCCGAGCTGCGGCGCTTTCTGAAGGGGATCCATGTGTTCGTCGACGAGGGGCAGGACATCAATCCGATCACTGAGTGGCCCATCCTCGACGCGCTGCGCCGGGGTGCAAGCGAATTCGTGGTGCTGGCCTCGCCCTCGCAGTCCATCTACGGCTTCCGCGGCGCCGACTGGGGCAGGCTGGCGGCGTGCTTCCCTGAGGATATCGAGACCGAGGTGATGCAGGAGAACCGCCGCTCGACGCCGGAGATCGTGGACGCCGCCCGGGTGCTGGCGGGGCCAGACGCCAGCGGCATGCAGCCTCTGCGCCCATCCCTGGGCATCCCCGTCCTGGCAATGGATGCGCCCAATCCTGAAATGGAGGTCGACTGCGTGGCCCGGACCATCACGCAGTGGATCGAGCGGTTTCGCCGCGAGGGCGCGCCCATGCATGAGATCGCCGTCCTGACCCGGACGCACGCGCAGCAGCATCCCCTCCAGATCGCGCTCCGCCTGCGGGGAATCCCCTATCGGATCGTAGGGTCCGAGCAGGACCTCTTCACGCGCGAGGAGACGCAGGCCGTCCTGGCCTATCTGCGGCTCGCCCTCGATCCCATGGATGACGGTGTGCTGGAATCGATCCTCAACTTCCCGCCGTGCGGGATCGGCATCCGCACGCGCTACCTGCTGCGGAGGGACGAGGTCATGACCTGGGATCATCTGATCCAGGCTCTGGCTCAGCCCGACGCCTACCGGGAACAGGTGATGGCGCGGTTGCACAGGATCCTCGACCTGCGAGAGATCTTCGCAGACCTGCGCAGGCGGGCCCTCTCGACCGAGGCGCTCATCTCCAGCGTCATCCGGTGGAGCGAGATTCCAAGCTACCTCAACAGCGAGGGTGACTTTGCGGCCTCGAAGGCGATCCAAGACCTGCTCGCGGCCGGGGTCGAGTTCGCCGATCTCGAGCGCTTCGTGGATTATCTGGCGGAGCAGCTGGATCAGCCGCGGCAGGCGGAGGGTGTGCAACTTTCCACGCTCCACGCCTCGAAGGGTCGGGAGTGGAAAGGGATCCTCATTCCCGGCTTCCAGGCAGGTCTGCTGCCTCTGGATGAAGCGGACCCGCAGGAGGAGCGCAACCTGGCCTTCGTGGGCATGACCAGAGCCAAGGACCACCTGGTCCTGACGATGTCCCGCTCGCAGCCTGTGAGCCCCCTGCTGGGCGGCGTCCCTCTGACGCAGGTGCGGTGTCCGTAGGTCCCACTCTGCACCCTCCTGCGGGTCGGGGTGGGGCCCTCCGCCGCGGGAGGCGCTAACGATCATGTCATGCGAACGGACTTGACCCTGACCCTTGAGATCGGAGACTATGGACGACGAGGGGGCCGCGCGGACGCCGGGATGGGGGTCTGGAGGATGCGCCTTGCGATGACGCATGGGGAATCGAGATGGAGGAAAAGAAACCTGATCTGCTGCGAGTGATGGAACGCGCCGGCGTCCGGGTTGATCCGCGCGGAGACCGGGCGAACATCATGCTTCGCTGCCCTTTTCATCGCGACACGGGCCGTCCCAACATGAGCGTCAGCCTGCGCGGCGGCCTCTTCCACTGCTTCCGCTGCGGCCGAGGGGGTGATGTCTACGATTTCCAGGGGCTGCTCATCTACGGCGACGCCTGGAACCACCGCGACCCCGAGATGTTCAAGGAGGTGCTGCGCAGGCTGGATCGCATGGATGTGCCCCTGGTCGACGTGCGGCCGCCGCCCCCGCCCAAGGAGCTGACGCGCGGCATCGCCCAGGTGCTTGCGCTCGCCAGCCGCGTCTACCACCTCTCGCTGATGAGCGATGCGGGCAGGGAGGCAAGAGGGTACCTGCGCTCGCGGCGCATCGGCCCGGCCGCGATGCGCAAGCTGCGCATCGGATATGCCGCGCGCGGGGCGCTCGTCGGGGCGATGGCCGGCTTCCCGCCGCAGCTCCGCCGGGCGGCGGAGACGGCGGGGCTCCTTCTACGGAACGAGCGGGAGCAGATGCGCGAGCTGTTGGGCGGCCGGATCATCTTCCCCGACGTCTCCAGCGGCGGCACGGTTCGGCACATGATCGGCAGGTCACTGCGCAGCGACGCCCGTCTCAAGTATCTCAGCCTGGGGGGCCTGCCCAAAACCATCTGGGGTCTGGGAGACGTCCGGCGGGGGAGGCCCGCCATCCTGACCGAGAGCATCATCGATGCCGTGAACCTGCGCCAGATGGGCCTGCAGGGCCTGGCGGCCAACGGCACGGGCATCGCGGGCTATCTTCTGCGAGAACTGCGCAGGCTGCCGGTCCTGCTGATCCTGCCGCAGAACGACCCCGCCGGCCGGGAGGCGGCGCGCCGCTGGCGGGAGAAGTTGGGCCATGCCCGCCTGCTCGATCACGCCTTCGCCGCGGAGGAGAAGGATCTCAACGACCAGGTCCTGCGGCTCGGTTTGACCGAGACCGCCCGCAGGCTGCGGGAGAGCATGGCCGCCTTGGGACTGAAGGGCTGACCCGCGCAGGCTCCGGATGAATGGATGCGGCTGGGGCCCCGCGTCCTCGCAGCGGGCACTCCTCAAGTACGAAGAATGCGATATAGTACGTAAGGGAGGAAAATACATGAAAGATAAATATGGTATGATCTTTGCAGCAGACCATTACTCCGAAAGGGAAGCTGCAATGGTCGGGTCCAAACTGACGACCAGGGGGCAGACGACGATCCCGAAGCGCATTCGGGAGTACCTGGGCTTGAAGCCCGGCGATCGGGTTCTGTTCCTGCTCAGGGAAGGCGAGGTGCTGCTGAGGCCCGTGCGCCATTCGCTGCTCGATCTTCGCGGAAGCGTGGAGCCGCGCAGGCGACCCGAGGACTTCGACCGCGTGCGCCGCGAGACGAAGAAGCGCGTCGCCCAGAGAAGCGCAGATGGCTGAGCTCTTCGTCGACACGAATATCTTCCTGCGCTTCCTCACCGACGACGTCCCCGATCAGGCTCAGGCCGTGGAGCGGTTGCTGAAGCGCGCCGAGGCCGGCGAGGTCGCGCTGCGCACGAATGTGCTCGTGGTGGCCGAGATCGTGTGGACGCTCGAGTCCTACTACCAGCGCCCCAAAGACGAGATCGCCGAAATGGTGCTCGCCATCCTGAACACGCCCGGCCTCCAGGTGGAGAATGCCGAGATCCTGGCGCGGGCGGCGTCGATCTACGCGGAAGCGAACATCGACTTCATCGACGCCTATAGCGCCGTTTGGCTGCACGAACAGGGGCTCTCCAAGGCGGTCACCTTCAACACCCGGCACTTCAACCGGGCCGGCGAGATCGAGGCGCTCACTCCGGATGAGGTGATCTAGACCCCGCGATTTCCCAAGGCTCTGGATCGTTCACGACCCGGGAGAGGATCCTTCCATCCATCGCCTCGGATCTTCCCGCGGCGCTCGCGTTCCTGCAGAAGCGACGCCGAGGAGCGCCTGGAAGACACACCGGCGGTACCTCTCGAGGGAGCTGAACGCAGGCCTCGAGAACGCCTCGTAGGAATCCCATAAAGCCAAGCACATCCATCCCGGCTGCGCGCACCGTGCCCGCGCAGCCGTTCCGATTCTTCAAGCAAAGGAGATTGCGATCGATGGACATCTATCATCAGGTATACGAGCGCCTGGATGCGCTTCCGAAGGAGGAGCGCATGGCGCTCTTGATGGAGATCCTCCCCCCGCAGGAGCTGTTCGCACGCACGGATGGCTTCCGATGCCGGATCCGGGCCTTCGGGCTGCGGATCTTCGAGACCTCCGCCCTGCTTTCGGAGGCCGGCATCCCCGATGACGACCCCAGGACCGAAGTATTCCGGGTCCTGCGCGGGGGATTGGTGGACAAGGAGATCCCCAATGCGCTTCGAGCGGTCGCCTCCCGCGAGGAGACCGTCTGCAGGCGAGTGGGCGCCATCCAGATCTGGGAGGGCGGCAGACGCGCCTGGTGGGTTCCGCTTGCCGCCGCAACACGGTTCGAGCAGGCGGTGGACGAGCTCATGGATGCCTTCACCCGCACGCGCGACCGGCTGCTGCTGGAGGACTACACCGCCGTGCGGGCCGGGGCCGAGAGACGCTGGCTCGAGGCTTCCCAAGCGGCCTACGACAACATGCGCAGCCTGGGCCGATACCGGGGTCTCACAAGGGATGCATTCCTGCGCCGAAGCATGCAGGCTTTCGCGGCACGCTTCCCCACGCAACAGGATATCCGCGAGAAGGTGCGCATGGAACTCGTCCCTATCGAGCGGCCGCTGCCCGAGACCATCGAGGGTATCCTTCAGGACGTCCGCGAGGCCGAACGCGCCAGGCACGAGGCCGAGACGGAGCGGGATCGCGAGCAGCTCCGCCTGCTTCAAATCGAGCGGCGCATCCGCGCGGAGGAGTTGGAGCGACTCCAGGATCAGCGCTGCGCCCGGGATCGCATCCTGCGTGAGGCGCTGCATCCGCAAGTTGAGCAGGCTCGGCAGGTGGTTCTGCAGGTCCAGGCCTCGCTGCTCCGCGTGGCGCGTGAGATCACCGAGACGATCGCGAACGGCGGAGAGATCTCCGGCGCCACGCGGCGATCCTGGAACCGGCGCCTGAAGGCGCTCGCCGCACTCGGGCCCGGCAATGCCCCCCTGGAGCGGGCGCTGGAAGACCTGGAGCGGCTATCCAGGGAGGCGGGCGATCCCGGCTCCCGGCGGCTTGAGCTGACCGGCCGCAGCGTCCAGCGGGCGCTATCCGAGCTCGAGCGGCGCGCCTCGCTCGAGATCAAGGCCGATCAGATCTGGCAGCTCATGCGCCAGGGGAGGGCGGAGGAATCTCTGCAGCGCATCGCCTCCCTGCGCGAGCGCTTGCGGGGAGATCTCGGGGAGGTCGAGGCGTTGTGGGAGATGGTCGTGGAGATCGGGGCGCAGAACGAGGCCCTCGCCGAGGCCCGTCCGGCGGCGGCCGCATAAAGCAGATGGGCAGCCACCGGATCGGAGTGCGGGAAGGACCAGCCATGGGCTCGGCGCCCGTGTGCATCCTGCGGCTGTTCATCCCGGAAGGATCGTTGCTGGCCGAAGGGCGCCTTCCCGTGGACCGGAGGCGGGTCGAGGGCGGCTGGATCGTGGACCTCGATCCGGTCTCCCTGGCCGCCCTCCTCGCCAGCGTGGGAAGACCCTGCACCGTCGCGCAGGCCGCGGAGGAGATCCCGAGCCTGACGCGGTCCCGGGCGGAGGCTGCCCCCCAAGGCCCGGCTTCTGGGCGGGAGGGCGCATGAAGACCATCAGGTTGCGGGCCTCCGGCTACACCTGGGATTGCCCGGAGTGCGGCTGCGAGAACTATGCCGGCGCGGCCCCCGAGGAGGTCGCGTGCGAGGGCTGCCATGCCCGGTTCGCGGTCTCGGCGCTGGTGCATCGCCGGGCGGCGCGATCGGAAGAACAGATGAGCCTCTTCGACCCGCAGGGCGAACCCGCACAGGAATAGGCGCTCGCTGAGAGGCGGCCTTCTTGATCCCATCTTCCAATGAGGATCGCTGGGATCGTCGAGGAGCCATTCTCCTCTCCTGCCGAATCCCGCCGATCGAGACCACCTTTCCACCGTCGTCGCTGTGTTGAGGGAAGGATATTCAAACCTTGGGGTCATCGGTGGATGGCTCTTTCAGCCGGACCATGATGGGGTAACGGTGGTGGGGCTCGGAGAGTTCGTCCTGCTCGCCTGGGATCCGCTGAGCGGGATGTGCTCATCCGATGCCTGATCTTCTCTATGGCCGGCGTGAGGGGGATCAGGCTTTGGATCCGGCCTGCGGCATCGGAGGTTTCCAAGCGTGCGCTCCCGCGATGAAACGACTCCCCTGACAAATCGAACCCCAAGAGACTTTTCGGTCGTGACAACCCCTATGTGAAAATCCGCTCAAACCTGAATAGCAGCCTGCGCCTGGGGGGAGATCGAGCGGCTCCCGGCGCGGATTGTTCATCCATAGCGATCGAGAACCTCGCCGAAGACGGCGGACGCGCCTCGTGCCCGGCCGCCGTCTTTCACTTTGGCCTATCGGCGCCGGCCGTCATGACCAAGGCATTGCCCATGAAAGGAGGCCGAGATGAACAGCCCCGATGGCGTCTTCGGAATGCTGGAGGCGCATCTGAAATCGAATGAGTGGATGATCCTGTCCGTGGGCGAGGACACGGCTTGCCCGGATCGGGATCAGTTCCGCGTGGGACAGACGCTTCATGACAATCAAAACGCCGCATCCGAGCTGGCGGAGTTCGGCTATTTTCCGGCCGGCACCCTCTTCGCCGTGAAGAGGCGGCCCCGACGCAAGGCCGACGCAGGTGAAACCCTGCTTTTCCTGGAGGTGAAAGGGTGCGGTCTGGTGCAGCGCGAGATGGCGGACGTCATGGACCGCGTGGATTGGCGGCGGGTCAGCGGCCTCATCCTGAATCGCCGGCGCTGGGGCAAGAGGATGGCCGAGCATCGTGCACTGGAGCTGGCATTCCTCGAGTACCTGGACCGGGAAGAACAGCGGCTCTCCGCCGCGGTCCTAACGCACGAATAACGTTGATCGGGATGGGGAGGCCCTAGAATGGACGCATGGCCGATCCGAGGCTGGATGACGCACGCATGAATGGGCAGGGAGGGGCGCGATGCAGAAGAGGGCGGCGCCTTTACTGATAGCCGCCGCGGCGCTGGGTTTGTCTATGTCCGCCGGGTGGACACGCGCCGCGAATGCCTCGCCTCATGCGCAGGGCTCCACGCCGATCTGGCTGATCGAGACACCTTGCCGGGGATGGCGGCTTGTCGAGGCCGGGGATGGCCCCGCGCAGGTGATATGCAGCGGCGTCTTCGAAGGCGATCAGGCGGCGATCACCATCCCCGCCCCATACATCAATGACCGCGCCCCCGAGCTTGCCTTCGTGGACGTCCCCTTCCTCGTCCAGGTCGGCTGGACACCTGAAACGTTCGGCTGGCAAGACAGTGATCCGAGGGTCGTCGAGTGGCCCGCCAATCGCATCGAAGGTTTCCGCATCGAGCTGGGGCTGTCGCCGGACCCGACCACACCAACGGTGGCCTGGAGCCAAGCCGGCGACGGAAACCTGGCCGCCTTCTCACAGGATGCCGGCATCAGCTTGTACAGCCGTGATCAATATGCCCAGGCCTGCGCCTCCACCTCGCTCGGCAGGTTGCCCGAGAGCCTGGGCGGCCTGAGGATCTGCCCCGCCTCTGCGGCGGAGAGGCTTCTTTCGGGGGCGCTCTTCACCCGGCCCTCGGGGGACGCGCTCCAGCGCTATGCGTGGAGCGGATCGGGGGTCTTTCAGGGAGGCTGGTTCGGCGGGCTCTCTCAGTTCGCCTCGGTGACCGGCTCCGGTCGCATCGAAGGCCGCCCCGCCTATCGGATGCAGTTCATGGCCGGATGGGCTCTATACGCCCGCGTCCAATGGGATTACCACTGGAAACGGTTCCGGGAGACGGTGCAATACTGCGGCTGGGAGTATTACGGCGAACCGGGATGGTATTGGGATTGGACCCAATGGCCGCCCATCTGCATCGATGAAGTCGAGACCTACTGGAGGAAGTTCTGCCCCCCGAACAACCATGAACCGGGCTGCCCCCTCATCACCTACGGGATCACCTCCGATTGGTGGCGCTACATGGGAAGCCTGGAGGCCCGCACGATCTACCTGCCGGAGCGAGGCTACCAGCCCTACCTGGATCTGGTGGTCCTGCAATCGCAGTCCCTTCTGAAGGCACCCTGACACCATCCCATGCAACTGCAGTGAGGCCGGCCCCCCGAAATCTCAGGGACCGGTTGGCTTTCTGCGCCGCGTCCATCCTGGCGGCGCGCCGACGGCCAGCCTAATGGAGGCATGCCGTTGCCATCACGGCGACGGTATGCATGCGGCCGACCTTGGCTGGTAGCGTGAAACCGGAGGGAAGATGAAATGCAACCCATCGAAATCCTTGCATCTGCGGCGGGGATCCTGCTCTATGCCGGGATCCTGCTGCACACCTTGCTGACCCTTGCCTACGCGAGGAGCGATCGCCCGATCATCGAAGAGCGCTTGCGTCGATATGCCTCCGCCACGGAGAACTGATCGATGACTGCATATCGGCCTTACAGAGAGAGCGGGCTTTCGGAATCCGGAAATGGGTTCCGGCGGAGCCCGCGTCCTGGAGCGGGAGGGGCAGGCACGGCCTGTGCTCCTCCGCCGGGCCGTCCGCGCCGCGGGGCCGCGCCGGCAGCCCGCCTTCGGCAAGTGCCGTAGCCGGCTCCCTCGTTGGTTCCAAGAATCCCCGGCCAATACGTATAGAGGATCCATGATCCGCGCCGGACCAGCCATAGAGCGGGGCCGGCGCGCAAAGGCCGCCTCCGAAGGATCCGCGAATCCGAGGACGGCGGCTCATGCCTTTCGATATCCACACCATGAAATGCAAAGCGATATGACCTTGCAGCAATCCTTCCTGGATGAGTCCCGCGAATTCTCCGCGGAGGAAAACCGAAAACAGGCGGCCCGCGCCGGCCGGGAGCATCTTCTGGAGTGCATTCCCCTGCGCGAGCGGCCGGTCTATCGGGTGAGCTACCGCGCCGAAGATTGCAGCGTGCTCGAGCTGCTGGCCGCCCTCCTGGGCGGAAAGGATCAGCTGGAAGTGGCGGGCGCGCTGCTCAGCCGCTTCGAATCGCTGCGCGGCCTATCCCGGGCGAGCATCCATGAGCTGACCTCCGTCTATGGAGTCGGCATGGCGCGAGCCGCAGGCATCAAGGCCGCCCTGGAACTGGCGAAACGCAGCGCGGAGCCCTGGGAGGATCGGGCGCCTGCGATCCAGTCGCCGGAGGATGCCGCCGCGGTCCTGATGCCCCTCATGCAGCATCTGGAGCAGGAGCATCTCTATATCCTGGTCTTGGACACGCGCAACCGGCTCATCGGTGAGCCGGTCCTTATCTACCGCGGTTCGCTGAACAGCTCGCTCGTGAGGGTGGGGGAGCTCTTCCGTCCGGCGATTCAATCCAGCGCGGCCTCGATCCTCGCCGCGCACTGCCACCCCTCGGGTGACCCTGCGCCGAGCCCCGAGGATGTCGCCATCACCCGCGCCATCGTCCAGGCGGGCAGGCTTCTGGATATTCAGTGTCTGGACCATCTGATCATCGGACGCGGGCGATACGTCTCCCTCAAGAGCAGGGGGCTTGGCTTCAACTGAAGAGGCCGCGTGCGTCCTAAGTCCTGCGCCGCCGCGGCCGACTGCGGGAAGGAGGTTATGCACATCCAGCCTCCCTCCCGCATGCATTTCTGGAGGTTGACATGACCCAAGAGACTGAGAGCATCAAAGCCGACAAAGGACCATGGGTTTCCGATCTGGCGCTGGGGATGGAGTTCATCGGCTTCTACGTGGCTCGCAACGCGCGGCTGGACGCCTTCCGGGATCCGAGCCGGGGCAAATATCTGCGCATGCAGCTCGTGGACCGCACGGGGTTCATCGAAGCGCGCATGTGGGAGGGAGGGGAGCAGGTCTTTGCAGAGATCGGTCAGGGTGGGGTGGTCAAGGTGGCGGGTACGGTGGAGAGCTTCCGGGAGGAGCTGCAGGTCAATATCTGGCGCATCCGGTCGGCCAGGGAGGGGGAGGTTCAGGTCGCGGACATGGCGCGTGCGACGCAGAGGGATACCGGAGAGATGTGGGAGAAGGTCATGGAGGCGGTGGAGGGGATCCAGGATGCCCACCTGGCCTCGCTTGTGCGAGCCTTCTATGGTGACCCGAACTGGGCTGCCCGCCTCATGGAGGCCCCCTCCGCCCGCAGGGTGCACCACGCCCACTTCGGGGGGCTCT
>CAZQDE010000048.1:9620-16778 GCA_964591485.1 uncultured Anaerolineaceae bacterium | reverse complement strand
GCCTGGTCTGCAGCTTGACATTTCACGGTCAGGCCCTTTAATCGTGCCCAGTTCCCGGCGCACGGCGCCAGTGCTTCCAACGCCTAAGAAAGAGGAAACCTTGAAAGTCCAATTGCTCATCACCTGCCTGCTCGACAGTCTCTTCCCGGAAACTGGCGAGGCCGTGGTTCGCGTGTTGAACCGGGCAGGCCTGGGGGTTGAATTTCCCCCGGGACAGACCTGCTGCGGCCAGCCCGCGTTCAACGCCGGATTCTGGGACGAGGCGCGTGCGATGGCCTGGCATACGATCCAGGTCTTCGCGGGTCGGGAGGGGCCGGTGGTTGTGCCTTCCGGCTCCTGCACGGCCATGATCCGCCACGGCTATCTCGAGCTCTTCGCCGGTGATCCAGAGAAGCTGAACGCGGCCCAGGCCCTGGCCGGCCGCACATACGAGCTTAGCGAGTTCCTGGTGGACGAGATCCAGATCGCAGGCCTTCCCGGCCGGTATGAGGCCCACCTTGCCTACCATCCCTCCTGCCACCTTCTGCGCGGTTTGGGCGTAGAACGCCAGCCGCTGCAACTGCTCCAGGCTATGGAAGGCCTGCACCTCGAGATGCTCTCACCGGAATGCTGCGGGTTTGGGGGCGTCTTCTCCGTGGACCACGCGCCGATTTCGGCCGAGATGGCGCGCAGGAAGGTCGAGGAGATCGAACGCCTGAGCGTCGAGGGCGTGGTGGCTGGCGATATAAGCTGCCTGATGCAGATCGAAGGCGCCCTGCGGCGCAGTGGATCGGATGCGCGTTGCGCCCATCTGGCGAGCGTACTGGCGATGCAACCCCTGGGGCTGCGATGAGAAAGCGCTTCCTGGCCGCGGCGCGCAAGGCGATCGCCAATCCCGTCCTCCAGCAGGCGTTGGACAACAATGCCACCCGCCGCCTGGCGAGCCGGGCGGCCGCGTTTGACTCCCTGCCAGATCCTGGCGCCTTCAGAACGGAGGCGCGACACATCCGCCAGGAGACGCTCGCCCATCTCGACCAATACCTCTCCGCCTTCCGGGCGAACCTCGAGGAGCAGGGTGTTCGCGTGTACATGGCGCGCGAGGCCGAAGAGGCTTGCCGGATCGCAGTCGATATTGCTCGCCGCAGCGGCGCCTCCCACGTGGTGAAGTCCAAATCAATGGTGAGCGAGGAGATTGGCCTCAACTTGGCCTTCGAGCGTGCCGGGATCCAGCCCGTGGAGACAGACCTGGGCGAGTTCATTGTGCAACTGCGGGGGGAGCATCCCGGCCACATCATCACGCCTGCCATCCACCTGCTGCGCGAGCAAGTGGCCGAGACTTTCGCCGAGGCACTCGGGATGCCCTACAGCACGGATGTGGCCGCCATGAACGCCGCCGCGCATGCTGCCCTGCGCCCGGGCTTCCTGGACGCCACCGTGGGCGTCAGCGGGGTGAACTTCGGAGTCGCTGAGAGCGGCACGCTTTGCCTGGTGACCAACGAGGGCAACGGGCGCATGGTCACCACCTTGCCGGGGGTGCACATCGCCCTAATGGGGATCGAGCGCCTGGTGCCTACGCTTGGGGACCTTGCGGTCATGCTGCAACTCTTACCCCGCTCGGCCACCGGCCAGAAGCTCACCAGCTACATTTCCCTCATGCATGGTCCTGGCGGTGCCAATGGCCCTAACGAGCGGCATCTGATCCTGGTAGACAATGGCCGCTCGGCGCTCCGGCGTTCAGAGCTGCAGGAGGCGCTCCTATGCATCCGCTGTGGAGCTTGCTTGAATGCCTGCCCTGTATTCAGGGAGATTGGCGGGCATGCCTACGGCAGCACCTACCCGGGGCCTATCGGCTCCCTGGTCTCCCCAGGCCTTTTCGGATTTGAGCGCTACGGGCACCTCACGAAGGCCTCGACGCTTTGCGGCGCGTGCCGGGAGGTCTGCCCGGTGGAAATTGACTTCCCGACGCTCCTGCTCCGGGCCCGGCACCGGTATACCCGCGAAGTCACCCAACCGGTCCTGTCACGCCTGGGGATGCGCCTGTTCGCCTGGGCCGCCACGTCGCCCTCCCGCTTCAAATGGCTGCAACGCGTCGCCTTTCTGGCCACTCGCCTGCTGCCACGCCGGGCGGGCTGGATCCACGCTGCGCCCTTCCCGCTTGCCGCCTGGACCGCCAGCCGGGATTTCCCGCCCTTCGCCGCCCGGCCCTTCCGCCGCCGGCCCCTGCAAGCCTGGACTTCCGCTCCGGCGTCCAAGGACGCGGGCTCTCCTCCCACAAAGGACCTCAAGACTCCAGAGCCCTCACCCCCGCCGGCGGACCTCCTGGCGCGATTTGCCCAAGAACTCCGGTCCGTAGATGGTCAGTTCCTGGAAGCACCAAGCGAAAGCGCCCCCGAAGCCTTGCTGGCCTGGATGCATGAAAATAGGGTCCATCGACTGCTCATGGATCCGCAAGTCGAAACGCAATTTCCTGAGATCTCATGGGCGCTTCAGCAGGCCGGGATCGAGCTTGTTCGCCCGCATCTCGATGCTGGCATGGATCAAGCCGCTCGCAAGGCGGCGCTCGAAGCCTACGACCAGGTGGAGGCCGGCCTGACGTTGGCCGCCGCCGGCCTGGCCGACACCGGCACGATCGTGCAGCCTGGCCACGCCAACCTGGCCTCGCTGCTCCCCAGGCGGCACTTCGCCTTGCTGCCGGCCAAGAGCCTCCACCCCTCCTTGGCGGATTGGCTTGCTTCGCTCCAAGCAAAGGGCCTGCGGTCAGAGCCCTCCTGGACCCTGATCACAGGCCCCTCCCGCACGGCCGACATCGAGATGACGCTCACCATTGGAGTCCATGGCCCTGCGGAGTTGCTGGTGGTCGTGCTGACCTAGGCTAGCGGTTTTTCTCCCTCCTGCAGCGCCTCCCCCGCGAGCGCCTCGAGCACCCCGATGACGGCGGAGTTGTCGAGATCGCGCATGCCCATCTGCAGCATGGCCTCGTAGAGCTGCATATTGATGGCCGTGGCAGGCAGCGGCATGCCGTAGGCCCGGGCCGTGTCGAGCACAATACCCAGGTCCTTGTGTTGCATGTAGGCCTTGAAGCCCGGCCCCCGCTCGCCCACGAATAGACGCTGGGGCTTGTTGTCGAGCGTCCAGCACCCCGCCGCCCCGCCGCGAATGGCCTCCACAACTTTGCGGGGGTCTACACCGCTCTTCTGCGCCAGCAACAAGAGCTCGCCCATCGCCACCATCTGAGCCGCCACCATGATTTGATTGCAGGCCTTGGCCACCTGTCCCGCCCCGCTCTCTCCCACGTAGGTAATAGTCTTGCCCATGGCCTCGAAGATGGGCAGGGCGCGCTCGAAGGCCTCACGCGGCCCTCCCACCATGATGGCCAGCGTCCCCGCCTTGGCGCCGACATCGCCGCCCGAGACGGGTGCATCCAGCGCCTGGACGCCCGCCTCCGCAAGCCGCTCGGCGATCCGGCGGGCCGTCTCGGGCTTGATGGTGCTGTTGTCGATGTAGAGCATGCCCGCTCCGGCGCCGGCCAGGACCCCCCGCTCCCCCAGCACCACGGCCTCCACGTCCGGCGAATCGGGAAGGTTAGTGAAGACCACATCACTGGCCTCCGCAACCGCCTGGGGCGAATCGGCCGCCTCGGCGCCCTCCGCCACCAGTTCCTCGACTGGGGCCTGGCTGCGGTTATGGACTGTAAGCTGGAAGCCCGCCTTCATCAAATTGCGGGCGATGGGTTTTCCCATCAGGCCCAGGCCAATGTATCCGATGCGTTCTTTCATGTTGTGCTCCTTGGACTGAGATGATGGCTGAGGCAGGCTCATGCCCGCCCCAGAAGGCCGGCGCGTGCAGCGCACCGGGCCGATATCTCTCGTAGCTTAAGCCTTCTTCAGTTGCTTGGCGGCGCTCTCGGGCTTCAACATGCGCATGACCATCGCGGCCATGAAGCCGCCGGCCGTGATGGCCGCCAGGAGGATCTTGCTGGGGTCGATCACCGGCTCGACCCGCACGCCTTGGGGTGTAACCACGACCACGGCCACCGGGCGCGAGAAGGCGCGGCCTCCCCCTCCCACGCCCACCCCCCCGCCGGCCGAATGGTCGCCTTCGCCGCCCGTCTCAACCGGACCGTAGCCATATCCGCCGGCGAAGCCTGCCGCGGCGATCACCTCCGCGGCCGGAATCACGGTCACCTCCCCTTGCTTGACCGGGCGGCCGTAGACATTGGCGGCACTTGCTTTGTCGAAGAGATCCTCCAGCACGCCACGGCCGTAGCCCATGGCCTGCTCGGGTCCGGGCATGAGCCCTACTTCGCCCGGATTCTTGGAAACATCCTTCGCTGCCATCTTGCACCTCCTCGTCGAGTTTCACCACGCACCGGGATCCATGCTTCAATTCGCGGCCGCGCGGGCCCGCCGCCGGCCTCCTGAGTTTCTCAGGAGCAGCCAGGCAAACACGAGCGGCGCCAAGAGGATCGCAACCCGCCAGAAACGGGTCCAGTCCCGGATTGGCACCCATTCAAGGTGCCCATCCGCATAGCGGACGTCCACCCCGGCCGGTGTCAACCAGACCCAACCCGCCGGTAGACCAGGCAGGCTCACCATCCGCCTTCGCACCACAGGGATGACCTCAAGCCCTCCGGCCCTTTGCATCGGAAGCGTTTCAAGTCTGGATTGATAGACGGGATTATCCATCTGGCTCTCCCTCCTCATCAGGCTGAGATGCCTCCTCGAGCCAGCCTTCCAGGCGGCGGTTCAGATCCTCCAGGATTTCCAGCAATTCGGTCTGCATCTTCTCCGGCAGCTCACCGGCACGGAGACGCTCGGCCACTTGCTCCACCTCGGCTTTCAGCTGCTGCGCGGCCTCACTTTGTGATACCTCGGTCGCCGTCCGCTCAACGGCCGCACCCAGCGACCGCATGCCCTCCTCAAGCTCCCGGGTGACCTGCTTGCGCTGCTCGTGCTCCCAGGCTGTGAGTATCGCCCGCCGCAAGTTACGGCCCAGCCGCTCAAAGGATTCCCCCAGGCTGCGCGTCCCGCTATCCTGCTCCGCCATCCCACGCTCCCTTCACACCCACGAGCGGATCACCCGCCCCTTTCGAGTATACTGCAGGAGTTCGGGGTATACGGTCCCGCAGACAACTGACCCATCCCACATTTGAGGGCTCGCCCATGCATGTGCTCGAACTACAACCAGGTGATCACCGCCACCAGCGTGATTTCCTTGAACTGCCCTTCCGAATCTACCACGGCATCGATCCCTGGGTGCCACCCATTTGCCGTGAAGCCCGCAACACGCTGAGCCGTGAGAAGAATCCCTTCTTCGAGCACTCCGACGCCGCCTTCCTGATTGCCTACCGGGAAAAAGAGCAGCCGGTGGGGCGCCTGGCGGTGCTGGAGAACCGCCTGTTCAATCAGTATCGCAACGAAAAGACGGCCTTCTTCTACCTATTCGAGTGCCTGCCGGATGAGGAGGCCGCCGGCGCTCTGTTCGAGACGGCCACGCGTTGGGCGCGCCGCCGCGGCCTGCGCCGCCTGGTCGGCCCGAAGGGCTTCTCAGCCATGGATGGCCAGGGCCTGCTGGTGCAGGGATTCGAGCATCGGCCGGCCTTCGGGATCCCCTACAATCGTGATTACTACCCAGGGCTCGTCGAGGCTGCGGGCTTCCGGCCTCTGCGCGACCTGCTATCGGGATACCTGGATCGTTCTACGCAGATTCCCGACCGCATCCACCGCGTGGCCGAGAAAGTCGCCAAGCGGCGTGGGTTGCGCGTCTCCAACTTCACCTCCCGCCGCCAGTTGCGCGCACTGGCCCCCAAGATACGCGGGCTCTACAACGCCGCCCTCGGCGACATGCCCGACAACCTGCCGCTCACGGAGCGGGAAGCCCGGGCCATCGCGGACCGCATGATCTGGTTTGCCGACCCCCGCATCATCAAGATCGTCGAGAAGGACGGTCAACCAGTGGGATTCATCTTCGCCTACCCGGACATCTCCGCCGCCGTGCAGCGCCAGCGGGGAAAGTTCTTTCCGTTGGGCTGGCTGGACATGTTCCTTGAATTGCGCCGCACCCCATGGGTCAACCTGAACGGCGCAGGATTGATCCGGGAGCAGCAGGGCTTGGGCGGCACGGCCGTGCTTTTCAGCGAGATCATCCGGTCGCTGGTCGACAGCCGCTATGATTACGCCGAGCTGGTTCAGATCCGGGCCGAGAACGAGCGCATGTTGCGGGAGGTGGATGGGCTCGGCGTCCATTTCCATAAGACCCACCGCATGTACGAGTTGCCACTGGCCTCGCTGAGCCCTTCTTCGAGCGGTCCGCTATGAGATCGTTGCCCGATAACCGCCTCGAGGACCTCGAATCCCTGAACCGCATTGCCGAGACGCTCAACCGAGCCGTGGATGTCCGCTCGGCGCTGGACAGTGCACTCGATCAGCTCCTGGCCATCATGGCGCTGGATACCGCCTGGATCTTCCTGAGAAGCCCTTTAGGCCAGGAGGGTGCTCCATTCGAACTGGCCGCCCATCGAAACCTGCCCCCCGCTCTGGAAGACCCGAAAGCGTGGGAATCGGGCTGCTACTGCCAGGACCTCTGCTTGGAAGGCAAGCTCACGGCGGCGTACGCCGAGGTGGGGTGCAGCCGGCTTGCAGAGGCTGAGATCGGGCGCCGCGACCTGCAAGTGCACGCCTCCTCGCCGCTCCGCAGCGGGGGCAAGACGCTGGGCATCCTAAACGTCGCCGGCAGAGCCTGGACGGATTTCGATGAGCGCGCCCTGGCGCTGCTCACCAATGTGGGAGGCCAGCTTGGCGTGACGCTCGAGCGCGCCAGCCTGTATGATGCTCTGCGCGAACAGAGGGTACAGGAACAGGCTGCGCTGCTGGATGCCTCCCGGCAACTGCTGAGCCGCGCCGGCCTGGCGGAGGTCACAAGATT
The DNA here is from genome assembly GCA_964591485.1 of uncultured Anaerolineaceae bacterium. GTDB lineage: Bacteria > Chloroflexota > Anaerolineae > Anaerolineales > E44-bin32 > E44-bin32. Next base: position 9,875 of record CAZQDE010000048.1, on the reverse strand, counting down.
CCTGGTGGAGGAAGTGCGCCGCTTGGCACAGGTCGATGCTTGCGCCCTGCTGCTTCCAGATGCAGCCGGTGGAGAGCTGCAATTCCTGGAAGCCACGGGCTGGAGGCACGATCCGCGTGCCGCCGGCCGCCGCATACCCCTGAATGACGCCAGCGGCCCAGGACGCGTGATGCGCACACACACTCCCCTGTTGCTGGAAGACCTGCAGGCCCACGACCCGACCGCTTGGTCTGCCGCATGGATCCAGGAGGAAGA
>CAZQDE010000048.1:0-9520 GCA_964591485.1 uncultured Anaerolineaceae bacterium | reverse complement strand
GGCGAGGCCGCCTTGCTGTTGAGCACATTCTATTGCGAATGGGAGCCGGAGACCGGGCGCCTAATCTGGGCCAACGCTGGCCACGACCCCCCCTTCTGGATCCCCTCCCAGGACCCATCGCCCAAGCCTCTCGAAACCACCGGCATGATCCTGGGGGTGGATGCAAGCACCGAGCTGGAAGAGCGAGAGTTGCTGCTCGAGGCAGGCGATTCTCTGATCCTCTATACCGACGGAGCCATCGACGCGCTCGCACCCGACGGGGAACGATATGGCCGCAAGCGGTTCAAGAAGGCCATCGCATCGCGGCGCTCACTCTCCGCCGAGGGGCACCTGCAGGCGCTCATGCAAGACATCGACGCCTTTGTGCAAGGGGAGCCGCAGGCGGATGACCTCACCTTGCTGATCCTGCGGCGAGTCTCCTGAAGCTGCGCGATCGTGCCGCTGGATCATTCCCCCGGTTCCGGGCGCACCTCCACCCGAACCTGCCCTTCGCTCAGATGATGATGAACTTCGTGCTGGGGAAAAGGAATCTCGATTCCCTCTTGTCGCAGGGCATTGTAGATGGCGGTATTCACCCGATCGAACATCCGGCGGGTGTCCTCATAGGATTCCAGCCACCAGCGCACGCGGAAAATCAGCGCCGAGTCCCCGAACTCCAGGAATAGCGCCTCGACCGGATGATCCGCAAGCACACCCTCCACGCTACGAACCGCCTCGATGATGGTTTTGCGGGCATGCTCGATGTCCGTCCCATAAGCGATCCCAACATGGATCTGAATCCGGTACTGCGTGTCCGGGTAGGAGTGGTTCACGATGAGGCTCTTGCCGATCACTGAGTTGGGGACGATCACCATGCGGTTGTCACGCGTGCGGATGCGCGTGCTCCGCAGGCCGATGTCGACCACATCCCCCCATGTGTTCAGGTCCTGTATCTCGATCCGATCCCCGACGCGGTAGGGCCGATCTACCATGACGACGAAGCCGGCGATGGTATCGGAGAGAGTCTCCTGGGCCGCCAGAGCGATGGCCAGCGATCCCACGCCCAGCGTCGTCACCAGGGCGCTCACATCGGCCTCGAAGTGACCCAGCAGGATGATGAGGGCGATGAGCACGATGATGATCTGGACCAAGCGCCGGAAAAAGGGCATCAACTGCTCGTCGAGCTGGGTCTCTGTCTTGTGGGCGATCTCCTGTTGGTACCAAGTGGTAAGGCTGCGGACCAACTGCATCATAGACAGCGTGCCAATCAGGAGATAGAGAATGAAGAAGAAGTTCCCCAAACCCTCGCGGTGGCGGAAGAAGATGAAATCCAGCCGGCCCAGCGCGATTTGGAGCGCCACCACCAGGATCAATAAGTACAGTGGCAGCTGGAGGGCCTCAAGCAAGGCATCATCGAGCCCGCTACTGGTCCGCTCGGTCCAACGTCCGAGCAGGCTTCGGAGCAGCCAACGCATCAAACGGCCACCGATCAATAAGGTCCCCAAGATGATCCCGAGCGAGATCCCGACCTGGATCCACTCTTGGTAGGTTAGTCCAGCGATCATAGGGCCTCCTTGCGAATTGGATTCCGGGGTTTAGGGTTCCGAAGCGACCTGAACGCCCACCCGCCTGGCGATGCGCTCGGCAATGAGCCGGGCGGCTTCTGGTTTGGCGATCTGCCGGCAGCGCTGCTGCATCTGTGACAATCGCGCCTCGTCCGAGAGCAATCCTGCCACGGCTTCCACCGTGCGTCTCGGGCCAGGCGCCCAGATGCCCACCCCCTGCGTTTCCGCGAAGGTTACGTTACCTTCCTCCTGACCGGGGAGCCGGCTATACAAGACCATCGGCAGGCCGGCGTTCATCGCCTCGGTCATCGTGCCGGGCCCGGCCTTGGTAACCAGGATCGAGGCGGCCTGCATCATCAACGGCAGGCGGCGCTCGAAGCCGTAGATGAGCGCCGGCACTTCCCATGCCACCGCCTCCAGCCGCTCTCGCAGAGCCTGGTTGCGGCCGGCCACGACGGCCAGACCTAAGGAGGCGCCGCTTCGGGCCAGGGCCCGCGCCGTCGGGAAGAGCGGCCCCATCCCTTCACCGCCACCGACGAGCAGAACCATGGGCACCTCGAGAGGCCAGCCGAGTTTCCGGCGGGCTTCGGCTGGGTCCACATCTGGTCCGCAGTAGGCCCTGGAAACCGGGAGTCCGACGACATGCACTCGGTCGGCTTCCAATCCCGTCTGCAGCGCCCGCTCGCGGGCCGCCTCCGTCGGCACCAGGCATTCATCCACGCCCGGGGCATACCAGAAACTATGGGCGGTAACCAGGTCTGTGACCACTGTCATGAAGGGGGGCCGTTCTGAACCCAGGGCGCGCAGCACCGGATGGTTGAGCAGTGGATGCACGGAGACATAAAGATCGGGGCGGCGTTCGGCGACCAGGCGGCGCGCCGCCCGGCGGACATAGGGCCACAGCGTGCGCTCAAGCGCACGTACGCGGCGACGGCCGTTCGAGACCCGGTACCCCACACCCCAGGCGGCCGGCACCCGCGTCATGCTTGGGTATAGGTCCGGCATGCGATCGAGCGGGCGCGGAGCGTACTTGCGGAAAACATCGACCAGCTCACAGGCGAAAGCGCCGGGGCAGCATTCTTCGAGCGCCTCGACGATCGCTTCCGCCGCGCTGCGGTGACCCCCGCCGGTATCCGAGAATAGAAATAGAATTTTCTTTCGCGTGCGTGGAAGGCCCTTGCCCTCCGTACGACCCGAATCCTCAGTCATGGGGCAATTCTACCTTGCATCGCGCGGCTACGGGTGAATATGTCAGACCGCTCGCCTCCGGCTTGGAAGCGGGCGGTCTGCTTGGGGGTTAGGTGCGTTTCAGGTTCAGTCCAGCGATCGATAGGTCTGGATGATCTGGAGGATCGTGTCCCTCCCCTTCATGAGGTAATCCTGATAGGTGGCATCCTCTCTCGGCACTGAGCCATACTCGATGCGGGTACCATCCGGCAGCGTGACCACCATGGTTTCATTATGCGTAACCAGACGATCATCACCCTGCTCGGCCAGGAACTCAAAGCCCTTTGCGGTCGCGGCCTTCCCATCGATGATCATGGTCTCCTCTTTGGGAATGAGATCGCCCACTCCTACACCCGTCCGTCCGCAGGTGGCGTAGCGAAATCCTTCATTCGCTGGTGCAGAGATATTCAGGTAGGCCAAACCGACATGGACACTGACGCATATCTCGCGTCCGTACGTCTTCTCCAGGTATTCAAAGATGTTCTCGGTGGTGACACCCTCGGGTAGGACATCGATTGGATTTCCGAATTCATCACTCGGATAGCCGTGAATGCCCGACTCACTGATCTCTGCTTGGGGCGGATAATCGAAGGCATAGCCATAGCGCTGGTTCGTATAGGTCACCCAACCCGAATCGGACGGCGCTTGCGTGGGCGGAGCCGGGATAGGCTCGGCGATGTCGTCCACAAGTTCGAAACGATCGACTTGTATTTGGGTGCCATTCCAATCGGGCACGCCCACCAGCATCTTCCCCCATATCCGCATGACCTGCCCCGTGTCTCGCTTACTCTCCATCTTCTCCCGCAGCCCTTCATCCATGGCCCAGATTCCATATTGCACCGGGAAACGACCGACCAGCACAAAGTAATCGTCTCCACCGGAACCCGGTCCGCCTGTCCTCTCATAGATCACGCCCAACCAGCCCTCGACAGGCTCGGGTTCAGCCTGCGGCATGCCGTAATGGACCCGGTCAGCCACAAACCGGCAATCATCCTGGCCCGCACCGCCACAGATGACCTCGCCCCAGAGGTGAACGTTCTCCATAGCCCCCTGCCCATCACGGACGAGCGCAATTTGAGCCTCGATTTCCTCATCAGCTCCTTCGATGCTCATCGAGCCCGTGCCCTCCGGCTTGAGGATCAAGATGTCATCCTCATCCGCCCCCTCGGGAAGGCTGGCGATATGCCCTAGCCAGGCCACGGCCCTCAACGGTTCTGGCGACGCCGCGGGAGCTATGACAGTCCCCATGGCATCCACCTTCCCCTCCCAGGCGAAACCGCTCGCCCGATTCAGGATGCCTACGGTGTAGATCATTGCCTCGGGGGCAACGATAGGGTAGCTGATGATGATCTCCCATTCTTCTGCCCAGAATCGGTAAGCCCCAGCACCCACAAGCCCCTCCGGCCCCGCATAGGCGGCCTCCCACACCAGGTTCGCAGGCGGAGCAGCTTCCGCCTCCTGTTCCCGCAAATAGGCGAGCGCCGATTCGCGGGCCGCGATCACTCCCTCCGTGGGTTGGTCTGGGGATTCCACCGTGTCTCCTGCAGGCCCCTGCACATCGATCTGGATCGTCCCACAGGCCGCCAGGATTGGCGCCGCCATTAATGCCAGATACGCCATCAACCTTGAAACTCTTACGCGTACTCGTGCTTTGCTCTTCATTCTTTCCTCCAGAAGCTTCGATGGCAGGGCCACATGCTGGAACCCTGTCCATCTGGATTTACATCCACCTTAGAACAAGCTCGCCACGAGTGCGTGACAAGGTTGTGTCGAATCTGTAATGGACGGTTACCTTTAGATGACGGAGTCGATTGGGATCGTAAGCGAGAATACTGTCCCTTGCCCAGGCCGGCTTCTCACCAGAACCTTCCCCCCGTGTTTCTCCGCAATTGACCTCACGAGAGCCAGACCGAGTCCACTGCCTGGCAGCCCGGAAGCGGCCCGCCCCCGGTACAGTTCCTCCCATATAAGGGCACGCTCTTCGTCTGGGATGCCCGGCCCCGTATCGGCAACTTCGATGATAGCATTGGACCCGTCCTCATAGGCCCTGAGTTCGATGCGCGCCCCAGCCTCCGTGAACTTCACGGCATTCTCGACCAGATTGTGCACGGCCAGGAAGAGCAGGTCTCGATCTCCGCTGACCAATGGCAGAGGCCAGGGAGCATGAGGGACCGTAAGATCGATCCTGCGGTCTCCGGCTCCAGGCTTCTCCAAAACCATTTCACGACTTTCCCGCAAGATCTCCGCCAGGTCGACCCGCCCCGACTCGATCGGCCGCGTCTCCAGCTCGGCCAGCTTGCGCAGATCCGCAAGCAAATCACGCATGCGCTGCACTTGGGACTGGATGCTGCGGCGCGTGGACTGTCGATCTTCCTCCGATTCATCCGAATCCAAATTAGCTAGCCCAGCGAGGATGGAGGTCAGCGGGTTCTTGAGCTCATGATCCAGGCGCCGCAGAAATCGGCGGCGTTCCTCTTCAGACTCTTTGCGGAGGGAATTCAGTCGCTGTTCGAAATGCCGCGAGCGCAGCCACTCGATCGATCCCAAGACCAGTAGCAAAAGGCCGAAGCCGAAGATCAGAACGCTGGCCTGAACCCGGATTACGAGCCATGGATTGGCGGCAGCGCTGGCATTCCATGCCGCCGCGCCCAGCATCACCCCAAGACCCAAGACTCCGATTGCTAGCCAGCCCGCTTTCACGTGACTGCCTCAACATCGGGCGCGAAACGATAACCCTGTCCAGGGACAGTCTCGATATACCTTGCCTGGGCTGGGTCGTCGCCCAATGCCTTCCGCAGCTCAGCGATCCGGGTGTCTACGGCGCGCGTGCCGGCTGGATAGTCCCATCCCCACACGGCATCGAGTAGACGTTCGCGGGTAAGCAATTCATCCGGATGGGTCATAAGGTATTCAAGCAGTGCCAGAGCACGCGGGGTAAGAATAAACTCCTCTCCATGCAGGCTGACGCGCCTTGACCGCCGATCAAGCAAGAGATCCCCGCAGCGCAATTCCCAGGCTGCCGAGAGAGGTGGTTTGCCAGGTCTTGCCCTGCGGAGAATTGCACGCATGCGGGCCACCAGTTCATGGGGGTCGAAAGGCTTGTTCAGATAGTCATCCGCCCCTTCTTCGAGCGCCAGCGCCCGTTCCACGGACTCACCAACCTGAGTAAGCAAGAGCACTGGGGTCCAGTTCCCCTCACGGCGGAGCCGACGCAACAGCTCCCGGCCGTCGAGCCTGGGCATCAATACATCGAGGACAATGAGGGCCGGGGGATCCATCGCAATCCTCTCCAAGGCCTCCAGGCCATCGGAGGCCAGCAGAACTTAAAATCCCGTCCTTGATAGAAACGGGCCCAAGCTCTCGAGGATGGACGGATCGTCATCTACGAGAAGAACCTTCGTCATCCCACAAGCCTCTGGTCTGAGCTCATGTCAGCCTTTCCCGGATTATGACCTAACAGCAGCGAGGGGTGTGTCATATCCCGCGCCTTGCAGAACGAGGGCGGGGCATGATTCCTTCGGTTTCGTCCGCCATTCAGCTGGCGGCCGCGTCCCATTCTACCCCTGGTTTCTCCCGGACATGCATGCCCTTCTTCAATCGCCTGTGAGATATTCTTCATCGGATTGAGCGGCATGCGCCTGCGCGAATTCACACTTGCTTGATCGATTGAATTCGCCAAGAGGCGCGTGGAGCCGAACCGGCAAACATCGCCCCATCACAGCTGCGAGGTCTGGGGGAAGGTCGAATTTTGCTCCCAGGCGGCTTCCAAGCATCACGTGTCGAGCCTATTCTCCGGCTGCGAGGGAGGCCCCCGCCGATGCATACAAGAGATCTATGCCACGGCGTCTCCCGAGGTCACAAGCTGCAGGCCTCGCCCGGAAAATTCGGCATAGGCGGCCTGCGCGAGGGCCTCGAAATCCACCTCCGGGTGCACGACGGATGAGGTGCAATCGGTGAGCAGGTGGAACTTCTCCGCCAGATCGCGGCGGTCGCCGACGCGGCGCATGATGGAGGTAACCGTCTCCAGAACACAATGGCTCTTGGCCTGCCCCGCCAGGTACACTGCATCATAGGACAGGAGCTCTTCCAGGAAGGCCTCGTTGAGCTCGGCCTCCGGGTCCTCGGGGTCCTTTACCTCCGGCTCGAGGATGGAGTAGAACTCTGTCTTCGGGAGCGTGCCTTTGATCAGGAAGCGCGGCCTGGCCCTGCGCGCCGCCGCGTGGAAGGCGATGGCCTCATAGAGCGCAGGGGTGAGGGCGTGGCCGGGTGTACCCATCAGGGTGTGGAAAGGCCAGATCATCAGCTGCTTCTTGGCCTGCTCCTCCAGCCGGCGCACATAGTGCCGCGACCACTCAGGCTCATACAGCGGCGTCCAATTGCCTTCTTCGACCTGCTCTGTGGTGATGGCGGTGAAGGGCTCGGGATGGTGGCCTTCGCGATCGGCCCACCAGGTTGGGAAGAAGATCTGCAGCGGAATATGACTGTCGAGGGAGGCGGCGATGGCGCTGATCTTTGCGGCGTTGCGGTAGATCCAGGCGACCGTGCGGCGGGTGTCTTCCACTGCCCCGGGCACGGATAATGCGCCATCTTCATGGATGAAATCGACCTGGGCGTCGATGAGCAGCAAGAGCACGCGCCGCTTGTCCTCCGCCGCCGGCGGCAAGCCGGCTGCCAGCCCGGCGGCGGTGGCCGCCGCAACATCGGGCGCGACAAGCCTGCCGACCTTTGCTTCGTCATAATAGGCGGGAGCCGTCATCCTTCCACCCCTTTCTGCCAGAGAACCTCTTCGGCATGATGCGATTATAGCAGCCTGCCTCGATCTCAGGCGCTTTGCGCCCTTCCGCCATCCACCTGCGGGTCGGAGCCCTGCCGGTGGCCACTCCGCTCAGGCAGCCTAAGCAGCTCTCGCAGCGTCCGGGCATCCTGCACGGCGTAGCCGAAGGCATCATTGTTGAAGTAGGCATACACCCGCCGTCCCTCCCGGATCCAGGACTGGATGCGCGCCGCCCAGGGTCTCAGCCGGCGGGCACCGAAGCGGCCGCCATAGGCCTCGCCCGTCCCGTGAAACCGCAGGTAAACCCAGCCCGCCGTGACCCAGGGAGGGCATTCGATGCCGGGCATGACGTAAATACAGAATCCGACCCCCGACTTCTCAAGCAGCCCGCGCACGGATGATGACAGCCAACTGCGGTCTCGAAACTCGAAGACATGCATGATGTCCCTTGGGAGCAGCGCCAGGAAGCCCTCAAGACGGGGGAGGTCAACCCGCCAGTGTGGTGGGAGCTGCCAGAGAATCGGGCCTAGGTGCGGTTCGAGCAACCTGGCCCGAGAGAGGAAACGTGCCAAGGGCTCGCGAACGCCCTTGAGCTTCTTGAGATGGGTCAGATAGCGGTTGGCCTTGACTGCAAAGCAGAAGCTAGCCGGGGCTTCTTGCCTCCAGCGTCGAAAGACACTCTCCTCCGGCAGACGGTAGAAGGTAGAATTGATTTCGACCGTATCGAAGGCCTGCGCATACCAGCCGAACCAGCGGTCTTGCGGCAGGCTGCGAGGGTAGAAGACCTCGCGCCAATGAGGGTAGACCCAGCCTGAGGTGCCGATTCGAACCCGTGTTTCCACCTCTCGCCACCCCCAACTCATTGCCTTCTTCCATCATACCGCGGGTTGATAACATGCAGGCAGATTCGGCCAGAAATGATCTAAAATGGTGGCGGGCAAACGCTGGGGCTGCTGAAAACCTCGCGGCCCCTTTCGAGATCGCGGATCATGGACACAGGGATCGCAACCGAGGCCTGGCTCTACACCACCGAGCGTGAGGGCACAGTCCGCTGCCACCTATGCGCCCATGAATGCGTGATACGGCCTGGCCGCTTTGGCATCTGTCAGGTGCGGGAAAACCAAGGCGGCAGGCTGGTGACTCACGTGTTCGGGCGGACGGTCAGCGAGCACGTCGATCCTATCGAGAAGAAGCCGCTCTACCACTTCCACCCCGGCAGCGTCTCCTATTCCATCGCCACACCAGGCTGCAACTTTCGCTGCCCTTGGTGTCAGAATTGGTCGATATCCCAGGCGCCACGGGAGCACCTAGCGGTTCCGCAGCGGGTTTCTCCCCCCGAAGCGATCGTCGCCGCCGCCGTAGGCTCAGGCTCAAGGAGCATATCCTACACCTACACCGAGCCCACCATCTTTTTCGAGTACGCCTGCGAAACCGCCCGACTCGCCCACCAGCGGGGATTGGGGAATGTCTTTGTCACCAATGGCTACATGACGAGAGGCGCCTTACAGGTCATCCGCCCCTACTTGGACGCAGCCAATGTCGATTTGAAAGCCTTCCGGGAGGCGACCTACCGGCGGCACATCGGCGCCCGGCTGCAGCCGGTACAGGATGCGTTGATCACCATGAAGAGCATGGGTATCTGGGTGGAGGTGACCACGCTGCTCATCCCCGGCCTGAACGATGATCCCCAGGAGCTGCGCGATCTGGCCCGTTTCCTGGTGGACGAGCTGGGGCCGGAGACACCCTGGCACATCAGCCGATTCTTCCCCACTTATAAGATGAGCGACCGCCCCCCTACGCCCGTGGAAACGCTTCGCCGGGCCTATGAGATCGGCCGTGAGGAGGGGCTTTGCTACGTCTACCTGGGAAACATCCCCTCCGCGGCCGGAGCGAATACACTCTGCCCCGGCTGCGGGGAGACGCTCATCGAACGATGGGGCATGGGGGTCATGCGCAACCATGTGCGGGCCGGCAC
>CAZQDE010000047.1:0-17639 GCA_964591485.1 uncultured Anaerolineaceae bacterium | reverse complement strand
GGAAGATAGGATGCATTATAAATCAACTCTCTTTCTGCCGAATGTAACTTCTCGGCGGCAACTGCATCCAAGAAATGTTGCCAGAAAGATATAATCTTGTATTATTGACCAGGATGGTCTAAGGAGAGGAAGCATGATAAAAGAGCCAATTCACGTCACCGATGATGCCTTCGAGAAGACGGTGCTGAAGTCCGAGCTACCCGTCATCGTCGATTTCTGGGCTCCCTGGTGCGGCCCTTGCAAGATGGTCGAACCTATGCTGGAGAAGGTGGCTGCGGATTACGCCGGCAAGCTCATCGTGGCGAAGGTCAATACGGACGAGAATCCTCGATGGGCGGGCGACTTCGGTGTGCAGGGCATCCCCACGATGCTTTTCATCGCCGATGGGCGCGTTGTGCACCAGCAGGTCGGTGCCGTCCCCGAGCCTTACCTTCGGGATATGGTGGATACATTCCTTGAAACCGTAACCTTGAAGAACTAACCTTTCGCCTGCGGGAGTCAGAACCCGCCAGGCTCCAGGAGCTTTCGTGCCGGGCCGCAGAGACGGCCCGGCACTTGGTTTCCCTCAATCCCGGCGTTTCCCTTGGGCAGAGGTGCCCCAGATGAGTCCTTCGATGCGGCGGATGATGCGCCGTAGGAAGGAACGCACAGAGGCTAGGAAGCGCAGGAGCGCCCGCTGGCGCCGCCGGAGCGGCGGAATGCGGACCCTGGGCTCGACCCATTCGAGCGCAAGCGCTCCCCAAGTGAGGCCGGCGCCGAAGCCGACGAACACCAGCCGACTGCCATCCTGGATGCGGCCTTGCTCGAGCGCCTCACAAACGGCGATGGGGATCGAGGCGGTTGAGGTGTTACCGTAGCGGTCGAGGTTGACCACAAAGCGGTCCATGGGCATCCGCAAATTGCGCGCCGCAGCCTCAATGATGCGGAGGTTTGCCTGATGGGGGATTACAAGGTCCACCTGCGTCATCTCCCAGCCGGCCTTCTCGGCTGCCTCTCGGGTCGAGGAGGCCATCACACGGGTTGCAAAGCGAAAAACTTCACGGCCATTCATGCGGATGGTGTGCAGATTCTTCTCGACCGTCAGCGGGGAGGCCGGGAGCTTGCTCCCGCCGGCGGGAAGCGTCAGCAGCGCTTCCCCGGAGCCATCGGAACGCATGATGCAGGAGTATATGCCGCCGGGCTCATCGCTGCCTTGGAGGACGAAGGCACCTGCGCCATCGCCAAACAGGATGGATGTCGAGCGATCCTCCCAGTTCACGAACCGGGAGAGCGTCTCTGAGCCTATCACCAAGGCATTATCAATCGAGCCGGTGCGGATAGCCTGTGCGGCCAGGTTGAGGGCATAGATGAAGCCTGTACATGCCGCCGAGAGATCAAAGGCGCCAGCCTTGACCGCTCCGATGCGGTCCTGGACGATGCAGGCCGTGGCGGGGAAGATGTGTTCCGGTGAAGAGGTGGCCACGATGATGAGGTCCAGATCATGGGGGTTAAGCGGCGTTGGGTCGAGCGCACTAAGCGCGGCTTCGACGGCGAGTGATGCGGTAGTCTCGTCTTCAGCGGCGATGCGGCGCTCACGGATGCCGGTGCGCGAAATGATCCACTCATCACTGGTGTCCACGCGCCGGGAGAGATCCTCGTTGGTGAGCACCTGCGAAGGCGCTGCCATGCCCCAGCCAATAATATGTGCATACCGATCCATAGATTCGGCTCCCTAGATACGCCCAAGGATCAGGCAGGCGTTGTGCCCGCCGAAGCCGAAGGAATTCGACATCGCGAAGTTAAACACAGCCTTCCGCGCCACGTTTGGGATGTAATCCAAATCGCAGGCCGGATCCGGCGTTTCGTAATTGATCGTCGGAGGCAGGGTTCCCTCCCGCAACGCCAGCACGCAGATAGCCGCTTCCAACGCACCTGCAGCGCCCAGGAGGTGCCCGGTCATCGATTTTGTAGATGAAATCGGGATGGCGCGGGCATCTTCGCCGAACACCTGCTTGATGGCAGCGGTTTCGCTGACATCGTTGAGCCTGGTGCTGGTGCCATGGGCGTTGATATAGCCGATCTCATGGGGTGCAAGGCCGGCATCTTTGAGGGCAAGGCGCATGCATTCGGCCGCGCCCGCGCCATTCTCGGCGGGAGCGGAGATATGGTAGGCGTCATTTGTGGCAGCATAGCCGCGCACCTCGGCCAGCAGGTGGGCGCCGCGGGCGCGAGCGTGGTCAAGCGATTCGAGAATGAGCGTGGCCGCGCCTTCCCCCAACACGAAGCCATCGCGATCGAGGTCGAACGGGCGCGAAGCCGCCTGGGGGTTGTCGTTGCGGGTTGAGATGGCCTTCATCACATTGAAACCCGCCACTGCCACCGGGATGATGGCCGCTTCCGCTCCACCCGCGATCATCACATCCGCATCACCCCGACGGATGATTTCCGCGGCTTCGCCGATGGCATTCGCACTCGAGGCGCAAGCCGTCACGATAGTCATATTCGGGCCGCGAAAACCGTACTCGATGGCGATGTACCCCGGCGCGCTGTCAGGCAGCATCTTGGGTACCATATGCGGGCTGACTCGCTGCGGCCCTTGCTCCAGCAATTGCCGGTGCCCTTGCAGAAGCGTGCCCATCCCGCCGATGCCACTGCCGATGATCACGCCAACTCGATCGCGTCTGATCTCATCCAGGGGAAAGCCCGAATCCTCCAGGGCCTCCTGTGTGGCTGTGAGCGAGAATTGCGTGAACCGGTCAGTGCGGTGTGCCAGGCGCTTGCCGATATATGCGGCCGGATCGAAGCCCTTCACCTCGGCGGCAAAGTGGGTCAGGAAGTCGGTGGTGTCAAAAAGAGTGATCGGGCCGACGCCAGAACGGCCGTGCAGGAGTGCCTGCCAGGTAGATTCCCAATCTAAGCCCAGCGGGCTCACGCAGCCGATTCCCGTTATAGCCACACGCGTGGATGACATACAGACCTCCTTTGGCGACCGTGCTGTTCCGCCCCTCTCGATGTATAACCCCTGGAAATGGCGGTGGGTGCGATGCAGGTGAGGGCTATGCTAGAATCCAGCGATAAGCTTCGATCCTGAAGCCAAGACGCCCAGACGCCGGAGCGTAGATGCCTTGATCCTGGTCACACGCGGGGCTAGTTTCCTGGGAAGGACACTCACCCGCCGCCTTATGGACTTCGAGCAGCGCGTCCGCCTGCTCTTGGAACCCTCTAGGCGCACGCCTTTGCTCCCGCGCGGCGAGGCCTTGGATGTCGCCGTGACCTCGCTGACGGATATGGCGGGTGTGCGGGCGGCCATGATCGGCGCGAACACACTCGTCCACATAGGTCTCTCGTCGCTGGAGGTGCGCGGCGACGAGGTCGTCGAGCAGGAGCAACTCGCGGCGGAAGTTCTCGCAGCGGCCGCGAAGGAGGCAGGCCTGGAGCGGTTGATCTTTATCGGCCAAATTGGAGCCGATCGGGCCTCAGCCTACCCATCCCTCCGGGCCAGTGCCATCGCCGAGGATGCATTTCTGCGCTCCGGCCTCGCCTTTGTCATCCTGCGAACCTCGACGCTTTTCGGAGAGGGCGATCTCTTCACAACCGGGTTGGCGCAGGCGATGGCGATTGCACCTTTGGTGTTCCCTATCCCAGGCGAAGGCCGGATGACCCTTCAACCGCTTTGGGTCGAGGACCTGGCCACAGCCGTGACCTGGCTGCTGGACGAAGGCAGGATGCAAGATGTTGTCTATGACATCGGGGGGCCCGAGTATCTCAACCTGAGAGAAATATTACAATCGATCATGCGCGAGACTGGGATCCTACGGATCCTGGTGCCCCTCCGTCCACCCTATTTGCGTTTGATCGCGCGCCTGGCCGAGGCCATGCTACCTTACACGCCGCTGACGCACCACTGGCTCGATTACCTGGCCGTCAGCCGCACCACGGATTTAAACGCGCTTCCGGCTGCACTCGGCCTGGCACCGGCACGCATGGAGGAACATCTGGGATATCTCCGGAATAGGCATTGGGCCTGGGAGTTCCTGCGCCGTCAGCGATCGAGAGGAGCCTGATGGCCGATATAGCGTTCGAACTGCGGCCACTGGATACGTTCGAGGATATGGTCCAGGCGGAGGCGCTTCAGCGCAAGGTCTGGCCAGGGAGTGAAACCGACATCGTCCCTGCCCACATGGCCCTGGCCATCAGCCATCACGGCGGTGTCGTCATCGGCGCCTTCGATGGTGAGCGGCTGATCGGGTACATCATCGGCTTCATCGGGACCGATCGGCACAGCCCTGGCCGGGTGGCCATGGCGCGGCTGAAGCACTGCTCACACCAGATGGGAGTGGACCCGGAGTACCGGGGACAGGGTATTGGCCTGGCTTTGAAGGTGGCCCAGAGGGAGGCCGTCCTTCGCCAGGGCATCCGCTTGATCACATGGACCTACGATCCGTTGCTCAGCCTGAACGCTCATCTGAACATCCGCAAGCTCGGGGCGGTCTGCAACACCTATATCGAGAATGCCTATGGGCAGATGCGGGATGCACTGAACGTGGGCATCCCCTCGGATCGGTTCGAGGTCGATTGGTGGGTGACCTCGCGCCGGGTCGAGCAGAGGCTCGAGGGCAGCCGGGCGCCGCTGGATCTGGCGCACTTTCTGGGAGCCGGAGCCGAGAAAGTCAACCCCTCCCGGCTGGGAGAGGATGGCTTGCTCTATCCGGGTGAGGAGGTGGATGAACCTCAGGGCACATTGGCGCTGGTGGAGATCCCCCCGGATTTCCTGGCCATGAAGCGGGAGGCACCGAAGCTGGCCTTAGCCTGGCGCATGCACACCCGTGAGATCTTCAAGCGCCTTTTCGAACGAGGCTACATCGTCGTCGATTTCATATACCTGCGAGAGGAGCGCTACCCTCGCTCCTATTATCTGATGGCGCATGGAGAAGGGACTTTAGGCTGAAATGAGAATTGAACGCGCCCATTTGCACAGAATCCGGTTGAGGCTGAAAGCGCCGTTCAGGACTTCCTTTGGGGAGGAGCGGGATCGTGAGTGCCTGATCCTATCTCTGAAAGCGGAGGGATTGACGGGATGGGGGGAGTGTGCCGCTACGGCTGAACCAGGCTATTCCTACGAGACCGTGGGAACGGCTTGGCATATCCTGCGGGATTTCTTCTTGCCAGCGCTATTTGGCGCCGAAATCCACAGTCCCGAGGTTTGGCCAGAGCGGCTGCGAGGCTATCGCGGCCATCCGATGGCCCGCGCAGCAGTTGAAATGGCGCTCTGGGATCTATGGGGCAAGCTGGAGGGAAGATCCTTCCGGGAGCTTATCGAGGGTGAGCGGCAGCGTGTGCCTGTGGGCGTGTCGATTGGGATTCAGGAGAGCCCTGAGCGAATGCTGGAAATGGTTGAATCCTTCCTGTCCGCGGGCTATCGGCGCGTGAAGCTTAAGATCGCGCCCGGCGCCGATGTCCAAATTGTCAGGCTGGTTCGGGAACGCCACTCCGATCTGGCGCTATGGGTGGACGCCAACGCGGCCTATACCTTGGAGGACCGGAAGGTCTTCCAGGCCTTGGACCAACTCTCCCTGGGTCTGATCGAGCAGCCACTGGCCGAGGACGACTTGCTGGGGCACCGAGACCTGCAATCTTTGCTCCAGACACCTGTATGCCTGGACGAAAGTGTTCACAACGCTCGCGAGGCCTCGCAGGCTCTGGCGCTGAACGCCTGCCGGGTCATCAACATCAAGCCCGCCAGAGTGGGGGGCTACCTGGAGGCGCGCGCCATAGAGCAACTTTGTCGGGCCAGGCAAGTTCCGGTGTGGTGCGGAGGCATGCTGGAAACCGGCATCGGCCGCGCAGCGAACCTGGCGCTTGCCTCACGGCCGGGCTTTGTCCTACCCGGGGATATCTCGGCCAGCGATCGCTACTATGCCGAAGACATCGCCCAACCGCTCTTCGAGCTTAATCCAGATAGCACCATCGATGCGCCCAAGGGGCCAGGCCTGGGCGTTGAAGTTGATGAGGTTGCCCTGAAAAAGTTCACGCTGGCTGAGGAGCAGATTCTGCCTTAGGGTCTAGAAGAGGCGCCTGGAATCAAATCCAGCATCCAATCGAACGAGGCATAGCCCGCCAACGCAAAGATCACCATCTTGATCGTCTTCCCGGCCCACACCCATAGCAGGAACTTTGGGATAGGCATTCCGAGCGCGCCCGCGGCTGCCCCGGCGAGGTCGAAAATCGGGTTGGGGACAGCTGCGAGGGCGAGAATCGCCCAACCGCCATGCTTGTTTGTCCAGGCCTGCACCCGCTGATAAAGCTCGCCATCCCGGAGGATGCTCTGTCCGCTGAAACCGGCGAGATAACCCGTCAGCTCCCCCAACGCGGCCCCGGCCCCGGCCGCCAGGGCGACACCCCAGGGGTTCAAGACCGCGCCAAAAGCGAAGGTTAGGGCGACTCCTGGCGCCGGCAGGATCACGGTGGCGTTTGCAAGGATGGAGAGCAGGAAAATGCCCGGATAGCCATAACGCTGAAGGCGAGCGGCCTCATCCCGGAGGGTGAAGATATAGACCGTGATCGCCACGACTGCCAGGAGCGCCAGGATCCTTGCCGCAGTTAAGCGCCAGCCCTTGAGCAAGGCCTACTCCTGCGTCTCTTCGATTTCGATGTACCGAATCCGGATAGCCGGCGCGTCAACCTGAGCCGGGTCGCGGGGCGGGATCGACAACAACACATCCAGCCCCTCTTCCAGGCGGCCGAAGACGCTGTGCTTGTCGTCGAGCCAGGGCGTTGCCACGTGCGTGATGAAGAACTGTGAGCCGTTGGTATTGGGTCCTGCATTGGCCATCGAAAGCACTCCGGGCCCGTCATGGCGCAGCTTGGGGTGAAATTCATCCTCGAAGGTGTAGCCAGGGCCGCCGCGGCCCGTGCCGGTGGGATCCCCGGTTTGCGCCATGAACTCGGCGATCACCCGATGGAAAATGACGCCATCATAGTAGCCCTCGCGGGCCAGGAAGACGAAGTTGTTCACGGTCGTCGGGGCCTTATCGGCATGGAGGTGGAAGACCATCTCGCCGACATCGGTTGCAATGCGCGCGCGATAGTTCTTGGCCGGATCGATCACCATCGCGGGTGGCGAGGCATAGCTTCTTGCGGACATGCGTTGCTCCTCTCTCGAGTGTTTGGGCTGGCTGAATGGGTCTAGCCGGAGGCGAGCAGGCTCTCGATCCGCGCCACGACCATATCCATGGCGACGGTGTTCAAGCCACCTTCTGGTATGATGACGTCGGCGTAGCGTTTTGAGGGTTCGACAAATTCCAGATGCATTGGCCGGACGGTGGATTGATATTGGCGAATGACCGATTCGACTGTGCGGCCTCGCTCCACGATATCTCGCTCCAGTCGCCGGATGAAACGGATATCCGGTGGCGTGTCCACGAAGATCTTGACGTCAAACAGCTCTCGCAAGGCCGATTCGGCAAAGATCAGGATCCCCTCAACGATGATCACGGCCTGGGGCTCGATGTGTTCAGTCCGGTCGGTGCGCCTGTGGGTGGTGAAGTCGTAGATCGGCATCTCCACGGGTTCCCAGCGCTTCAAGCGCTGCAAATGCTCGACCAGCAGATCGGTCTCCAAGGAATCGGGGTGATCGAAGTTTACCTGCTCGCGCTGTGCGGGCGGCAAGCCTCTGAGATCCTTATAGTAGGCATCATGGGGCAGGAAGGCGATGTTATCTGCTCCGACGCGATTCAGGATAACCTGGGCGACGGTTGTCTTGCCCGAGCCGGTGCCCCCTGCAATGCCGATGACGATTGGATCTGGCCTTGCATGCATGCCGCCATTATACGCAGGAGCGTGTGCGGACCACAAATGCTTGCCGGGGGTGTTTTCTCGGAGACTAGAATATGCAAGAATAGGCTCCGGTCCGAACGCCCCCCGTGGATACCTCAGGGGTGGCCGCATAATAGCTAAGGAGCGCCATGGCTTTGGAGCACCCTGACAATCAGCAGCAAGCGGGTAGCCAGGGCTGCCTCAGCGGCTTGGTATGGCTGGCCGCGGGTCTGGTCCTGCCCGTTTTCGGCAGCGGATTTTACCGGCGGTGCGCCCGCAGAGGGCTGGTATCCGGCATTCTCTTCTTCCTTTTCTTCGCCGTCTGTCTCACAGCGGTCTTCACGCTACGGGTGGTTCATGGGCTATCCCTGGTCGAGGATCAGTTGGATGTGGCGCTGGCCACTGGCCAGGTGCCCGAGATCCAGATCCTCGATGGCGAAGCGCAAGTGGATGGATCTGAGCCTCTCGTGCTCCTGGATGAAAACCGGCAATTCATGGCCATCGATACGACCGGGCGCTTTACGCAAATCAATCCGGCGCGCTACGATGAGGGCGTCCTGCTGACCCGGACCGCTCTTCATGTGCTGAATCGGGGTGGCGAGTACAACACCCTGCCTTTGCGCGAACTTCACGAAGTCACAGGCCAGAACCCGATCGTTATTGACGCCCAGGTTGTGCGGGAGGCATGGGGGCTTCTCCGGACTGCCGGCATTCTTGTGGCAGGAATTGCCTTCTTGGTTTGGCATTTCGTCATCCGCTTGGGATACCTATGTTTGGTGGCTCTCGCGGTTTGGGCGGGCCTTGGGCTAAAGCGCAGGCAAGTAGGCTATGAGACGGTCTTGGTGGTCGGCCTCTATGCCGCCGTGCCGGCACTCTACGGCCATTATCTCTTGATGCGGGCGGGGTTGGCCTTCGCCGGATTGCAGACCCTATTGCTGATTTTGATCTGGGTGGTCGCCATGCGGCGGGTTGTGGCAGCGGGCGAACTGCAGACGAGCGGCATGGAAGCGGCTTCCCTGCTCCGCCAGGCCATCATCGGGGTGCCGATGCTGCTGGTATTGGGATGGGACGCCTTATTCACGCCAGAGATTAACCCGCTCGCGCTCTGGCTGGTGCCACTTCTGACGCTGCTCGCCTGGTGGCTGATGCGACGTTCGCAACCAGAAGAAGGCGGGATGCCGCCCCTCGCATAGTCTGTAGATGGCGGGAGCAAAAGGGGAAATAAGCAGAGCCAGCGGAGGGACTCGAACCCTCGACCCATCGCTTACGAAGCGATTGCTCTGCCGGCTGAGCTACGCTGGCCTGGTCTCTCTCTTCTGGATTTCAAAGAGCGGCGGGATTATACCAGCCGCCGGAGGACCTTGGCAAGAGACTCCCGCTGAAGGATAATGTCATCATGCGCATTGCCATGCTTTCCTACCATACTTGCCCCCTGGCAACCCTGGGCGGCAAGGATACCGGTGGGATGAATGTCTACGTCCGTGACCTGACGCGGGAGCTCGGTCGGCGCGGCATTGGGGTAGACGTCTTCACCCGATCGCAGGATGAGCATGTCCCCCATGTGTTGCACGACCTGGGATATGGCAACCGCATCGTGCACATTGCCGCCGGCCCAGAAGTTCCCCTGCCCAGGGAAGAGCTCTCCCAGCACTTGGAGATCTTTCGCCAGGGCATTCTGGCCTTCGCCGACGCGAAATCCATCCGTTATGATCTGATTCATGCCCACTATTGGCTCTCCGGCTTGGTGGGCCTGGAACTCCGCAAGGCTTGGGGCCTGCCGCTTATCCAAATGTTTCACACCCTCGGCGTGATGAAGAATCGTGTCGCCCGCTCAGCAAGCGAGATTGAACCTGAAGAGCGCGTCGAGGCCGAGAAGCGCCTGCTTAGGGAAGCCGACCGCGTGGTAGCTGCCACGCAGGCGGAACTGGCCCAAATTCAATGGCTCTACCAAGTCCCGACGGATAATGTAGTTGTGATCCCTCCCGGGGTTGATACGGCCCGCTTCTATCCCATTCCGCAGGATGAGGCCAAGGAATACGCCGGCGTGCCCGAGGACCGGCACTTAATCCTGTTCGTGGGACGCATTGCGCCCCTGAAAGGGATCGACACTCTGCTGGAGGCCATCGGGCTACTCTGCGAGCAGGGCTTCCTGGATGCGGTGCCCATCGCCGTGGCGGTCATCGGCGGGGAGCCGGATGCTTCGCGAGATGAGTTGAGCGCTGCTATGCAGTCACTGGAACGGTTTTGCGAGGAGCGGGGACTGAAAGAGATCGTTCGATTCCTCGGCAGGCGTGACCAGGACAGCTTGCCCTATTACTACTCGGCCGCGGATGTGGTCGTTGTGCCCTCCCATTATGAATCGTTTGGATTGGTTGCGCTGGAAGCCATGGCTTGTGGCCGGGCGGTCGTTGCCTCGGAGACAGGGGGATTGGCTTTCCTCATCCGTGACGGCGAAACGGGTTTCCATGTGCCGGCGGGCGACCCAAGCGCCTTGGCCGGTCGGCTGATCGAGCTGCTCTCAGACCGCAAACTCATGGAGCGGATGGGCAAGGAAGCCTGTGCCTACGCGGGCCAGTTTGCGTGGCCGCTCATCGCTGATCGAATCCTAGATCTTTACGGACAGATGACTCCCAAGTACGCGTAGGCCGACGACCCGCATGGAGGAACTTCAGGTCGGCCTTCTATCGATGACCGCAAAGGTCTTATGAATCTTGAGTGGTAGACTCTGGGAGCGAAGGGTTGGTATGCGGTTCAAAGAGAGTAGGCTGTGATGCTGCCCTATATCACCTTGCTGGCGGTCCTTGTGTTCCTTCTGCTAAGGCTGAGCGGGCTTCTCGATGAACTCGCCCGCCGGGCACAGGGGCGCGATTCGGGGGCGGGAGACAGCCGTCGTGCCTCAGCCGGGGACCGGGAAATCGAGCGCCGCCTGGAGATCTTCCGCGAGTTTCTGGAGGAACCGCCGGACGAAGAGTAACCACAGCGCCTTGTAATTAGATCCAAGTCGCCCAGAAGCACGTGCTCCAATCTCAGACTATCTAGACGCGTCAAGATGCATTCGCAATGAACCCTCGCCTCGGCGCACTCGCCGCACTCACCACCGCACTCCTCTGGACCGGGACATCGACTCTCTTCACACAGGCCGGGCGCCGGGTGGGCTCAGTGGTCGTCAATCGGGCGCGCCTGCTCCTGGCAGCGGCCTTCCTCACCCTGGCCCACGCAGCAATCTATGGCGAGATCTTCCCGCTCCATGCCACGCCCATGCAATGGCTCTGGCTGAGTGCCTCAGGCGTGGTTGGGCTGGTCCTGGGAGACGCGCTGCTCTTCCAGGCCTTTGTGTGGATCGGGCCGCGGATCTCGATGTTGCTGATGAGCTTGGCACCGTTGATGGCGGCCGTGATCTCCTGGTTCGCCCTGGACGAGAGGCTCAATGGCATGCAGATTCTGGGAATCGGCCTGGCACTCGGGGGCGTGGCCTTGGTCATTCAAGACCGCGGGAACGCGCATGGGGGTGGTACGAGGCAGCGGTTCTCCAGGGGCGTCCTATTCGGCTTGGGCGCAGCGCTGGGGCAGGCGCTCGGCCTGATTGGCTCGAAGATCGGCATGGGCGAGACCCTGCCGCCGTTATCGGCGAACTGGATCCGCATGGTGGCTGCGGCGTCGGTGATTTGGGGGTGGACGGGCGCCCGCGGCGAGACGAAGCACACGATCGAACGATTGCGGACCTCCGCGCCAGCAAGACTCTTCATCCTGGGCGGAGCGTTCACGGGGCCATTCTTAGGCGTGTGGCTCTCCCTGGTGGCGATCCAACACACCACCATCGGGGTGGCGAGCACCTTGATGGGCTTAACCCCCATCTTTTTGATCCCGGTTGGACGTTTCATCTTCCAGGAACGGTTTGGATGGCTGGCGGTTCTGGGCACGCTCATCGCCATGACGGGCGTGGCGCTGCTGTTCCTCACCTGAGGGCCTCCAGGCCTATTCGTTGGGGCTTCCGCAGCCTTTCAGGGCTCCCTTGGCGTCTATGAAAGGCCGGGTGCCGCGCATAATCTCCACCTCACCGGTTGCCTGGATGCACGTTCCATGTGGAAATTGAGGGTAACTCTGCGTCCGGTCAACGATGGCGAAGGTGCCTGGCTCCTCGCTGAAGATCGCGACGTATGGGAAGCCTTGGACGACAAACCAGCGTTTGAGCGTGCCATAAGCGCATAAAGTCTGTCCTTCGTTCTCTGGAGTGATCTCCTCCCAGGAATGACAGAGCTCCTCGGTGGGCGTGGGGGAGGGTAGTGGCCGTGCCGTTGGGAAAGGTGTTTGGGGCGCTTCCGTGGGCAAGCCTGCCCGCATAGAGGTGGCGGATGTCTGGGCAGCGATCTGCGTGGGCTGGGGTGGCACCTCGTTGATCGATGGCAGCCTGCCATAGATCCACACGCCGGCGGCTATGGCGCCCGCGAATCCCAACAGGAGGGCCGTCCCGCGCAAGATCACCTTGAGACTGGGGACGGCGCGCGCCGTCTCCTCTGGGATCACCTGTGCGCTATGCAGATCGGGCAGCGGCTCCAGACGCCGGGCGTGCAACACTGCGATGCCTTCATCGGGTGGCTGGGATTCGGACTCCTCGTAGGATTCATCGGCCGCTTCTTCGGCCTGGGGCATGAAGGTACGGTGGAAGGGGGGCTCGTCGCTGGGTTCCACACCCTCATCGGCTTCTTCCAGGGCATCCGTGAAAGGTGGAGTTGCACGGGGTTCTTCGACTTGCTCAAGGCTCGCGATGTCGGTGCTGAAAGGCTGGCCGGTGGCGATGGCTTTTCCACAAAGCGGGCAACGGTCGATGCCTCGCTCAACCCACTCAGCACAATAGGGACATTTCTGCAAGCTGGTGAGCCAGAGGGGCGGTTCGACCTCCCGTCGGCAGAAGCGGCAGAAGATCGCATCGTCTTGAATCTCGTTGTTACAGTGGGGACAGTTGCGCATAGCCAGACCCCGGCGCCTTCTGCTGCCATTGTACCCCTCGGCAAACAGGGCGCAATCCCTCCCTAAGCCTACCCGCAAGGATGCATGCGCTATGCCAGGGACGTGCGTGAGCTCCTACGAGAAAGCAGGGTGCCCAACGATTATTGCGAATCTGATATCAGACAGTGCGCGGCTGAAGATAATGAGATGCGGAGTATAATTGGATCTCGTGCTAAGCTTGTAAACCGGGACGCAAAGGGCATGGACGCCCTGGGCTGCAAGGAGCAAGGCATGACGGTTAGCCAACTGGCAAGAACGATCAAGGAATCGCCAACGCTTCGATTGAATGAACGGGCGCGTATTTTGCGAGAGAAGGGAGACCCGGTCATACACCTCGGGATCGGTGAACCCAAGAACAAGGCGCCCATCAACGCTATCCTGAGCTCGGCTGCGCATCTGAACACCGGCGATATCAAGTACACGCCCACCGATGGCCTTCCATCGCTTAAGAAGGCCATCATTCGCTATATGGAGGAGAATTACGATAGGCTGGTGGCGCCCGAGAACGTCATCGTCTCCACGGGTGCCAAGCATGCCATCTATAACGTTCTCATAAGCATTGTGGACCCGCAGGATGAGGTCATCCTGCTCGCTCCCTATTGGGTCAGCTATCCCGAGATGGTGAAGATGGTCTATGGTGTGCCAGTGCCTGTGGTTCCAGAGGATGGCACCTTCCACCCGCGAATGGAGGATATCGAAGAGGCCGTCGGCTCCTACACCAAGGCCATCATTGTCAATAGCCCCAACAATCCCTCCGGAATCCTCTACTCCGAAGATTTCATCGCCTCCATCGTGGACTTCTGTGAGCGGCGGGGCATTTATCTTATCCTCGATGATATCTATCACAAGCTGGTCTTCGACGGGAAGCGGGCCACACCCGCCTATAAATACACAAACAAAGATCTCGAGAATAGCCGGCTGATTGTGGTCAACGGTGTCTCCAAGCTGTACGGCATGACCGGCTTTCGGATTGGTTGGGTGGTGGCGCCCCGCCGTCTGGTCGAAGTCATGACAAACGTCCAGGCGCAGATGACATCCAATCCATCCGTGATTTCCCAGGCGGCCGCGGAAGGGGCGCTGACGGGCGTGCAGAGCGTGGTGGAGAGCCTGCGGCTGACAATCCAGAACAACCGTGACGTCATCATGCAGGAGCTTAGGTCCTTCAACGGCGTCAGGACGACGAAGCCCGAAGGGACGTTCTACTGCCTGCCTGATTTCCGTGCCTACAGCCAGGATTCAATCGAGCTGGCCAACTTTCTGCTGGAGAAAGCGCTCGTCGTTACCGTTCCAGGTTCGGCCTTTGGGATGGAGGGATACTTGAGGTTGAGCTTTGCAGGCTCGGTCAAAGACATCACGGAAGGCATCGAGCGCATGAAGTGGGCGCTGGATCCGGAAGCTCCCAATGAAATCTACATCGGTGACCGCAAGCTGATCAGGGACTGGCTATGACCAACAACTTACTCAACATCCAGACGCCTGCGCAAGGCGAGGCCACGGCGCTAAGGAGTGACTTTGGTCTCGAAAACCATGGCCTCGCCAATCTGAACATGGTCTATTGGAATCTGCCAAGTGAGGCGCTCTATGAGGAGGTCATCTTCCGGCGGGAGGGACGCATCACCCACCAGGGCGCATTGGTAGTCACTTCTGGGAAGCACACTGCCAGGGCTGCGAATGACAAGTACATTGTCCGCGAGCCCACCACTGAGGAGCACGTCTGGTGGGGAGAATATAATCGGCCCTATAGCCCCGACCAATTCAATGAGCTCTATGACCGGCTGCAGGGATATCTGCAGGGTCGGGATGTCTTCGTGCAGGATTGCTATGCGGGGGCTGATCCTGAGTACCAGCTGCCCATCCGGATCATCAGCGAGTATGCCTGGCACAGCCTCTTTGCCCGCAATATGTTCATCCGTCCGAAGAGCTATGAAGAATATCGCCAGCACATACCGGGATTTACGGTCGTATGCGCACCTTCCTTCAAGGCCTTCGAACCCGTAGATGCCACCCGAAGCAAAACCTTTATCATTCTCGACTTCCAGCGGCGGCTTTGCATCATCGGGGACACGGCCTATGGCGGTGAGATCAAGAAATCGATTTTCACGGTCCTGAACTTCCTCCTGCCGCTTGAAGGCGTGATGACAATGCACTGCTCCGCCAATGTGGGTTCGGATGGTGATGTGGCATTGTTCTTTGGCCTCTCAGGAACGGGCAAGACAACGCTCTCGACCGATCCCGGCCGACGGTTGATCGGTGACGACGAACATGGCTGGAACGATCGCGGGGTATTCAATTTCGAGGCTGGTTCCTACGCCAAGGTCATCCAGCTCTCGCCCGCGGATGAGCCTCAGATCTATGCCACAACCCGCCGCTTCGGCACGATACTCGAAAACGTGATTTATGATCCGGTCTCGCGCAACATCGATCTGGACGATGACGAGATCACCGAGAATACCCGCGCCTCGTATCCCATCGACTATATTCCCAATATCGTTGAGGATGGCATGGCCGGGCATCCGAAGAACATCGTCCTGCTCACCTGCGATGCGAGCGGGGTTATGCCCCCGATCGCCAGACTGACCACCGAGCAAGCGCTGTATCAGTTCATCTCCGGTTACACAGCCAAAGTGGGTGGCACCGAAGTCGGTTTGGGCGAGGAGCCCGAGATCACTTTCAGCACCTGCTTCGGGGCGCCGTTCATGGTGCACCACCCGGCCTACTATGCCGAGCTTTTGCGCCGCAAGATCGAGCGGCATGGTGTCAACGCCTGGCTCCTAAATACAGGGTGGGTGGGCGGCCCCTATGGCGTGGGCAAGCGCATCAGCATTTCCTATACGCGCGCCATGCTCAATGCTGCGCTCGACGGGTCCTTGTTGGAGGTGGAGTATCAGAAAGACCCCATTTTCGGCTTCGAGGTGCCCAAGACCTGCCCCAACGTCCCGGACGAGGTGCTCAATCCGGCTGAGTCCTGGCCCAGCGAAGCCGAATATATGGATAAATACCGCCAGCTGGCAACCCGTTTCATAGATAACTTCCGTAAGTTCGCGCCGGATTGCCCGCCCGAGATCGGCGAGGCTGGTCCGCATCTTCCTTAAGGCGCGGGTGGAATCCCCGTGGACATCTCCCATGCTGAAGAGCCGTCTCGCGTGCTGATACCAGTCCAGCGTGAAGCCACCCAGGGGGGACGGGCATGAGCGGGACGCGGCGAGCCAGTCCGACTGCCCGCAAACTCGCTACCTGGATGGTGTGGCTGCTTGGCGGCGCCTTCCTGATGAGCCTCGGGCTGATGGGGACGGTCCTGCATTTCGTGGTGCGGGATCTCACCGCCTCCTATACCGGCGTTGGATTGAACCCCTTCCAGCCACAATCGAGGCCTACGCAGGCGACGACGCCAGACCCGCTTGCCACGCCTACCCTCACTCAACTCGCTGTGAAGCCGCAACCATGGGACGGAACATCACGTGTCACGATCCTGCTGATGGGTCTCGATTACCGGGATTGGGTTGCGGGGGAATCGACGCCGCGCAGCGATACGATGATGCTGGTCACCATCGATCCGCTCACGCTGCAAGCCGGCATGCTCTCGATCCCGCGCGATTTATGGGTTGAGATTCCCGGATTTGGATACAACCGCATCAACACGGCCTATATGTTGGGTGAAGCCTACCAACTCCCGGGCGGAGGGCCTGCACTGGCGATGCAAACGGTGGAGAATCTGCTGGGGGTGCCGGTGCCCTATTTTGCGGTGGTTGATTTTCACACCTTCGAGAGGCTAATCGATGAGATCGGCGGCATCGATGTCCTCGTAATGCAACGCATCAAGATCGCCCCCATTGGACGGCCGGGCAAGTGGCTGGAGGCCAAACCTTATCATCTGGATGGCGCCGATGCGCTGGCCTATGCCCGGGTGCGGAAGAACGCCGGAGGCGATTTCGGCCGGGCCGAACGCCAACAGCAGGTCATTCTGGCCATTATGGATCGGGTCGTTGGTTTCGACATGCTGCCGACATTGATTGGCAAGGCACCTGCGCTCTATCAAGAACTGGCCTCCGGCATCCGCACCAACCTGACTTTGGAGCAGATAGTGCAGTTGGCGTGGCTGGCGGTGCAGGTGCCCAAGGACCATATTCAATCTGGCGTGATCGGTCCTCCGGAGATGGTGGGCTTCTACACTCGCCCGGATGGGGCGCAGGTCCTGCGCTTTGTTCCAGATGCGATCCGCGGGCTGCGCGACCGAATATTTGTGGAAACGAGTGCGATCGGGCCCTCGATTGCCGAGAAGCCTGAGGAAGGCTATGCGCCCTGATGGG
This sequence comes from uncultured Anaerolineaceae bacterium, assembly GCA_964591485.1. Lineage (GTDB taxonomy): Bacteria > Chloroflexota > Anaerolineae > Anaerolineales > E44-bin32 > E44-bin32. The sequence goes on along the minus strand of CAZQDE010000047.1, from coordinate 531 downwards.
ATACGACGGCCGAGGCAGGGACGAAGCAGGGCCCACAAGGGTATCCGGGGTGGGCAATAGCGGTGGCGTGGATACGCAGCCTGTGAAGACGGCTGTGAGATCACGACCCTCGCGATGGGTGAAGTGGCGCTGGCCACTTCTTGGAGCGATGCTGACGCTGGTCATGATCGCCGTGTCCGTCACAACGGGCTACATGCGGGGCCTGGAGGAGCGCGCTGCTGCACAGGAGCAGGCCCAGGCCGAAGTGGCCCGGCAGCAATTCGATGCGGGTATGCAGGACTTGCTCGCGGGCAATTATGAGCGTGCGCGCCAGCGCTTCGAGTATGTGCTCACCCTCGAGCCAGATCGCCCTGGTGCAGCAGAAGCCCTGGGCCAGGCGCTGACGGCCCTCAATCAGCCCACGCCAACGCCGAGTCCCGTGGCCTCCCCCACGCCCACGGAAACGCCTGATTTTGGCTCCTTCGAAGGGATGTTCACCAGCGCGCAGGCGGCCTTCGCGCGCGCGGATTGGACATCGACCATCGATATTCT
>CAZQDE010000046.1:0-18153 GCA_964591485.1 uncultured Anaerolineaceae bacterium | reverse complement strand
CCCACACCGTGCAGCTCATGTTGGAAGTGACGATCGCGGCCAGGAGCGGCCGGGATTTGCTGGAGGAAATGGCGAAGGAGCTGCGGGCCGAGATTGCCAGGTTGGAAGTTGATCTGGCAGCCCTGCAATAATCGATGCGAGACGATGACTTATGGAGGAAACGGAGCGCGATGGCCGCTCCGTCTTGCTTAAGTGCCGAAGCTGGCTGAGCCCGCGGGTTTCAGGAACCTACGACTCCCGCATCGTCTGGCGCAAGGCCGTGTGCAGGATGCCGCCGTTGCGGTAATACTCGACCTCGATAGGTGTATCCACCCGAGCGGTGGCTATGGAAGGTAAGAGGCTCGCCCTCGGGGGTGATGGATAGCTGCTCGCCGGGCGCCGGGGAATCATGAAGCCCGGTGATATTGAAGACCCCCTCGCCGCTCAAGCCGAGTGCATGGCAGCCGGATCGACAATGGCTGGCACGCCGGTGAAATCCTGCATGATCACGCGCGCCGGCTGAAGGGAGATCTCTGGCCGAGCATCGATGACAGGTCTGCAAAAGGAAGAAATACAGGGTGGATACGCGAATCCCTGGCTGAAGCCGGTCTGGATGGGCATACTGGGCTTGCGAGATGCTACTCAGAAAGGTGAGGGCGAGCGCCCCGAATGCCTGGGAGAAAAGGACGGGCTTGCAGGGTGCAAGCTTTGGTCTAAGATGGAAGGGCCCTGCGCCGGAGCGGGCGGGGAAGTGTATGCACAGCCAATCTGTCTTGGATAGTGCCTTTCATGGCAAGGAAGGGAGTAAGAACGGTTGGAAGGTTTGTCGATCGAGCAAGAGAAGACCGGCCTGCTGCTTGAAGTAAGGGGGGCCATCCTACGCGGAATGGATCCCTTGGAGATCGGGCAGAGTGTGTGCGAGTTGATCGTCGCCTGCGCGCCTATGCGGGCGGCGTGGCTTCTATGTGAAGGGGAGCCGCCGGCCAAGCAGAGTCTGGCGGCCATCGCCCCCGAGGCGGAAGCCTATGAGCCCTTGCGGCTCAAGTTCGAGCGCTGGGAGGGGTACGAGCGGCTGGTTGGACGTGCTTGGTCCACCCGTGCGCCTGCGTCAGGGCGCCTGGGCGCGGGATCGGGCGAACCTCTCGCCGGCCTCGCAGTGGTGCCGCTGATCCACGGTGACGAAAGGCTCGGACATCTGGAGATTTATGGTGAGCCGGCAGATCTCGAGGCCTGGCTTGATGTCCTGGGTGAAGTAGGCCTGGATCTGTCGCTAGGACTGGCGAGAGCCGAAGCAGCCGATCGCTATCGGAAGACGCGGTGCGAGATGGATGCGATCCGGCGCCTCGCGGGCGATATCATCTCGGGCCAGCCGCTCGAAAATCTACTCGAGCTCATTGTGGAGCGGGCCGTTGCCTTAATCGGCGGGCATGGAGGCGGGATGTACCTTTGCGATCATAAGGCTAGAGTGGCACGCTGCGAGGTGAGCCACCGGACGGATCGCGATTATCGCGGCACCGAACTGGCTTTCGGCGAGGGGGCCGCAGGCGTGGTAGCAGAGACTGGCGAGCCGTTGGTCATCACAGACTACGCCAATTGGGAGCACCGCTCCAGCAAGTTCGAAGGGGATCCATTCCTCTCGGTTCTCAGCGCCCCGATGAGATGGCAGCGCCAGGTGACAGGCGTGATTCACATCTTGCGCAAGAAGGGGGCCCCGCCTTTCACCCCAGCCGACTTGGAGCTTTTGATCCTATTCGCCGATCAAGCGGCGGTGGTGCTGGAGAACGCCCGGCTGCTTGAAGATGTGCGCATGCGCATGCGCCAACTGGACCAACTCAACGCACTCACGCGAGCAGCGCTGGGAGCCAAGGACTTGGGTGACCTGGTGGAACGGGTCTGCGAGCATATGACCGCACTCGTGCAGGCCGCCAAGTGCCACATGGCCTTTTGGGACTCAAGGTCTCAGGAGGTTGTCCCTGCCGGCGGTCCATCGCAGGCAACTGCAGGAAGTGCGTCGCAGGCCATGGATGCGGATGCGGTTAGCCTATTGATGGAGGCGCTGAGGACCGAAGCTCCGGTGGCCTGTGGAGGCAGGGATGCCGCCGATGTCCTGGAGGGGACATCGATGCTTGCCTTGCCGTTGGTTGCAGGCGGCGAGCGGCTGGGTGGCTTGCTTCTCGAGTTAGAGGGCTGGCACGTGCTTGCGGAGCATGAGCAGGCGCTTTGTGAGCAGGCGGCTGGCCAGGTTGCCCTGGCGCTGGCAAAGATGCAGGCTTTGGAAGGCGAACGCCGGCGCAGCCGGGAATTGGAGGCCGTGCGAGAAGCCAGCTTGAGCGTCACTTCCAACCTCGAGCTGGAGACCGTGCTCGATTCCATTCTTGCCAGCGCGCTGGAGCTTGTGGCCGCGGATGATGCGCATATCTTCCTTTATGAAGGGGGCAAGCTCAGCTTTGGAGCGGCGCAATGGGCGGCGGGCGTGCAGGGAGAGCCCTATAAGGAGCCGCGGGAGGATGGCCTCACCTATGCAGTCGCCCGAAGCGGTGAGGCTATGGTCATTCCGAATGTAAATGAGCATCCCTTGTTCAAGGAATGGAAATGGGGCGGAGCCATCGTGGGGCTTCCCTTGAAGATCGGTGAGCGCGTGGTGGGGGTCATGAACGTGGCCATGCTGCGACCGCATGTCTTCGATGATGCTGAATTGCGGGCCATGCGGTTGCTGGCCGACCAGGCGGCCAGCATGATCCAGAACGCGCGTCTGTTCGAGAACGTCGTGCGCGAACAGCGCCACATCCAATTGGTCTACGACGTGGCGCAAGAATTGGTGGATGTGCTGACGCCCGATGAGATCTTGGAACGAGCGGTCACGCTGACAGTCAAACACCTTGGGGCGCACGCAGGAGAGGTCGTTCTGGTCGGCCCAGACGGCAGGCAGCTGATCCCCTTCGCCTCCACCCGCCAGGATGGGATCACGCTAAGCGAGCTCCAAACGCGGTTCGATCTTTCCATGGGTCACGGTCTGATGGGTTGGGTGGCGGAGAACCGTCTCCCGGCGCTGGTGAAGGATGTGCGCGAGGATGAGCGCTGGGTAGTGATCCCCGGCGTGGACGAGGGGATGTGCTCGGCGCTCTGTGCGCCAGTTGTCTCCGAGGACCGCATCCTGGGGGTTATTGCGCTATTCCATCGCCAACCTGGGGCCTTTGCGGAGGGTCATCTGGAGTTGCTTACCTCCATAGCGCACCAGGTCAGCCTGGCGCTTGCCAATGCCCATCGCTATGCGGCACTCGAGCGCCGTTTGGCCGAGATGGCGGCGGTAAGGCAAGTGGTCCAGGTGGTGAACCAGCGGCTGGAGATGCAATCGCTGCTGGAGGAGATCGTCCACCAGGTCGGTGAGGTCCTGGGCTATCCCATCGTCGAAGTATATCTTGTCGAAGAGAATGATCTGGTGCTAAGAGCCGGGCATGGCGGTCCGCTTGATCTGGGGGTTCGCTATGGCATGGAGGAAGGGATTTTGGGGCGTGTGATGCGAAGCGGCGAGCCGGCCCTGGTGCCCGATGTGTCGGCCGATCCGGATTACATACCTGGGACGCCGGAGACCCGCACGGAGATCATCGTTCCCATGCGGAAGGGTGAGGTGGTCGTGGGCGTGCTGAACGTCGAATCGCCCAACCCTGGCGATCTCAGCGAGGATGATTTGCGGCTGCTCATGCTGCTTGCCAATCAAATCTCGGTTGCGATCGAGAACGCCGCCCTCTACGAGCGATTGCGAACTCACGCGGATAAGCTGGAAGGCGTGGTCCAGGAGCGCACGGCGGAGCTCGCCGAGGCTCTGGTCAAAGCCCAGGCCGCGGATCGCCTAAAGACCCAATTCGTTTCAGATGTCTCCCATGAGCTGCGCACGCCTCTGAGCAACATCCGCCTTTACCTGGATCTTATGCGGAAAGGGCGCGAGGAACGCTTCGAGAGCTATCTGCAGACCCTCGACAGGGAGACGAACCGGCTTTCATCCTTGATCGAAGATCTGCTCGCCATCTCGCGCCTGGACGCGGGCACGGCCATCCCCTCGCCGGTTGCGTTGGATATCAACTCTCTCGCGCGGGGGCTGGTGGAGGATCGCCGCAGGCTGTTTGCCGGCCGCGACCTGAAGCTGCGATTATCGCTGGATGCCAAGCTGCCTACCGTGCAAGCGGATGCAAAGATGATTTCGCAAGTCGTGGCGAACCTGATGACCAACGCCCTCAACTATACGCCTGCGGGTGGCAGAGTAACCATATCAACGGCACCCCGGTGGGATGAGGGCGGCCGCGTCTGGGTCACACTGACGGTCGAGGATAATGGACTAGGGATCCCGCCGGAGGAGCAGGATAGGATCTTCGACCGTTTCTATCGCGGTGAGGCCAGCCGAAGCATGGGGACGCCTGGAACGGGCCTGGGTCTGTCTATATGCAAGGAGATCCTGGAGCGACATGGGGGACGGATCACCCTCAAGAGCCAACCCGGGAAGGGAAGTCAATTCACCATGTGGCTCCCCACGTAGCGGCGCCCCGATTCAGCCGCGCGGCTGGAGGCCCAGGGCTTTGTAGATCGCCCCAAGCTGAACGTTTTCCTTCACCAATCGAATGAAGGTTTCCAACTTTTCAGGCTGCCCCAGACGGGTCTTGCCATGGGCGTGTTCGATGCGGTTCACAGTCTCCATCGTGTTGTCCTTGACCAGCAGAATGGGCACGTTCAGGGCTTCGGCCTGCTTGATGATGAGCGGGCTTGGGCGCAGATTGCCGGTCAGGATGAGAACCACGGTGGAGGTTTCGAGCGCGGCAAGCTGGATGTCGGTGCGGTCGCCGCCGGTGATGACGGCCTTATTTTGATAACGGCGGAAGCGCTTGAGCGCCGCCTCGGCGGTCATGGCGCCTACGGTGAGTGTCTCCGCCAATGCATCAGGGTCCATGTTCTCCGTGAGCACATCGGCATCGAGTAGTTCGGCTAGCTCCCCGACACTGAGTGCGGAAAGGCGGGGTACGCTGGGGAGGGAGCCCAGTACGGGTATGCCCTTGGCCTCGAGGTACGGCTTGGCGTACTCCTGGATAAACTCGACATCCTCTTCGGGAACGCGGTTAATGAGGATGCCCATGAGCTGGTCTCCAAGGCGGAAGCGGGCGGTGAGCGCGTCGTCCACCAGGCACATCTCGCCTCGGTAAGGCACGATCACGATGGCAGGGGCTCCGAGTTCGCCTGCGACCTGCAGATTGGATAGGCCCATGGCATAGCCCTCGCGCAGGCTGGCCCCGCCCTCGAGCAAGAGCACATCCTTGCCATCCCCGGCCTTTGCGGCGGCGGCCTCGATCTTGGCCATCAGGTCTTCCTCCCCATCGCCCTTAAGGCGGCTACGGAGGGCTTGGCGGGTCACGATCACGGGCGCGGCCTCGATGGGATCGCCTGGAAGACCCAGCGCGCTGTGCACGAAGACAGCATCCTCATCAGCGAGCCGGCCGTTGTCTGTCCGCCAGGGCTGGGTGCTCACAGGTTTGAGGTATCCCACAGAATAGCCATCCTCTTGGAATTGGCACCCGAGGGCAAGGCAGACGGCGGTCTTGCCGGCGTGTGGCTCGATGGAGGTGATATAGAGTGCTTTCATGGCCCACTCCCTGTGTCTAGATTCCCGAAGGGTTGCGCCGCGGAGGGCGGGCGCAGGATCAGGCGCATGTCCAGGGCGATGCCGCCCTGTCCCTCCTCATACACCATAAAGGGATTGATATCCAACTCTGCGATTTCCGGGAAATCGGTGACAAGCTGGCCGATGCGTAAGAGAGCGTCCAGCAGGGCCTGCTTATCGACGGGCGGATTTCCGCGCACGCCATCCAGCAAGGCGCGAGTGCGGATTTCATTCAGCATGGCCTGGGCTTCCTGCCGCGAAAAGGGGGCCACCCGGAAGGTCACGTCCTTGAGGATCTCGACGTAGATGCCGCCCAGACCGAAGGTCACCAGGGGGCCGAATTGCGGGTCGCGGTTCATTCCGATCAGGATTTCGAGACCCTGCGGCACCATCTTCTGAACCAGGCAGCCCCACAGGCGGGCTTCAGGCAGGTACCGCTGGGCTCGGTACGTGATCAGATCGAAGGCATCGCGCACATCGGCGGGGCTCTCCAAGCCTACGCGCACGCCGCCCACATCGGTCTTGTGGAGGATGTCCGGTGAGGCCACCTTCAGTACCACGGGGTAGCCGATGCGACCAGCGATCTCCACAGCCTCTTCGGGTGTGGAGGCAAGCTCTGATTCGGGGATGGCCAATCCATAGGCCTGCAGGATGGCACGCGCTTCCGCGTCCCCGATAGCCACACGGCCCTGGCTCAAGACTTCATCGAAGATGGCACGCACAGCGGCTTGGTCGGTGTCGAAGCGTTCGAAGGTGGGGATCGGCTCCTGCTGATAGCGGCGGTAGCGACTCATGGCGGCGAAGACTCGTGCGGCTCGCTCGGGGAAGCCGAAATTTGGCACTCGATAGCGCTCCAAGATGCGGGCGCCCTCTTCGACCCGGGCCTCGCCCATGAAGCAGGCTATGACCGGCACCTCTGCCTTGCGTGCCAGCTCAGCGATGGCTTCCGCCGTCTCAGGGATTTCCGTCATCGCCTGGGGGGTCAGGATGACCAGGACGCCGTCGACATGGGGGTCGGCGAGAACCCGTTCGAGCGCGAAGCGGTAGCGATCCGCCCGTGCATCTCCGAGCACGTCCACGGGGTTGGCGGCACTGGCGGCATCGGGCAAGAATTGCTCCAGGGCTTGGATGCACTCGATATCGAACCGGGCCAGTTGCAGGCCTGCCTGCTCGAGGGCGTCGGTGGCCAGGATACCCGGGCCGCCAGCGTTGGTGACGATGGCGATGCGATCCCCTCGCAAAGGAGGCAGGTAGGCGAAGGCGAGAGCGTAGTCGAAGAGATCCTGGAGTGAACCGGCGCGCAGCACGCCGGCCTGGCGGAAGGCGGCTTCATAGGCCTGCTCCGAGCCGGCCAACGAGCCTGTGTGGGAGCTCACGGCGCGCGAGCCCGCTTGCGTGACGCCGGACTTAAGCGCCACGATCGCTTTGCGTTTCGAAACCTGGCGTGCGACCTGGATGAATTCCTGGCCATCCGGCAGGCCTTCGATGTAGCACAGGATGACCTTCGAGGTTTCGTCATCGGCCCAGGCGCGGAGAAGGTCGACCTCGTCGACGTCGGCCTTATTGCCGAGCGAGACGAATTTGGATAGGCCCAAACGGCCGGCCTGCGCCCAGTCCAGGATGGCCGTCCCCAGTGCCCCGGATTGGGACATGAATGCCATGGGACCTTGCGGGGGCATGCCAGCGGAGAAGGAGGCGTTCAGGGGCGTGAAGGTGTCGATCACGCCCAGGCAATTGGGTCCGATAAGGCGCAGTCCATAGGATCGGGCGATCTCGACCAATTCGCGTTCGCGATCGAGGCCCTCCATGCCAGCCTCACGGAAACCGGCGCTGATCACGATGACGGCTGGGATGCCCTTTTCGCCGCAAGTGCGAAGGGCCTCGGGCACGTGCGGATACGGGATGACGATGATAGCCAGGTCGATGGAACCTTCCACATCCATGACACTGGGGTAGGCCTTAAGCCCCAGGATCTCGCTGGCCTTGGGGTTGATGGGGTGGATCGCGCGCCCATCTTGAAGGAAGCCGCCATCGAGTAGGTTGGCGACGACCGCGTGCCCAAGCTTTGTGGGGTTGGTAGAGGCGCCGATCACGGCAATGGATTGGGGCTGGAAGAAGGCTTCGATCGTCACGCGGTTTCTCCGGGCGTTCTCATACCCAGCAAGTGTACCTCGCTTGGGAGGGAGGCCCAATGACAAGGTTCATGCCCCTTGCCTGCCGAATGTCGCTCATGATGTTCACGAAGGCAGGCTCACCTGCGGGCTATGGTTACGCGCGCAAGGTGGCCGCCACTGGGGCATAGCTATAGCGGTGGATGGCGCAGGGCCCCAGATCTTGGAGTGCGCGCCGGTGTTCAGATGTGCCATAGCCCTTATGCTGCCCGAAGCCGTAACCGGGGTAGGCCCTGTCCAAATCCAGCATGATGCGGTCGCGGTGAACTTTGGCCAGGATGGAAGCGGCAGCGATGCTCAACGCACGGGCATCGCCATGCGGGAGAGCCGTTTGAGGCGTTGAAACCTCGGAGAGAATGAGATGATCGAGCAACAAGTAACGCGGTTCGATCTCTAGGGCTTCCAAGGCCCGGCGCATGGCGATGCGGGTGGCGGGAAGCAGTCCCATGCGGTCGACCTCATCCGCATCAGCTTTGCCTAAGCCCCATCCGAGGGACTTGCGCTGGATACAGGAGAAGGCGCGCTCGCGTTGCCGGGCTGTCAGCAATTTGGAATCATGGATGCCGTTAAGGCTCTGCATGAGATCGGGATCATCCACCGGCAGCATCACGGCCGCGGCCACCACGGGTCCGGCCCAGGCGCCGCGGCCGGCCTCGTCGAGTCCGGCGATGAGGGCAAAGCCGGCCTCATGCAGGCCTCGTTCCAGATGCAGGTCAGGCGGAGGGTGTCTTGTCATGCTGGGCCTCGTACAACCCCTGCCTGGCTCTGGCCCGGATGCGAAACAAGTCCAGGAGCATCGTTAACGAATCGTGCCAGAGGCGGATGCGGCTGCCTGGATTGTAGTGCCAGGGGATGGGAACCTCGATGATGCGGTACCCTCGCTTCTGGGCGATGTAGAGCACCTCCACATCGAAGGTCCAGCCATCCAGGGTCTGGATACGAAAGAGGTCCTGGGCCACGGGTGCACGGAAAGACTTAAATCCGCATTGGGTATCGTGGATCCCTGGAAGGGCGATCCAGCGCACGAGTAAGTTGAAGATCCTCCCGATGAGATGACGGTAGGCGGGTTCACCGTAGCGCACCGCGCCGGGGACCTCCCGCGAGGCGATGGCGATGTCGTAGGCCGGGGCCTGCGGGGGCAGGAAGCGGTTGACTTCGTCAATGGGCATGGAGAGGTCTGCGTCGCAAATGAAGCGGTACTCGCCCTTGGCCTCCAGCATGCCGCGGCGCACGGCCAACCCCTTGCCGGCGCGAGACTCCTGCAAGGCAAAGACGTTGCCGTGCTTCGCAGCAAAGTCGCGGGCGATGCTGTACGTGGCGTCCCGGCTGCCATTCTCGACCACAAGCACTTCGGCTTTATAGGGTTGCGAGCGCAAGAAATCCAGGATCGCTTCCAGGCTGGCGGGGAGACGTTGCTCTTCGTTGTGAGCGGGGATGATGATGGATAAGAGTGGGGGCAATAGTCTCTCCCGGGTGCCGCTGCAGGCTAATACACGCTGTAGGCGAGGAAGCAGATCAGGAAGATGCCCAGGACAAGCAGTTCCAAGAAGGCCATCGTTCCGAGCAGGATCCATTGGCGCCGAGAAAGCGCCAAGGGCCCTTTGCGGATGGAGCGTGGGCGCCGAGGGACGAGCGCCGGAGCCTGTTCGGCGGTGAGCACATCTTTCTCTGCCGCCGTGGGTTCGGGTAGATCGATAGGCGCATCGGGGCGGGGCGCAGGCTGTTCGGGGGCTGCCGCGGCCTGGGCCTCGGCCTCCAGGGCGGCTTCGGGGTTGGTGAGCAATTCGCTGAGGTCCCGAATATCTTCCTGGTCCATGATGGGATGGAATTGCTGCAAATTGGCGGCAAAATGATCGATGGCGTCGGCAAGCACGATATGCACGCGGGCGTTGAGCGAGTCCACATGCGTGCGCGGGTTGGTGAAGACGAGCACGGGCTCCACTTCGGGGATTTCGTACCCCCGGTCCCGTAAGAAATTGAAGAGTTCCTGGGCCATGCTGGTGACCCGGGTCTGAAGGTTGGGCCGGGCGGTCGAAAAACGCCGTGACCGCCCGCCGCCGAACTTCAGCCATTCATCTCCCTTGGCGCGGTAGACACCTTTCATCCGGCTCGGGAGGATCACGCGCACGCCCTGCGGGCTAAGCAGGATCATAGGGATGGTTAGCGCAAAGCCGGGAAGGGTGACGTTCATAATGGCCACATGCTCGCGACCGAGGGACTTGTTCAAGCGGGCGAAGGCTTCATCCTGAGCCTGCATCTCGGAGTACCAGGAGGGCCCGAATTGAAGCATGCCGCGGATGCGGTTTTCGAGCGAAATGCTGCCGTCTTCATCGCGGAGCGGTGAGCAATCTTTGCGTCGCATGGCATTACCTTCCTGACCGGCTGCGCAGGGATGGATTGTCTCAGGCATGTAGCCTGCATCCAGGGCAGGACTTGCCAACCCTCACCGGCTCATTATAAGACAGACAGGGGCGAGGACAAATCCCGCCCCATTCCCACTTTTGTGGCTATAATGCCCAGACAGGGAGCTTCATGAGACTTCGTGCATTCGCGGTCGCGTTGCTGATAGCCGCGGCGACCTTCATTCGCGCAGGGGCTGCCTCCTCCGGGGAGGAGGGCCCCACTGTCTACCTGCTCCAGGCCCAAGGACCACTGACGCCGGCCATGGCAGAATACCTCGAACGTGGCATCCGGCGCGCGGAGCAGGAAGGGGGCGCCGCGCTGATCTTCCAGCTCGACACCCCCGGTGGTTCCATCGACCTCATGAACCGCATGGTTCAGCTTATTAGAGCCAGCCGCGTGCCGGTGATCATATACATTGCGCCGCGCGGGGCCATCGCCGGGAGCGCTGGGACAGTGATCACACTGGCCGGGCATGTGGCCGCCATGGCGCCGGAGACGGCCATCGGAGCGGCTAGCCCTGTGGGGGCTCAGGGCGAGGATCTGAACGAGACCCTGGCTACCAAGGAGAAGGAGATCTTGCGGGCGACCGTCCGAAGCCTGGCGGCCCGGCGCGGGGAAGAAGCGGTCGCCCTGGCGGAGGCCACGATCGAAGTGGCCAAGGCTGCCTCCGCCAATGAGGCACTTGCGGCGGGTCTGGTCGATTTCATCGCGCCCGATCTTCCGGCGCTCCTTGAGCAGGTGGACGGCTTCGAAGTGGAGTTGGATGGGGGAAGGGTGCTGGACACCGGCGGCGCGACGGTCGTGGAGGTCCCGCAAACCCTGATCGAGCAACTGCTCCAGGTGCTTACGAACCCCAATATCGTCTTTCTGCTGATCACTATCGGCGTACAGGCTGTGCTGATTGAGATCTCGAGCCCCGGGGGGTGGGTGGCAGGATTCATCGGGGTGGTCTGCCTTGCGCTGGGGGCCTACGGCCTAGGTGTTTTGCCGGTGAACTGGTTTGGCCTGATCTTCCTGGTCATGGCCTTCGTGCTCTTTCTGCTGGAGGTGAAGGCGCCCACCCATGGCGCCCTGGCCGCAGCGGGGATCGCCTCGTTTATCCTGGGGGCGTTGGTGCTCTTCAACTCGCCCAGCACGCCTTCCTTCCAACGGGTCTCCATCCCCCTGGTAGTGGCCACAGGGCTGGTCACGGCGGGGTTGTTCATCGCCATCGTGACGTTCGCAATCCGGGCGCAAAGAAGGCCGCCCGCCGTGGGTGCCGAGGCGCTGATCGGCAGATGGGGGGAGGTGCGAGACGATCTGCGCCCGTATGGCAGCGTGCAGGTGGCCGGGGAACTCTGGTCGGCCGAGAGCGTCCGAGGGTCAGAGATTCCAAAGGGAACCCGGGTGCGCGTGGTAGGCGTGGACGGGCTGAGGCTCCGGGTGGAGACCGAGGACAAAGGGTCTGGTTGACTCGCTTCCTGCCTAAATGTACACTAGCCGGCGTCAGGGAAGGAGGCCGCTATGACATCGTCTTCATTCCGTCTTATTGTGCGAACAGGCCCAGCGCCGGGCACGGTTTTCGATCTCACCAAAGACGTCACCATGATTGGCCGTGATGTCACCAATGAGGTCGTCCTGGGCGATGCCGAGGTTTCCAGGCAACATGCTCGCCTGACGCGCACGCCTGGGGGCTTTGTGCTCGAGGATCTGGGGTCCACCAATGGCACTTTTGTGAATGGCGAGAGGTTGGTGGCCCCACGGGTGCTCAACCCTGGCGATCTGGTGGCCTTCGGCGAAAACGTGACACTGACTTTCGATGCGGTGGCCCCCGAAGCGGCCTCGACGGTGGCCAGCGCGGCGGCCAAGGCCGAACCTGCCCCGCTGCCCGCCAAGGCTGCAGAGGCGCCAGCGCCCAAGGTTTCCCCAGCTCCCCAAGCGGCTCCGGCTGCAGCGGCGACGCCTGCGGTCGAGAAGAGGCGCCGATCACCCTGGCTCCTGGCGGGGATCGGTTGCTTCGTGCTCGTGTTGGCCTGCGGGGGCTTCCTCTGGTTCATGGATGCTTTCTACCCCGAGATCCTGTACGCGCCTCTGCGCATTTTCGGCTTCTACTAGGTCATTTGACCGACTGCCCTGCCCAAGTCTCGTGGAGCGGCGCTCAGCGCCGCTCCCTGTTATGTTGGCGAGGAGTCGCTGGGGCAGTATGGCTCGTGGTGGACGGCTGAGATCCAGCTCCAATCGCGGGCACGGGGCGCGCTGAAGGCGTTTCACGCGAGGAGACAGCTCTGGATGGTCTCAGAACCCATAGGGGGTACCGGCGATTCCGTCGGGCGTGGATTGTGACCTTTTGACGCCCAATGCATCCAAGAAGAGATACCAAACCAGGAGGTTCGCATTCAATGGAGATGGAGATTAGCTTTCCGGGCGGGGCCAGGGTCGACGCACGCTTTGGCCCCTATATCGTCAAGACCGATCAACCGCCGATCGGGGGCGGTGATGGTTCCGCACCCACGCCCTTCGCCACATTTCTGGCTTCGGTCGGGACCTGTGCAGGCATCTATGTGCTGGATTTTCTACGGCAACGGGGGATCTCGACCGAGGGCGTGCGACTGATCCAACGCGTTTCGGCCGATCCCTCCAGTGGGATGGTCCGTGAGATCGAACTGGAGATTCAGGTTCCCCCGCATATCCCCCCGCAATACCGGGAGGCCTTGGTCCGGGCAGCCGAGCTTTGCGCAATTAAGAAGCACTTTGAACGGCCCCCCAGATTTGCTATCCATACGCAAGAGGTGGAGCCTTCTCTGAGCTGAACTCCATAAGGGGGGATGCCATCGGCGCCTGCAATGGCATGTCCCGGCTTGGAGGGGTGCATTCAGACGAACAGAGAGGAGAATCGCCAAGCTGAGCTACAATGAGGGGCGGAGGCTATCGCGATGCGCAGGCTGACCGCCCTTCTTCTATTGCTGGGTCTGATAGGCTTGCCTTCCTGCAAGGGGGCGCTGCCCGCTGAGAGGGAGGCGCCTGACCGGCCAGCCGCCTCGGAGGAGGCCGCTCCGACCATCGACCCCTTCACTGAAGCCCGTGCGCGCATGGTCGAACAGGGGATCATTGGCTATGGGATCGAATCCGAGGCGGTGATCGAGGCTATGCTGAGGGTTCCCCGCCACGGCTTCGTGCCCGAACAGTATCTCTCGCAGGCCTACGACAACCACCCCTTGCCGATTGGGTATGGGCAGACCATCTCGCAACCCTATATCGTTGCGCTGATGAGCCAGGAATTGGGGGTTGGGAGCGGGGATAAGGTGTTGGAAATCGGCACCGGATCAGGCTATCAGGCCGCGGTTCTGGCTGAGATGGGAACTCGAGTCTACACGATGGAGATCATCGAGCCCCTGGCCAGGCAAGCCGAGGGGCGCCTCAAGGCGCTGGGCTATGAGGTTGTCCAAGTTCGGAACGCCGATGGCTATTTCGGATGGCCGGATGAAGCACCCTTCGATGGGATCATCGTCACGGCCGCTCCAGACCATGTGCCCCAGCCGCTGTTGGAACAATTGAAGGTGGGGGCAAAGATGGTCATACCTGTCGGGCCTGTAGGTGGGATCCAGGAACTCTGGAAGATCACGCGACTCTCAGAAGATGAGTTCCAATCCGTAAGCCTTGGGGGAGTGCGCTTCGTCCCGCTAACCCGAGCGAGCGATTAAGAAGGTGAGCGAAACGACCTTATAGGGAAGCCGGGCTTGGCTGTCAATGCCGGGCGCGGGGTAGAAAGCCGGACGAGAGCCAGGCCAGCAGGTAGGCTGCCAGGCCTGCAACAAGCGTGGCCCGGAATCCCCATGCCAACCCGAGAATCGCCGCGATCACCCCACTGATGCCTGACAGGGATCCGTTGATAGCCCAAGCCCAAGGGATCCAACCGGGCGAGGCGGCCTCCAGCTTTCGCAGACCCGCCGCAAAGGGGATCCCCATCAGGACGCCCAGTGGCAAGATCCATACGAAGGTGAGCAGCCACCGAACCGGCATGCTGGCCGGGAGTGCAGCGCGGCTGAGCGGTCCTGCCGCCACGATGGTCGAAAACAAGAACAGGCAGAGGCAGGGCAGCGCCCATCGCAGGCGGACGCGAGGGGAGAGTAGACTGCCGAGGCCGGAGGCCAGTAGCAACGCCAGGAGCACGTTGGCCAGCGCCAGGGCTGGGCGGTCGAGGATTAGGGTCGAGATCTGGATGAGCGGAATCTCGATTAGCAAATATCCTGCACCTAGCCCGGCAAAGTAGAGCAATGGCATGAGTCCTGGAGGGTTCAGCCTTTCGCGGCGACGGCGAAGCACGGCGGGGATGAGGATCATCGGCACGGCTGCCAGAACCATGAGCGCCAGCAACGCCAAGAGAACCAGGTATCCGCTGCCGCCGAAGGGCTGCCATTGGGTGCCGAGTTGGGCAAGAAGTTCGCGGGTTTGGCCCCAGCGGAAAAAGTGGAAGAAGTAGGGCCGGAGATCGGATGGAGGACGCAGGTCAAATGGGTAGGCGGTGATGGTGGCCTCGGGATCCTTGAGCAAAGCCATGAATAGCCGGTGATAGACCGGCTCGGGGAGAATATTGAAGCGGTTGACTTCGTCCGGCCGGAGGCCGGGCAATGCGAGCGCGTCATAGCCGCCGGATCTTAGAAAGGAGCGCACGCTTGCGATCTCCTGATCATTGAAGGGTTGGCGCGCGGCCAGGATGGTGACCGTCCGCATGCCCCGGAAGGCTATCAGATGCTTTTCAACCTCTATGATTCCCTCGGCCCGCAAGGCGGTCATCAGTGTGACCCAGGTGCGGGTCGATTCGCTGGGAGGGGTTTCGATCCAGCGAGTAACAACCAGCAGTCCATCCGGATCGAGCCTCCGCCATGCAGCCTGGAAGGCTTCTACGGTCAGCAAATAGTCCTCTGACAGGCTGAAAGCGCCGGAAGTAATCGGGCGGAAGCTATCGCTGAGTGCAAACTCAATCAGGCGGTATGGCTCTCCCACCTGCGCCAACACGCCGCGTGCGGCTCGCGGAATCCAGTGAAGCCTCGTGTGGGCGGCGAGATCTTCACTGAAGGAGGCATAAGGGCCCTTGAGAACTTCCAGGATCAGTGGATCTTCCACAGGAAGATGCACCTCGATTCCTGGGTTCGTCAGCGCCAGCAAAGGAGCCAGGCCAGCTCCGGCATCGAGGATCAATGCCCGGCCGTTGGGACGCAGCTGGTAGGCGATGTGGGACGGCATGGCCGCGGCCAATGTGGTCATACGGGGATCTTCGGGGGCCGCGTGGGTTATGGGCAGGGGGCCGTCGCCGTCGACAAACAGGCCGGCCTGTTCGGGCAGCTCCAAACCCGTCTGCAGGCTGAGGCCCGGGAAGACGTGGATGCTGGCGCTCTCGAGGACGTCGACCCGCGTGGAGGCGCTCCAGCGAGTGAGCGTATGGCTGGCACCGAGTGCGAGGCGGGCGATCTCTAGCGGTTTGTAAGGGGAGAGGCGGAACTGGAGAGGCCTGAGTGGCAGTGCAAAGCAGGCGAGCAGGATGAGGCCGCCGGTGAGAGACGCAAGACGGGCGCGAGGTCTTGGCAGAAAGGCTGCGGTGCCAGCCAGGCCCAGTGCGATGGACAGGCCAAAGGCCGCTTCGCCGCTTCGGATCTGCATAGTGAGAAGGGCCAGCGGTCCACCCAGGGCGGCACCGACCAGATTTGCTGCATAGGGTTGATGAAGCCTCTCCCCGGCCGCGGCCATCGCCGCCGCGGCAGTCCATCCAGCGAAGAGAAAGGGAGTTCCCGCCGCCAGGAAGTACATTCCCAGGATGGCCACTTGTCGGCGGTCCCAGGCAATGCTGTACGAATCGAAGGGCAGGTAGAGCAGAACGGTGTAGGCAACAAGGGCGCTGAGGCTGAAGGCCAGCGCCAGATTCCAGGGCCTTGGGCCGCGCGGCCATATCGAGAGAGCAAGCCCGCTGGCGGCAAATCCCATCACAGCCATGCTCACAACCAGAAAGGCGAAATGATGGAATTGCTGGATGGCGAAAAGGCGGGTGAGGGTCACCTCGTAGGCGAGGCTGGCTGCAGACACCAAGGCAAGCCCCACGGCCGTTCGATCTCGAGGGGAAAGTAGCATTGAACCCATCGCTGTCAACGATTGTACAGGCAAGGCCGGGGTTGGGCGCAAGATCCCTTTGAACAGACCGGCTGTGATAGACTTCGGGACGATCTGGGGGGCGGCTACGGGAGGCATCGCCACGCCAAGCCAGGGATACCGAAGCGTGAACATGGCCGTGCGAAGGACACTTGTATGGGCTGAGATCCTGCTGGGGGTGGCATTGCTGGCAGCCTGCACCTCGGCTGCCGGATCCCAGACTGATCTCCGAACTCGCAGCCCCGAAGGTTTGCGCACACCCAGCGTGACACCCCCGACAATCCCAAGCGCGGTGGAGCCCTCAACGGCTTTGCCTTCTGATATTCCGGAGGCCACGGAGCCCGCGCCCTTGCCAGGACCCAATGTCGCCTTGTGCGACGAGCGCGAAGGGCAGGTGGAGTGCAGGCGCTATGACAGCCGGCTTGTAGGCGCCTGGATCCCGGTCCATCTCTATCTGCCTCCCTGCTACGCAGAGCGGGCGGAGCCTTACCCGGTACTCTACCTCTTTCATGGCAAACCCCAGGATGAACGCCATTGGGAGCTACTGGGAATCATCGACTTGGTCGAGGACGGCATTAGGAAAGGTGTCCTACCTCCGGTGGTCCTCGTCATGCCATACTTGCCCGAGCCGTTGTTCTCGGGCACAGATGGTGGCCCGGGTTCGTATGAGCAGGAATTCTTTTCGGCGTTGCTTCCCTTCGTGGAGGTGGACTACATGGTGTCCAGCGACGGAGACCAGCGTGCCCTCGCCGGAATTTCGCGCGGGGCGGTTTGGGCCCTTGAGATGGGGCTAAGGCACCCGGATGCATTCGGCGCGGTGGCTGCGCTCAGTCCTGCGCTGAGCCTTAACCAGGCACGCGAAGCATACGACCCACTGCGGCTGGCGGAGGGCCTGGGTGGAACGACGCCAAGGATCTACATCGGCGCCGGCGATTCAGACTCAGCCCTCATGGGGGCGTATCAGTTGCGGGATACCCTTCGCCAGGAAGGAGCGCAGTATGCCTTCTCGGTCGTGCCTGGCACGCATGATGGTACGACCTGGAAGGCGCTTATCCCAGAAATGCTTCGCTTCCTCACCCGGGATTGGATCACAAGCGCAGAGGAATGAAGAGAGCCGCCCGGCGCCCCGGCGCAAGGGCGGCTCTGCAACTGCCCTCCGCTATGCCGCTTCGCCTATGGCGGTCTCCGCCTGGGGCTGCATCGAGAAAACCAGTCCTTCGGGCCCGTGGCCAACGATGATCGTGTCACCAGGGGCGAACTCTCCGGCCAGGATCTTCAGAGCGAGCGGATCCTGAAGCTCGCGCTGGATGGCACGCTTGAGCGGACGGGCGCCATAAACGGGGTCGTAGCCCTTCTCGGCAAGATAATCCTTGGCCTGCCCGCTCACCTGCATCGCATATCCCTGTTCCTCCAGCCTGGCCTGCACACGCCGAAGCTGGATGTCGACGATCTTGCGCAGGTCCTCCCGGGTCAGGCGGTGGAAGATGATGACCTCGTCGATACGGTTGAGGAACTCGGGGCGGAAGTGGAGGGTGAGCAGTTGGCGCACTTCCTCCTCCGTGGCCTCCGCCGAGCGGGCGGGGTCGTCCCAGAGTTCGGTTCCCAGGTTACTGGTCATGATCACGACCGTATTCCGGAAGTCGACCGTGCGACCCTGGCCATCGGTCAGCCTGCCATCGTCCAGGAGCTGCAGGAGGACATTGAACAATTCAGGATGAGCCTTCTCGATTTCATCCAGCAAGATCACACTATATGGCCGGCGACGCACGGCTTCGGTCAATTGGCCGCCCTCCTCATAGCCCACATAGCCCGGCGGAGCGCCGATCAAGCGGGAGA
>CAZQDE010000045.1:2211-18173 GCA_964591485.1 uncultured Anaerolineaceae bacterium | reverse complement strand
GGCGCACACGCTCGGCGGTCATCTGGCGGTTCATGGCCTCCTGGACTTCCTTGGGCGGGATGATTTCCCGAATCTCAACATTGGTGACCTTCACCCCCCAGCGCTCCGTCACCTCGTCCAGCTTGACCCGAAGCGTCTGATTGATGTGGTCCCGCTGGGAGAGCACATCGTCGAGGGCGATGGCGCCAATCACGGAGCGCAAGGTCGTCGTGGCCATACCTTGCGCCGCCGCTTCAAAGTTTCCAACCTGGATCACACTCTGAATCGCATTCACCACCTTGTAGTACCAAATAAAGTCGATAGCGATGGGCGCGTTATCCATGGTGATGGAGGTCTGATGTGGGATTTCTCGCACCTGCTCGCGCAGATCCACCTTCACACCCCGCTCAATGAAAGGGATCAGCAGCACCAATCCCGGACCACGCTCGCCCACGCAGCGTCCGAGCCGGAAGACCACCAGACGCTCGTACTCCTGGACAATCCGGATGGCGCTTGCCAACAAGGCCAGAGCCAGCAGGCCCACCGCTCCAATCAAGCACGCCATGAACGTCACGTTTTGCATCGAATCAACTCCCTTCACTCCTTATTTGGTATCGAAGTTGTCGGTTTCCACGGGCTTAACCAGCAGCAGCAGTCCCTCGCGACCTAAAATGCGCACGGCGCCTCCCGGCTCGCAGGGCGTGTCACATCTTGCCGTCCACAGCTCTCCCAGCACATACACCGACCCGGTGGGGTCGAGCGGTGTGCGCACCTCGCCTGTCTTGCCGATCACCCTGTCTGGATCGATGCTCGGCCGGGTCCTGAACGTCATCACTGTGCTCCGCACGGCCAGCCAGAAATACCCCAGCGTCAGTAACGAGGCACCCAAGGCGAGCAGCGGATGCACCGCCATGCAACCATTCTCCAGACGGAAGAGAAAGACCGAGCCCAAGCTAAGAGCCACCGCCGAGGCGGCCAGCCACCATTGGGAGTGCGGCATCCGCAGAGCCAGGATGAAGCAAACCACCCCTGCTGCGAGCACCACCAGCGACCAGAGGTTCAAGGGCAAGATCGTCGTCCCAAGTCCGGCGCCGGCCAGGGCCACCAGCGCCAGCAACTCCAGCACTCCCGTGCCAGGTGTGATCACAGCCAGGGCCGCCAGCCAGATGCCGGCCACCAGGACCAGGTAGAGCAAGTTGGGAAATAAGGCGCTATCTAGGATGGACATCTCTCGCCACCTCACCTATCGCTTAAAACCATCATAGGCAAGGTCCGCCAGCCTTTCTGCCATCTAACCGACAGATAGCAGACGCGCAGGCTCCCTTTCGCGCCACCCTGCGCCAAGCTCTCTCCAGGATGACAATCGTCGCAAGCGGAGCCTCTCCCTAGAAGGAGATCTCATACATGCGGTAGGTCTTGTAGACCCGCCCCCCAAGCAGGCTGATGGCCCGGTTCATCATATCGTTGGTTTCCAGAATCCAGCTCATCTCCGCCCGCTTGTAGCCCTTGGGGACCGCCCGTCTCGCGGTTTCTAGATACATCATGGCATCGACCCCAAGCCCACGGTATTCCGGCAGCACCCCCAGTGCAAAGACCCGCAGCCAATCAATCTCCCGCCGCACTTTCCAATGCCAGAGCAGCTTCAGCATCGTAAGCGGCTCGGGCACGCCCGGCCTGGGGTAGGCCCTCAACAGCGGTTGATTCAGGTCTGGCAGGCAGAGCGATGCCGCGATCACTTCGCCCTCATATTCCACCATCAGGACCAGCTCCGGGTCAATGATGGACTTGAGTTGGGCTGCCAGATGGTCGATCTCGGCGTCGCTCATCGGCACGAAGCCCCAGTTGCGCTCCCAGGAGGTATTATAGATGCGCTTAAAAGCCTCCACCTCCTGGTCGAAGCGGCTCATATCGATACTGCGGACGACAAAGTTGCGCCGCTTGCGGGCCTTTTCCACTACCCGAACGAGCTTCTCTGGAGCCCGGTCGAGGAAATTTTCGACTTCGATTTCATAGGCCCAGAGATCCATGGCCTTGGTAAAACCCGCCGCCTCGATATACTCCCGATATCGCCGCGGGTTATAGGTCATCAGAATGCGAGGCGGATCATCGAAGCCGTCGACCAGCAGACCGACCTCATCGTTGGTGCAAAATTGCGCCGGACCCACCAGGGATTCATGGCCCGCATCACGAGCCCAAGTCTTGGCGGTCTTTAGCAAGGCACTGGCGGCTTCAGGGTCCTCCAGCACTTCGAAGAAGCCAAAGAAGCCGACATTCACGCCTTGAAACTCGTTGTAGCGATCGTTGGTCAAGGCTGCAATCGTGCCGACAACCTCCTCGCCTCGCCGGGCCAGAAAATATTCGGCGCGGGCATGCCCGAAGAAGGGATTCTTGCCCCGATCCAAGAACTCCTTGCGCTCAGAAATCAACGGCGGCACCCAGTTGGGATCCCCCTGGTAGACCTTCCAAGGGAAGGTGATGAAGGTGAGCAATTCAGGCTCATTTCGCACCGGGGATATTGTCAGATCGCTCATGTCACACCTCGTAATGAGTAGGCGATTATACAATCGGCGAACCTGGCAGCGATAGCTGGAAGCCCTTAAGGCTGGCAGGACAGCGCCTTCGTTGGCGCAGATGGTATGATGTTCAAGACGTCACGGAGGCACCATTCGCTACCCGCTGATCTTCTCGCTCGGCATCTTGATCGCCTTCGGCTGGCTGGCCGCCCGGCCACCTATCGGCGGCCGTGGCGCCTCCCACAAGATAGAACCCTTTCATGCGGCACTGGTTGCCTTGGCAGGGGGCATGATCCTGGCTCGCGGCCTCTTCGTGGCTCTCCACGCCCCTTACTATGCGCAGCGCCCCTGGCAGGCGCTTTGGTTGTGGCAGGGCGGGTTGAGCGCCATCGGCGCCATCCTGGGCAGCCTTCTCGGCCTGGCCCTCTATTCCTGGCTTGCCAAGGCTCCGCTCGTCACGCTTGCCGATCAGCTCTCCTTCCCCGCCGGCTTGATTGCCATGGCCGCCTGGGCCGGTTGCTGGGCAGATGGCTGCGCTTATGGGTTCCCCCTGGATGCAGCACAAAGCCTTGCCCTCGGACGCGACCCCTTCCTCTCCACGACCCCCCGCTGGCCCACGCAGGCGCTTGGCGCTTTGCTTACCGCAATCTTGACAGCGGCGATGTACTGGTTCATCACGCATCCAGCACCGGCCGGGCTCGCGGCTAGCGCCTTTATCTTGGGGCTCTCATGCATCCTCTTCGGGGTGAGCCTGTTTCGGGCCGACCCCTCCCTGCTCGCATGGCACTATCGCCTGGACACCCTCGCCAGCGCCACACTGGGTGTGCTCGGCCTGGGATCCGTGCTGGCCTGCCTGCGAGCCAAGCCCGAACGCCGAGGCTAGAATGCAACCGATGAAGATCACGCTGGCACGAATCAACACACGTCTGGGGGATATTCAGGCCAATCTCGCAAAGCACCTTGAGTGGATCTCGGATGCGCGCCTTCGATACCCGCTTCGGCCGCTTCGGCCTGCTGATCTGCGAGGACTTCTGGCACGCTTCGCCCCCCTACCTTCTCTGGCTGGACGGCGCGGACGTCTTGCTGCTGATCTCCGCCACGCTGGGGCGCGGCCTCAACGATCAGGACCGGCTCGAATCGGCCCGCTGGGTCGAACAGATTATCCAGGCCTATGCCAGTCTCTTCACCACCTTCGTGCTGCATACAAACCGCGTAGGCCTCGAAGATGGTTTGCATTTCTGGGGCGGGGCAACGACCTTCGATCCCGACGGGCGCCTGCTCGCACGGGGCCCCTATCATGAGGAGGCGCTCACGCTCGTCGATCTCGATCTCGCCCAGCTTGCACGTACGCGGGCACGCCTGCCCCTGCTGCGAAATGAACGCACAAGCTTGATGCAGCCGGAGCTGAACCGTATACTTTCCTGGCGAGCCGCCCTGCTCCGGGCCATGACTGATCCTGCCTCCCGGGGCGGCGCACAGGCTGAAAGTGCAGGAGCGCGATGAGTAGCACGAAAATCGACCTGAATATCAATCCATCCATGGCGCGCGATATCCTGGTGGACTTCATCCGCACCGAAATCCGGCGCGCCGGCTTTGAGCGGGCGGTGGTGGGCGTCTCGGGTGGCCTGGATTCATCCGTCACGCTGTTGCTCACGGCGCAGGCCATGGGTCCGGAGCAAGTGCTGGCCCTCTCCATGCCCTACCGGACGAGCAGCCAGGACTCGCGCGAGCATGCGCGCCTCATCGCCCAGCAAGCGGGAGTGCGCCTGGAGGAAGTCGACATCTCACCCATGGTCGACGCCTTCTTCGAGCGCTTCCCCGATGCCGGCCGTGTCCGCCGCGGCAACGTGATGGCCCGCATGCGTATGATCGTGCTGTTCGATCAGTCGGCCGCGTTCAAGGGACTGGTCGTCGGCACCGGAAACAAGACCGAGCTTCTTCTCGGGTACACGACCCTCTATGGCGACAGCGCCTGCGCCCTTAATCCGCTAGGCGATCTCTACAAGACTCAGGTGCGCCAGCTTGCACGCTTCCTTGAGGTGCCGGAAGAGATCTTGAACAAGCCCCCTTCGGCGGATCTCTGGGACGGGCAAACCGACGAGGGCGAGCTCGGATTCACCTACGAGCAGGTCGACCGGTTGCTTTATCTGCTCGTCGACCAGCGCTATTCACCGGACGATTGCGTGGAAGCCGGCTTCGAGCACGGCTTTGTCGAGAAGGTCCTGGACCGCATCCGGCGCAACCAGTTTAAGCGCTTGCTGCCCCGCATCGCCAAGCTCAGCAACCGGACGGTGGGTTACGACTTTCTCTACCTGCGTGACTGGGGGACTTGATCCGGAGCTCGCAACCCTCCCCCGCCGCTTTCCCCGTCGGATCATGGCCATGCACTTCACGGCTCGGCAGGTCGGTAGGCCGGCATCCCAATCGACGCTTTCCAGAGCATTGACGATTTCGCTCCGCGCGGGTACATTCCTGCCATCCGCCGCTGGAGGGTAGCCATGAAGCGAGCCATCAG
This sequence comes from uncultured Anaerolineaceae bacterium, assembly GCA_964591485.1. Taxonomy (GTDB): domain Bacteria; phylum Chloroflexota; class Anaerolineae; order Anaerolineales; family E44-bin32; genus E44-bin32. Next base: position 13,166 of record CAZQDE010000045.1, on the reverse strand, counting down.
TATCAGTATCGGCTCATCCAGGCGCGATAAGCGCGTCGATACCGAAATCCTGGGCGAGCCTATCCGTCTCGAACGGATCGGCACAGATGGGAATATGGCCGAAGCCACACGTCTTTTCCGGGAGCTGGATGGAGTGGTGGATGCTTTCGGCGTGGGCGGCGCCAACCTTGCGCTCGAGGTGGCCGGAAAATCCTATCTGCTGTATTCCATCCTGCCCATCGTGCAGGATGTCAAGAAGACCCCGATCGCGGACGGCAACGGCCTGAAGAACACACTCGAGTTCCGCTTGGCGGCCTTCGTCGACGAACACATCGGCCTACCTGGCGACCGCCGCCGGGCGCTCATCACCAGCGGAGCCGACCGCTGGGGCATGATGGCCGGCTTTTTCGAGGCGGGCTATGAGTGTGTGGTGGGCGATCTGATGTTTGCACTCGGCCTGCCCATCCCGCTCCGCAGTGCACGAGCGGTCCAGCGGCTGGCGGCGCTGATCCTGCCCATCGCCGGGCGGGTGCCCTTCCACTGGCTCTATCCGACCGGCGAAGCCCAGGAGAAACACGAGCCGAAGTGGCAGAGCTACTTCGAGTGGGCCCAGGTCATTGCAGGGGACTGTCACTACATCACACGCTACATGCCGGAGGACCTGGCCGGAAAGATCATCGTAACCAACACTACAACGCCCGAGGATGTGGAACGATTTCGGAAAGCGGGTGCCAGCTACCTGGTCACCTCCACCCCCGTTTATGGCGGCCGCTCCTTTGGCACGAACCTGATGGAGGCCGCGCTCATCGCCATATCCGGCAAAGGCCGCCCGCTCACGCACGACGAACTGGGCGGCATGATCGACCGTATCCGGCTGCGGCCCCAGCTCCAGGCATTGCAGCCAGCGGAATCTGCCCCTGGCAGGGAGGCCGCATGAGTGCCCAACCCTCCCCTCGAGCGATTTTCGATAAGGCGGTCTACACCATCTGCCGCGCCATCCCTCGCGGCAAGGTGATGACCTACGGAGACATCGCCGCGTTCATCCCGCCCCCACCTGGCATGGATCCGCTGGGCTATGACCGCATTAAGGCCCGCTGGGTCGGCTACGCCCTGGCTTCCTGCCCGGAAGATGTCCCCTGGTATCGGGTGGTCAATTCCCGCGGGCAAATCAGCTCCCGCCCGACGAGTCCTCTCCAACAGGCGCTGCTCGAGGAGGAGGGGATCCGCTTCAAGGCCCCCGGCCGGCTTCTGCTTGCGGCGTACCGCTGGAGCCCAACGGCCTCCGAACTGGAAGCGGCAGCGCAAGGGAGACAGGAATCATGATGGATGCCGTTGTCATCTCCGGCGGCCGGCCTGGCCCTGAGGATCCGCTCTACCCCTTCACGCTCGGAAAGCCGAAGGCCCTGCTTGAAATCGGCGGGCGTCCGATGCTGGACTGGGTGCTGGAGGCTCTCTCCGAAGCGGAAAGCGTGGGGCGCATCTTCGTTATTGGGCTGACCGAAGAGGAGGCCCGAGCGCAAAGCAAGTGGGCCGCAACCTGGCTGCCGGATCAGGGCAGCATGATTGCGAACATCCGCGAGGGCCTTGCCGCCCTGCGGCGCGAGCATCCTGGTTCGGAGCGTGCCCTGCTGGTCTCGGCCGACATTCCCGCCATTACGCCCGATGTCGTCGATTGGCGGGTGGAAGCTGCACAGGCCGCGCCGGCCGACATCGACTACTCCATCGTTTCACGCGCGACCATGGAAGCCCGCTTTCCAGGCGTGCAGCGCTCCTATGTTCGCCTGCGGGATGTGGAGGTATGCGGTGGGGACATCAATGTGATCAGGACCGATCTGGTTGAAAACCAAGCACTTTGGGAGCGGCTGATTGCGGCCCGCAAGAGCGCCCGTCGTCAAGCCGCCTTGCTTGGCCTGGATCTGCTTCTCTTGCTCCTCACCCGGCGAATGAGCCTGGCGGAAGCCGAGCGCCGCGCGAGTGCCAGGCTTGGACTGCATGGTCATGCCACCCTCTCTCCCTACGCCGAGGTCGCCATGGACCTCGATAAGCCCGCTCATCTTACTATCCTGGAAGACCATTTATCGGCGCGGACCCGGCATGGATAGGCAACAACTCGAAGCCTTCGACGCTAGATGGTTCTCGTGGCTCTCGCTGGCCGGAAGAAGGCCCGGTCTGCGCCGTCTTGCAATCTTGCTGGCGCATTCCGGTGATTCGTGGTTCTGGCTGCTCGCCCTGGCCATCCTGGCGCTTACCGGCGATCAGGCCATGCGCATCTGGGCCTACCGACTGGGGGGAGCCATTTTGGGACTGGCGCTGCTGGTCCTGACGATCAAGCTGGTCGTTCGCCGACAGCGGCCTGATGGTCAGTGGGGCGCGATCTACCGCAAATCCGATCCTCACTCCTTTCCCTCCGGACATGCCGCGCGCGCCGTCTTGCTTGCCGTCCTGGCGCTCGGCTTGGGACCGGTCTGGCTGGCGGCAGTGCTGCTTCCTTGGGCGCCGCTGGTCGGCCTGGCTCGCATCGCCATGGGCCTGCATTACCCCACCGACGTCCTCGCGGGCGCGGCCATTGGTCTGGCAGCCGGTCTAATCACCCTGCTCATCTTCTGATGGCCCCAGGGAAAACAAAGACCGCCCAGTCATGGGCGGCTGCTTGCTGCTTATGGGCGCTGCCTTTGGGCCTTATTCCAGTTCCGCCTGCAGCTTGGGCAGGAGTTCCACCCAGTCATACCCCAGCACGAGGGCAATGTCGATCTCATCGTCAGCCCGGGACTGGAAGAGCACCTGGCTTTGCGTCAGCCCCATCGTCTCCACAAGGTACTTGGTGCTGTAGGGTTTGCCCCGATAGTCGATGATGCGTGTGGTAGGGTAATCCAGCCGGTCGGCGTTCCCGACCTGGGCCACATCGAGTCCAAGCGAAGTGAGTACCTCCGCGAATCGGGCGGCGAGCCCCTCTTCGCCGGCACCGTTCAGCACCGCCATGCGGGCGCCTTCCTCGAGGGCAGCCTCGAGCGGATCCTTCTCTTTTGCGGAGGGGCCGATGCCGCTGTTGAGGGTGAAGATCTCGTCGCGCAGGATGCGGATCCGATCCAGCACCGGAGTCAGGACCTCCTCCCCCGTGGGCAGTTTCTCAAGGCGCACCATTTCCGGCGGGCCGATCACGCCGCGATGAATTTGCTCGGGTGGGATTCGCACCGCCAGCAAGCCCAGCCCGATCATATCCCGCAACGATAGGTTGGTTCGGATCCCCGAGGAGAGTTCCTCATAAAGCGCCGGGGCCTTGGCCACCAGCGTGGGGATCATGTCGAACTCGAGGATCTGCTCCCGGATAGCCATGGCCACCTGCTGTTGGCGCTGTGCCCGGTCGAAATCACCCCCCTCGGTGCTTCGGACACGGGCATAGGCGAGCGTTTCGGCGCCGTCCAGCACATATCCCTTCGGCTCGAGCCACTTCGCGGTGCGCCCGATAGGGGCGATCTTGATGCGTTCCGGGACCAGCAGTTCGATCCCCCCGATCTCATCGATCATGCGCTCGAAGGCCGAGAATTCGACCACCGCATAGTACTGGACCTGCACGCCCAGCAAATTCTCAACGGTTTCCATCGCCAGCGCCGGGCCACCGCCAGGAAGCTGGTTGGTCTCCCCCAGGAAGTATGCGGTATTGATGCGATTATGTCCGAAGCCGGGGATCTCAACCCAGAGATCACGGGGTATTGAAAGCAATCCTGCGGTTTCGGTGAGGGGGTCGATCGTGGCCAGGATCATGGTGTCCGTACGCGGTGGCCCATCGCCTTCAAGCCAATCGCGGTAATCCAATCCCATGAAGAGGATGGTTACGCGCTCCGTCCCGCTCCAGGGCTCGGGCAGTTGCTCCATTGCGGAACCGCCGGTGGACGGCGTCCCTGCAACCTGCGTGCCCGCTTGCGGGGCTTGGTCGAAGGAGCCGAGCGAGCCAAAGCCGGGGCCCGACCAAGAGAGGCTCAAATCACGTATGGTCACGAAGACTAGCACCGCTGAGGCCAACGCAGCCAAGATGAAGGCAGCGGCGATCGCCCGGACGACCCAACGTGGCATGCTACTCTATCCTCCTCGATCAGGCGTTCCCCGCAGGGAAACGCACGTGCGTCCGGGCCGTGCAGGACCCGGCACGACGCGGCATTATATCACGGGCACCCTTCTTGCCATCCCCATCGTTGTCAGGCTTGTGTCCGCCGGGACCCTAGGTATAATCCCGCCACGACCACCCCCGGTTCAGGTTCACCCAGGATTCCCATGTATGGTCTCCCAGGATAACGCGCCAGACGTCCATCCAGCCATCAGGCTGCGAACCGTCCTGCTCCTGCTGGGCCTCTCACTCCTCACCCGTGGCGCCTACCTCTTGGCAGTCCGTGGACCGGATGCCCCGCTAGTGGGCGACGAGCCAGGGTTCCATCAAATCGCGGCGGGCTGTCTGGCAGGCGAGGGGTGGCATGATGGCCCCTATTATTCGACCCGCGCCCCGCTGCCCTCGGCCATTCTCATTCCCATCTACGCCCTCACAGGTGCCAGGCCCGAGGTGGGACGATGGACGATGGTTGCCATCTCCTCCTGGGTTGCTCCCTTACTCTATGTCATCGAGCGCTGGGTCTTCAAGCGCCGTCTGGCACTGGCAGGCTGGATCTGGGCGCTCTACCCACCCTCCATCTTCTACGCCTCCTTCCTGCTCTCCGAGAATCTGGCAGCAACCCTGAGCGCCGCATGCCTGGGAACATTCATTGCCAGCGGCTTGACCCGGCGGGTAGGGCTGGCTTTCCTGACGGGGATCCTATGGGCGGCCCTGGCCCTCACCCGGCCGGTGTTCTTGCTCCTCCCCTTCTTCTTGCTTGGAATGAACCTTCTCCTGCCCCGAACCACACCCGGCCGCTGGGGAGGACGGTCGACCGTCTTGGCACTGGCAGGCTTCGCCCTCGCCATGGCCCCCTGGACGATCCGCAACGCCGTGGTGCACCATCGCTTCATGCCCACAACCAGCTATGGCGGCATCATGCTCTCGAGCACCAACGCAACCCTGGGCCATCCCGCCGTTCAGTCGGGTGCCTATTATCACGATCCCGAGATCCGGAGACCACTGCAGCAGCTGCCGGAAGTCGAATGGAACGCTGCCGGCCTGCAATTGGCAGTGGAGCGCATCCGGCAGTACCCAGGGCTCTTTCTGGAGGCTGTTGCCCACCGAGCGGTGAATTTCTGGTCTCCACGCCCCAATCCCTACAATCCCAACTGGAGCGCCAGCGACGGAATCATGCTCGCCCTATGGCTGCCTTTGCTCCTGGCCTTTGCCCTTTCGTTCACCCGCCATCCGTGGCGTGAGGATTGGCCAGTGCTGGGTATGATTCTCTACGCCACCCTCTCCATTCTCCCTTTTTGGGGGACTCCCCGCTTCCGCTTCCCGGTGGACCCCCAGATCATCCTGCGTGCTTCGGCCGGCCTTATCTGGCTCCCCTCGATTTGGGGCCATCTGGTTACCCGCCTGAAACGGCCCCGCCGGGCCGATTCTCACCACCCGGATTCTTAAGCGCGCCAAGGGCGCGCAAGCTAGCATTGCTCGCGTTCAAGATAGCTTGAAGCTCCGCAAGAATTGGGGGAGTAATTACTCAGTCGAGGCTTCCCGCGCCAGGCGTTCCCAGAGTGTCAACTGCGCCTCCAGTGCCTCCTGTAAGGCGGCATAGCGCTCGCCCAGTCGCACCACCTGATCAACATCCTCGCCCGCCTGTTCAAGCGCCCTGGACACGCTCTCCATCTCCACTTCCAGAGTATGGATCTTCTCCTCGAGCGCATCCAGGCTTGGGCCTACCCGCGCCCGGGCCTGGCGCGCCGGTGCCCCTCGCGCAGTCTGCACGTCCTTGCGTGCTGCCCGTTGCGTGCGCTGACGCTCAAGAAAGGCTTCATAGCCGCCCTGCACCACCGTCAAGGACTTCTCGTCCGGGGAGATCGCCCAGACCTGGGTCGCCAGCGCTTCAATCAGGTAGCGGTCGTGCGATACAAGCAGGACCGTCCCTTCGAAGCGACGTAGCGCCTCTTCCAGGGCCTCCTGGGAAGGGATGTCCAAATGGTTAGTAGGCTCATCTAACAGCAGGAAGTTGGCCCCTTCTAAGATCAACTTGGCCAACGCCAGGCGGCTTCGTTCTCCTCCTGAAAGTGCGCGCACACGCTTATGGACCTCATCGCCCCGGAAGAGAAACCCCGCCAGATAGGACCGCGCCTGCGAAAGGCGCAGGTCCGGCGCCGTTTCGAGGATCTCTTCCAAGGGTGTCTTGGCAGGATCCAGGCCGGCGTGGGCCTGCTCGAAGTAACCGACCTGCACCGCAGCCCCTACCTTAACCGATCCTGCCAGCGGTGGTATCTCCGCCAGGAGGGTGCGCAGGAGGGTTGTCTTGCCCGCTCCGTTGGGCCCAATAAGCGCCACACACTCTCCCCGCCGGAGAACCAGATCGGGTGCAGAGAAGAGCACCTCTTGCGCATCGCCATGGCCGATAACCAGCCCTGACGTCTCCAAGACTCGGTCTCCCGAGCGGTCCGGCTGGCGGAACTGGATGCGAGCCGTTTCCGCCTTACGGGGTCGCTCGAGCGCCTCTTTCTGAAGCATGCGGTCCAAGCACTTGCGGCGCCCCTGTGCTTGGCGTGTCTTTTGACCGGCGATGTTGCGTCGAATGAACTCCTGCTCCTTGCGGATCAGCGCCTGTTGCGCTTCAAACCGTTCCTGCTGCAGGTGCTCCCGCGCCTCGCGCTGCTCGACATAGGCCGAATAATTCCCGCGATACGTCTGAATGCCGCTCGCAGTGAGTTCCCAAACACCGTCCGCCACCCGATCCAGGAAATAGCGGTCGTGAGAAACCATAATCGCAGTACCGGGCCAGTCTGCCAGCCATCGCTCGAGCCACTCGACCGCCATGATATCCAGGTGGTTGGTGGGTTCATCCAGGATCAAGAGCTCGGGATCTTCGAGCAGCAGCCGCGCCAGCTGCAGGCGCGTGCGTTCTCCCCCAGAAAGAAACCGCAATGGCGTCGAAAAACGTGTTGCCGGGATCCCCAGGCCGGTGAGCACCTGGCGGATGCGGGCTTCGTACGCGTACCCTCCCTCGCGCTCGAAGGCCTCCTGCAGGGCCCCATAACGCTTGATGGCCTGATCGACGAGTTTGGGGTCAGCCATCGCCTTCTCCAATTCCGCCAACTCCGCTTCTCGCCTGCGGAGGGCCTGGAAGGCTTCCAGGCAGAATTCCCAGATGGTCTCGTCACCCCGAGTGGGCATTTCGTAGGCCGGCTCCTGAGGCAAATAGCCGATGCGCAGATCGCGGGCACGGTGGATCTCCCCGTCATCAGGTAGCTCGCGGCCGGCCAGGATGCGCAGCAGAGTGGTCTTGCCGATCCCGTTGGGTCCAACCAGCGCGATGCGCGCCTGGCGGGCCAACGCCAGATCGACCCCATTTAGAACATCGCGGTCGCCATAGGATTTGTGCAGATCGTGGGCTTGAATCAGGGACATTGGATCTCGGGGCGCATTATACCCGAGCGCTTCCATGGCCTCCCGCGCCGCTGTTTTCCAAGCCCATGGCCGCTGGGCTATAATTCCCACCAGCGCCATGAGAGTGCCATCGAATGCATGATCGGTCATCTTCCACCTACCGCAGCCTGCTCATCTCGGCCCTGATCCTGGCCACGGCGGGCTGGACCGGGCTGTTGTTGCTCGTGATGAGCACTCTGCCCACCGTAGGCCCTCGCTGGCTCTTCTTCTTCCTCTTCACGCTGGCTTCCACCGGCACATCGCTTCCCTTCATCTGGATGCTCCACCGGCGCCTGCGGCCAGATTCCTTCGCCTCCCCCGCCGTCCTTCTCCGCCAATCGCTCATGCTCACCGCCTACTTCGAGCTCTGCCTCTGGCTTCAGGTCAATCGCAGCCTGACCCTCTCCCTGGCCATGCTGCTCGGCATGGGCCTGCTGGCTATGGAGTGGCTCCTGGGCGTGCTTGAACGTAGCACGGGGAGGGCCGGCCGGTGAGCCTGCGGGAAATCCCCTCCGTCGACCGTCTGCTGCATCACCCCCTGGGCGAATCGCTCCAATCTCAATACGGCCGGGCCCTGACCACGGAGGCCATCCGCGCCGCGCTGGACACGCTGCGACAGGACCTTCGGCGTGGGGGGGCAGAGCCCAGCGCAGAACGCGCCCTCGAACTCGCCCGCGCAAACCTCGAGCAATGGACGGCTCCCACCTTGCGGCCCGTCATCAACGCCACCGGCGTCATCATCCATACCAATCTCGGCCGGGCACCTCTCAGCCAGGCGGCGCTGGAGGCCATGCAGGCCGTGGCCGAGGGTTACAGCACGCTCGAGTATGATCTCGAGCGGGGCCGGCGCGGGAAGCGCCATCAACACGCCGAAACCCTGCTCACCCGGCTCACCGGGGCCGAGGCGGCACTGGTTGTAAACAACAACGCCGCCGCCGTGCTTCTGGCGCTGCGTGGCCTGGCCAACCGGCGCGAGGTGGTCATCTCCCGCTCGCAGCTGATCGAAATTGGCGGCGGCTTCCGCATCCCCGATATCATGAAGCAGTCCGGCGCCAAACTCGTAGAAGTGGGCACCACCAACCGCACTCATCTCCACGATTTCGAATCCGCCGTTCACGAGCGCACCGGCCTGATCCTGCGAGCGCACCACTCCAACTTCCGAATCATCGGCTTCGCCACCGAGCCAAGCCTTGCCGAGCTCGTCCAATTGGGACGGACACGCGGCGTCCCTGTGTTCGATGACCTCGGATCTGGGGCTCTTCTCGACACGGCCGCCTTCGGGCTCGGTCACGAGCCCACCGTGCAAGAATCGCTCCAAGCTGGCGCCTCGCTGGTGGCCTTTTCGGGGGATAAGCTGCTCGGGGGCCCGCAGGCGGGCATCCTGGTGGGAGAGAAGAGCCTCATTCACCGCCTGCGGCGGCATCCGCTGGCAAGGTCCCTGCGTCCCGACAAGCTCTGCCTGGCGGCGCTCAGCGCCACCCTCGACCACTACCTACGCGGCGAAGCGCTGGAAAAGATTCCCGTCTGGCGCATGATCGCCTCGGCCGAGGATGAGTTGCGCCGGCGCGTGGAAGCCTGGATCCGCCAGCTTGGCACGGGATCCGCGCTGCCCGGGCGCTCCACGGTGGGTGGCGGCAGCCTGCCAGAAGAAACGCTCCCTACCTGGCTGCTCGCCCTGGAAGCCTCCAGCCCGGATGCACTGGCTGCAAGACTGCGGCGCCAGGCTCCAGCGATCATTGCTCGCATCCAGGAGGGGCGCGTGGTTCTCGACTCTCGCACGATCCTAGCAGAACAAGAGCGGCCCCTGCTGGAAGGCCTGCAGGCTGCACTGGCGGGTGCGTGATGAGAGCCAGCCGGGCTAGACCCTTCCAGCCCTTGTCGACGAATCAGGAGAACAAGCATGCGATCTGACCTCGAAGACCTGATGCAAGAAGCCTCGTTGGACGCTTTGTTGGTGCGAGGGCCTGCGGCCCATAATCCCGCCATGGCCTACTTCACCGGCCTCCGGCACGTTACCCGCGGCTATCTGATCAAGGTCCGCGGCAAAGACCCCATTCTCTTCCACGACCCCATGGAGCGGGAGGAGGCCGCCGCCACCGGCCTGAGAACGCGCAGCCTGACCGATCTGGACGAGCGTAAACTGCTCGAGCAGGCGCAGGGTGATCTGAACCTCGCCGAGGCCATGCTGCTGAAGCGCATCTTCGAAGAGCTCGGCCTGCGCGGGCGTGTGGCCATTTATGGCAAGGTCGAGGTAGGGCCGGCCTGGACCAGCTTCCGAAACTTGGAGCAGATGCTCCCCGAGGTAGAGATCGTGGGCGAGGGGCGGCTGGATTCGGTCATCGCCCGGGCTCGGCTCACCAAGGACGTCCAGGAGATCGAGCGCATTCGCACCGTGGGCAAGGCCGTCACCGCGGTGGTTGCCGACGTGGCCAGCTTCCTAACCAGCCACCAGGTGAGGAACGGCCATTTGGTGAATCGCGAGGGGGAACCTCTCACCGTGCGCGAGGTGAAGCGCAAGATCAATCTCTGGCTGGCCATGCGAGGCGCCGACAATCCCAAGGGTTGTATCTTCGCCGTCGGGCGTGAGGCCGGCATTCCGCACAGCGCCGGAACCGACGACAACCCGATTCCCGTGGGCCAGACCATCATCTTCGATATCTACCCCTGCGAGGCGGGGGGAGGCTATTACTTCGACTTCACCCGGACATGGTGCCTCGGCCACGCACCAGACGAGGTCCAGGCGGCCTACGAGGACGTAATAGCCGTCTACGAGAAACTCTTCACCGCGTTGCGGCCCGGCGGCTTCTGCCGGGATTACCAGATCCAGGCCTGCGAACTCTTCGAGAGCCGCGGCCATCCCACGCAATTGAACTCGCCCAAGACGACGGATGGCTATGTACACAGCCTGGCCCACGGGATCGGTCTGGAGGTGCATGAGGCTCCCAGCTTCAGCTTGCAGGCCGCCAATAAGGACCGCCTGCAAGAAGGCTCGGTGATCACGCTAGAGCCAGGTCTCTACTACCCCGAACGGGGATTTGGAGTCCGGATCGAGGACACGGTCTGGATCCGGCCTGACGGGCAGCCAGAAGTCCTGGCTGAGTTCCCCAAGGACCTGGTGCTCCGCATGCCAGCCGCCTAGCCCCCGGCCGGAAGGAGTGAGGCAAAGCATGGACCAAGCGACCCGCATCTTAGGCATCGAAACCTCTTGCGATGAGACCGCCGCCGCCGTTGTCGAAAATGGCCGGCGGATCCTTTCCACGATCGTGGCCTCGCAGATCGAATACCATGCTCCCTACGGAGGCGTCTTCCCGGAGGTGGCCTCCCGCCTGCATATCGAGACCATCTACCCCGTGGTGAGTGAGTCGCTGGCAAAGGCCCACGCGGGGCTGGAGTCGATTGACGCCATCGCGGTCACGCGCGGCCCCGGCCTGGCAGGCTCACT
>CAZQDE010000045.1:0-2111 GCA_964591485.1 uncultured Anaerolineaceae bacterium | reverse complement strand
GAGGCCTTCGACAAGGTAGCACGTCTCCTGGGGCTGGCATATCCAGGCGGACCCGCCATCCAGGAAGCCGCCGATGGCGGCGACCCCTCCGCCTTCCCGTTTCCCCGCGCCTGGCTGGAGGGGACTTGGAATTTCTCTTTCAGCGGTTTGAAGACTGCAGTGTTGCGCGAGGTGCGCGCCATCCAACCGGAGATTGAGGCCGGCGTAGAGCCGCCCACCGCCGATCTGCCGATTGCCGACCTGGCGGCCTCCTTTCAATTCGCGGTTGTGGACGTGCTGGTGGGGAAGACGTTGGCCGCCGCCGAGGAGACCGGCGCCAGCCAGGTGCTGGTCGCCGGTGGCGTCTCGGCCAATCGGCTGCTGCGGGCAACCTTCCAGGCCCGCGCCCGGTGTCCGGTACGCGTCCCGCCGATCGAGCTTTGCACTGACAACGCTGCCATGGTCGCCGCTGCAGGCCATTGGCGTTTCCTGAAAGGCCAGCGGGACGCCCTGGATATAGACGTCCTGCCAACCTGGCGGCTGTCAGGTTAGCCTTCACAAGATCACCCTTGTCGCCCTGCAGCCTGAACAATTGCCGCCTCGTAGGGCAGCCTCCTGCGAGCTATATGCATCCTGGCCATCCAAAAGCCAGTGCCGCCATAAGAAGGTCAGAGGACTGCTCGTTGCAGGCATGATAACCATCCCCCCGCATGCAAATTCGGAGGGAAGCTCTCCCTTCAGAAATCTCTCGTCGGCTTGCACGGATACATTTGCGTGACACCTGAGTTCAAGCAATCCTTGTTCATCTGGCGCTTCCGGCGGAGCATGTCCCTGACCCCTTGAAGGCCCGGTCAGGCCGCCCGGCCTTGCCAGCGCTCACGGTCAAGCGTTACCAGCCGAACGCCCGCGCGATGGATTTGCCTGAAGTTTCCTCCCTGACTCACGGTCTTCAACACACGCTCTACATCCTCGACAACCGAGCCCGAAATCCACCGCACCCCGAAATCGAAGAGCCGCGGGCTCAACGGGGTGCTCGGGCCCAAGACCATCACCTGGGCTTCGGGCGGGCATAGCGCGAGCAAGGACTCGAGCGTATGATTGGCCAGCGCCAAGCCTGTGATGGCGATGACCTCGCAGTCTGGCAAGATCTCCGGTGCCTGGGCTGCAGGCAGATCGCCCTCCCGGGGATTGAGCTCCAGGACAAAAAGCTGCCCAACGGCCTCCCGCAACCGCGGCACGAAGGGGAAATGACCTACCACCGCCACCCGTTTCCCTGCTCCATGTTCCCTGAGCCTTTGCTCGGCATTGACATCGGCGCTCATGGAGTGGGGCGGTTCCGGCAACAGGGCGTTGAGTGCAGCCACACCCAGGCTCGCCAGGGAGGGCTGATTCGGCTCCAGCGCAAAGCGGGCTACCTCGCCGGCCGGCATCCTGTCCAGCGCCCCAGCAAAGGGATTGAGGGGTTCGCCGTGGACTGTCTCAGGATGAACCTGCGAGGAGCAAAGACCGCAGCGCAGGTCACCAGTCACCTCGACGACCACCGCAGTCCAGCGCAACCCCATGCGCACGTCCCTGATCTCCCCCGCCGGGAGGTCTTCGAGCAGCGTCTCCAGCAATCTCAAGTTGGGTTTCTCCACGCGTGACCAAGTTGGGAGAAACTACATCTTCTCGCATCCCCAGCTCGTTCACCTTCCATCTTCCGCCGCTCCCTTCCCGCGATAAGCTTTCAGCAAGCTGTCGATCTCATCCCGGGTGGATTCCAAGTCCTCAACCCAGCGCCGGAGCTGGCCTTCTCCCAGCTCCGTAAGCGCGTAGACTCGGCGCTTCGGTCCCTGCGCAGCCTCCGCATCCCAGTGCGATTCAACCCAGCCCGCCGCCTCCATTTCGCGTAGCGCACGATAGAGCAAGCTCGGATCGAGCTGCTCCGGATTGAAACCGAAGCGCCCGATCTCGGATAGCAGCTTGTATCCGTGCGCCTCGCCGCTGCGCAGCAAGAACAACAGGCATGGCTCCAGGAAACGCAGCACGCGTCGCCTCCTGCGGCCGAAATGTCCTGCTCCTCGGCGGAATCGTCCTCGATGGCCCATCGTCAGACAGGGTATCCAAAATAGGACTTTATGTCAATAGATAAT
>CAZQDE010000044.1:0-18297 GCA_964591485.1 uncultured Anaerolineaceae bacterium | reverse complement strand
GCAAATACCCGTGGTACCTTGGATGCGGTATGATGGAAAGCTGTTCCGGACCTGGGAGGGTGGCGACGGTCATGCGATTGGACGGCTTGGAAGCGGCGATCTTCGATTTCGACGGGCTCATGATCGATAGCGAGCGCGTTGCCCTGGAGATCTGGCAGCAGGTCCTGGCGCCCTACGGCGCGCGGCTGTCGCCGGAAGATTACCGGGCTGTCATCGGCAAGGATCCCGAAGCAGTCGCCGGGCATGTATTGCGGGTGGTTGGCGACGCCGTCTCGGTTGAAAGGATCCTGAAATCCTATTGGGAATTGCGGACTGAGATCATGGGCCGCCGAGTTTCGCCCAATCCGGGCCTGCAGCCGCTGATCGACGGCTTCCGCCGGGAAGGGCTGCGACTTGGCGTCGCCTCTAACAGCCATGTGGGCTATGTCCATCGGACGATGGAGCAGTTGGGCCTGCTGGAGGCCTTTGATTGCGTTGTGGGCCGTGACGAGGTGGCTCGTGGCAAACCGCATCCGGATGTCTACCTGGAGGCGGCCAAGCGCCTGGGGGCGGCGCCAGCGCGCTGTCTTGCGATCGAGGATTCTCCCACTGGCTTGCAGGCGGCATGCGCCGCCGGGATGGATTGCATTGTGATTCCCAACCCTGATCTAAGGGACGCCGATTTCTCGGCTGCGTGGGCGACCTATGATTCGCTGGTGGATTTGGCCCGGGATCTTGGCCGGGATGGGCGAGCGGGGCAGTGAGGCCGCCGAACCCCTGCGGCCGTATTACTCCCCGAAATTGGCCTCGATGAGCTCTTTCAAAGCCTGAATGGCTTCAGACTCTTGCTCCCCCTCGGCCGTGACTTCGATCTCGTGATCTTGTTCGACCCCCAGCGTGAGGACGCTGAGGATGCTCTTGGCGTTTGCCGGCGGAGAGCCGGCCGTGAGGTTGGCCACCTGGATCTCGCAGGGAAAATGCCCGGCGGTTTGAACGAATTTCGCGGCTGGCCTGGCGTGCAGCCCCACGGGGTGGTGAACTGTGATGCGCAGCTTTTCCATGGGCTAGATCGTCCTCATTTCCATTCGGTCTCCTGGCGTGGGCGTCCGCCTACCACGCAGTGGCGGCTATTGTATCACTCCGCCCAATCTTGCCTGAGGCCAGGGTCCCGTTGAAAGCTGCCGGCCGGCTCAGCCCTGTTGCTCGCCTATAGCGTACTCGTATTCGATCTTCGCCCGCCCTGAGATCGTGACCGCCACTGAGCAATATTTTGTGAGCGATAAATGAATCGCCTGGTCCACGGCCTTGGGAGTGAGCCCCTGTCCGGAGACATGATACATCAATCGTATCTCGCGGAAGGTCCACGGCGGGTCGGGGTCTTGCCGGGCCTGGATGTGGATCTCAAGCGAGTTAAGTGTCATCCGCTTCTTCTCCAGGATGGAGACCACGTCATACCCCGAGCAGGTGCCGAGGGCGAGCAGCAGCAGGTCGGAGGGTTTCACCCCGGTGTGGTTAGCCTCGTCGTGAGATGAGATCACGATGGAATGTTTGCCGCTATCGGTGCCTATGAATTGCCGTGCACCGGTCCATTTGACGTGTACATTCGCGTTCGCCATCCTGCGTTCTCTTTGAAGTGTGCAATGCGCGCCGCGGGCAGGTTGGCAGCGGGCGGTGTGGCACTAGCCAGAGCTGTCTTCATCCTCCAATTGGCGTGATCGAAACATGGCGTGCAACCTGGTCACATGCTCCGGATCCAGCGGCTCCAAGTGCGCTCCGAGCGAGCGGGCCTGCGCCGCAAGGCGGGCGCTGAATTCGGCCACCAGCGTGACCTGGTAGGCCTCGGCGAGGTTCTGCCCGGCGCAGAGCAGCCCATGGCGGGCCAGGAGCACTGCCATGCCTTGATCCAGGGAGCGGCATGCCGAATCGGCGAGATCCTGCGTGCCGGGTGGCGCATAGTCCGCCACGGGAATTGGCCCTCCCAGATAGTATGCCGCCTCATCCACGACCATGGGTATCTCCTCCTCCAGCGCTGCGAACAGCGTGGCGAAGGGAGGATGGGTGTGCACTAGGCCGCCGATATCCGGACGGTTCCGATAGGCGGAGATATGCATCCGCCACTCGCTAGTTGGCGTCCGCGCCCCTTCCACAAGCTGGCCTTCCGCATCCACGAGCACAATATCGGCCACTTGCAGGCGCTCGTACTCCAGGCCACTGGGTGTGATGGCGATCAGGCCGCTTTGCCGGTCGCGGGCGCTCAGATTGCCGGCCGAGCCATGCGCCAGGTCGTCGGCGCACATTTGCTGGGCACGCGATAGGACTTCGGCCCGTAGGGCTTCGAGGCGCATCATGCATCCCCTCCCGTCCCCGGCTCCATAGCAACAGATGCTGCAGGAGAGCTCGCTCTTACCAGGGCGCGCACCGCCTCGGCGTTATCTAACCGCGTGACGCGCTCGGCCAGGCTGCGTGCCTGCTCCACCGTCCAGCGCCGGATCTCAGCCTTGGCGCGTGGGATCAGGCTGGGGGCCATGCTGAACTCGTCCAGTCCCAGCCCAAGGAGCAGCGGGATCGCTTCGGGATCACCCGCCATCTCGCCGCAAAGGCCCACCCAGATACCCGCCCTGTGGGCCGCCAGGATCACGCCTTCGATGAGCCGCAGGACCGCGGGATGGCACGGATCCCCAAGATTCGCCACTCGTTCGTTTGTGCGCTCAGCGGCAAAAGTGTATTGGGTCAGGTCGTTGGTTCCAATGCTGAAGAAATCCACCTCGTCTGCGAAACGATCGGCCATGATCGCTGCCGAGGGGACCTCGACCATGATGCCCAATTGGATCTTCTCCGCCGTGGCATGTCCGGCTTCGCGGACCTCATCCCAGGCCTGCTTGAAGAGTTCTTTCGCCCGGCGTATCTCCTCTAGGGATGAGATCATGGGAAACATCACCCGCAGATCGTGCCCGGTGCTGGCCCGAATCAAGGCCCGCAGCTGTGTCTTGAAGAAATCGGGCCGGTCCAGGCACATGCGGATGGCGCGCCACCCCAAGAAGGGATTGGCCTCCGGTCCCAAGTCCAGGTAGGGTAGCTCTTTATCTCCACCGACGTCCAGCGTGCGGACGACGACCGGCCTGGCCCCCATCACCTGCAGGATCGCGGCATAGGCGGCGTACTGCTCCTCCTCATCGGGGGCAATTCGGCGTTCGAGGTAGAGGAACTCCGTGCGCAGCAACCCGATGCCTTCGGCACCGTGATCGAGCGCCAGCCGGGCATCGTCCAGGCTGCCCACGTTTGCGACCACCTCCACCTGGGTGCCATCGGCGGTGACCGCCGGCTCGGCGGCGTGGCTCAGATCGGCTGCCTGGGCCTGGGCCCAGGCAGCTTGTGCCGTCTTGAAGCGCCGCTCGGTCTCTGGGTCGGGGTCGATCACAACTTCGCCTGTCGCACCATTGAGTGCCAGGCGCTGGCCTGCAAGGACTTCGAGCACTTGACTCCCGGCGCCCACGACTGCGGGGAGCCCCAGGGCCTTGGCCAGGATGGCGGTGTGGGAGGTCGGGCCACCTTCGGCGGTGCAGAACCCCAGTACCTTGGAACGATCCAGCTGGATGGTGTCGGAGGGCGTGAGATCGCGGGCGAGGATGATCGCGGGCGCAGCGAGCGTGGAAAGGTCGGCCTCGCCAACGCCGAGCAGATTGCGCAGTACTCGCTGGCCGACATCGCGCACGTCGGCGGCGCGGGCCTGGAAGGTCTCATCCCCCAGGGCTTCCAGCTGGCCTGCCAGGTCTTCCACCGTATCGTGCAGCGCAGCTTCGGCGTTGAGGTTCTCGGCCCGGATGCGCTGGCGAGTTGCTTCGATGAGAGCTGGATCTTCGAGAAAGAGAGCGTGGGCCTCGAAGATGGCCGCATCGCCTTCTGTCAGCTGCTCTCTAGCCTTCTGGAGGATTTCTGCAAGCTGCTGGCGCGCGGCGCTGAGGGCTCGATCGAGGCGCTCGAGCTCTTGCGCAGGATCTGCATCCCTGCGTCGGGGCACGTCCAGGCTCGCCGGGAGGTAGGGGAATGCCGGACCGAGGGTAATCCCGGGGGCGGCGGGGATGCCTCTGAGCGTCTTCATGCCTGGCCTCGCAATGAATTGGTATCCACGTTGGTCTCCCGGGTGGTGGCGGGAGGATGAGAAAAAGGCCGCCTGGTTGCCGACGGCCTCAGGTCGGGGCGGGCGGATTTGAACCGCCGACCCCTTGCACCCCATGCAAGTGCGCTCCCGGACTGCGCTACGCCCCGAACGTCGGCATTATAGCCCACAGTCCACCTTCCAACAAGGTCAGCCTTCGAGCTGGGAGAAGCGATCCATAATGCGCAGGGTATGGCGCACCCCCAGGACAAAGTTCTCGATCACCAGGTTCTCATCCGGGGCATGCACGTTGGCCTCTGGGTAGCTCACGCCCGCGGTTGCAACGGGTATGTGAAGATTATGCAGGAACGGCCAGTTCGGTCCTGAGCCGCCCGACATGGGGATGATCTTCTGCGGCACCCCATAGACATCCTTGGCAGTCTCGACCACCAGGCGCAGGAAAGGATCGGAAAGGTCGGTGCGCGCCGGCCGCTCACCACCCAGATAGGTGATCTCGATATCCTCGAAGCCCTGTGCGTCGAGATGGTTGCGCAGCATCAGGATGACTTCTTCCGGGTCCTGCTCCGGCACCAGCCGGAAATCCACCTTGGCGCGGGCATGCGCCGGCTGGACGGTCTTGGTCCCAGGGCCCTGGTAGCCGGAGGTAAGGCCACAGATCGTGCAGGTGGGGCTGAAGATGGCCTCGCGCTGCAGCTCCAGGCCGCCCTCCAGGCCTTTCAGGAAGGTCTCGATGCCGTAGATGCGCCGGTACTCATCCGACATCTCGGGGAGCTGCCGCAGCAAATCGAGATCTTCCTCCGAGGGAGGCAGGACCCGGTCGTAGAAGCCCGGAATCCGGATACGTTCGTCAGGTCCTTTGAGAGTGTTCAAGGCCCAGGTCAGGCGCCAGGCCGCGTTCGGGAAGATGGAACCTCCCAGTCCGGAATGGCAGTCCTTGGAGGCTGTGGCGACACTGAGTTCCACGTAGCAGATGCCTCGCAGCCCGGCCACCTGAAGAGGTGTGCCCTCGTAGTCCACGCCGCCAAATTCCCACAGGCAGGCGTCGGCTGCGAGCAAATCACGATTCTCGCGCACAAATTCTGGGAGGTGAAGGCTTCCGATTTCTTCCTCGCCTTCGATGATGAATTTGACGTTGCAGGGGAGCTCGCCTTCCGCTTCCAGGAAGGCGTCGATGGCCGCCAGCCGGCAGAGGATATGGCCCTTGTCGTCGCTCACGCCGCGGGCAAACATCTTGCCCTCGCGGATAGTGGGCTCAAAGGGTGGGGTGGTCCAAAGCTCGAGGGGCTCGGGCGGTTGAACATCATAATGGTTGTAGAAGAGCAGCGTCCTGTCGCGCTTGCCTTCGCGCTCGGCGAAGACGACCGGCTGCCCATGTGTTGGGAGCACACGGGCCTGGAACCCGCGAGCTGCGAGCATCTCCGCCACCAGTTCGGCGCACTCGCGCATGCCCAAGGATTGGGCGGCGATGCTGGGCTGCGCACATAGGCGCGCCAGCTCGTCCAACGTTTGGGGGAGCCGGCGTTGGACGATTTCATCCAGAATGGTATGATCTCGCATGGCCTGGGATTCTCCACGAGGGCGGTATCCCAAGGATTATACGGGCCGTCCGATGGAGAGACAATATCACCATCCTGCTCATGAACATGTCCGTGGCAGAAAGGAACGACAGCATGCGCATTCACGACATCTCTGTCCCGATCCATCCGGGCTTGCCCGTTTGGCCAGGCGATCCTCCCATCGAGCTGGAGCGCATCGCCAAGATCTCCGAGGGCAAGAACGCCAATGTCTCCAGGTTGGCCTGTGGTGTGCATATTGGCACGCATGTGGACGCGCCGGTGCACTTCCTCGATGGCGAAGCGCCGGTTGAGAGGCTGCCGCTGGAGGCGCTGATCGGGCGGGCCTTTGTGGCGGATTTGCGTTCGGCGGCAGTCGTCGACGCGGGGGCGCTGGAGGCGACGAAAATCCCGGCAGAAGCCGAACGCCTGCTTCTCCGGACCCGTAACAGCGAGTACTGGGCCCAAGGGGTTGGGAGCTTCCAGGAAGATTTCGTGGGAGTCGACGAGAGTGGCGCCCGCTGGATCGCCGAGCGTGGCATCAAGTTGGTGGGGGCCGATTACCTCTCTGTGGCGCCTTATGACCAGAGCCGGCCGACGCATGAGGTCTTGCTCCAAGCCGGCATCGTGATTGTGGAAGGGCTGAATCTCAGCGGGGTTGAGACCGGCTGGTATACGCTAAGCTGCCTGCCGCTCCTCCTGCAGGGCAGCGATGGCGCGCCGGCGAGGGCGGTCCTGATCGAGGAATGAGCCGGCGGTATCCCGGCATGTGAAGGGAGACGACCATGTCGCAGACGGTGGTGCTCGTCATTCTTGTTGGCCTGGGCCTGCTGCTCGTCTTGGCCCTTCTCCGGGCCTGGAGGGGACCGGTCTCCGGCGGCTTGGTGAGCGGAGATCCATCAGGAGAGCGTCCTGGGGCCTCCGAAGGGCTGGTGGAAGGAGAGCGCATCGCCTCCGGCATGGCGGAGATGGTCGAGGAACGCGTCCGCACTATTCTTGCCACCGATCCCGAATTGGCTGCCATGGAGGTTGATTTTGGAACGGCCTCGGACGGCTCGCTGGAGATCTGGGTGGATGGCGAGCGCTATGAGGAATGGGAGTCGATTCCCTCGGAGGGGCTTCGGGCAGCCATTCGAAGGGCCGTGGCGGACATGAATCGCAGCGTGGGCTGAAGGGGCTGAGATGACAGGACAGCTAGATCTGCGGGGGATCTTCCCCCCGATTCCGACGCCGTTCGATGAGGGGGGCTCGATCGCTTTCGACCGTCTGGAGGCCAATCTCGAGCGCTGGAACGAAGAGCCACTGCAGGGTTACGTGGTCGGCGGTTCGAATGGCGAATTCGTGTCGATGACGCCGGACGAACGAGTTGAAACCGTGGCGCGGGTGCGTCAGTGGGCGCCGAAAGACCGCCTGGTCATCGCCGGCGCAGGCATGCATGCCACCCACGCCACCCTGAAGCTGATCGACCGTATGGCGGAGGCCGGCGCCGATGCCGCATTGGTCATCACTCCCAGCTATTACAAGGCCAAGATGGACCGGGCGACGCTTACGCGCTACTACCTTGACGTGGCCGAGTATTCCCCCCTGCCTGTGCTCGTTTACAACGTGCCTGCCAACACGGGCGTGAACATCGATGCCGGCACCGTCCTGGAGATCGCGAACCATCCGAATATTGTGGGAATGAAGGATAGCTCGGGCGATGTGTCCAAGATCGGGCAGATCGCATATGCCCTAAAGGGGGAATTCCAGATCTTGGCCGGATCGGCAGGCTTCTTCCTGGGGGCGCTGGCGATGGGAGCGGTGGGTCTCGTGGCCGCGCTGGCAAACATCGCGCCGGTCCCCCTGGCTGAAATCCTGGCTCGCTTCCGCAGCGAGGATCTCCCCGCAGCAGCCAGGATTCAAGGTAGGCTGGTGGAGGCCAACACCGCCGTCACCGCCCGCTTCGGCGTTCCGGGCTTGAAGGCCGCCATGGACTTCCAGGGCCGCTACGGTGGGCCACCGCGCCGGCCTCTCCTGCCACTGCGAGAGCCCGATCGCGCCATCCTGAAACGTATCCTCCAGAGCGCCGGCCTGCTCTAGCCCGGCCCGATCTTTGCGCGGACCCCCGAAGTCCGGATCGCTTGTGGGCGTGAGGGGTTATAGCTGGCCGGTGCGGTCCCACGTTTCGAGCAATCGCCGATATTGGGGATCTTGGTAGCGGCTGAGCAAGAACCAGTCGGAGTAGCTCGGGAGCGCCTCGCCGGCGATGTGGAGGCTCAGAAGCTCGCCGCAGGCTGGGCCGGCCATCAACCCGAAGCCGCTCAGCGCGCCGATGATCCAGAAGCCCTCGATAGGAAGCGGTCCCACAAGCGGCCGGTTCTCCTGCGTCTTGGTGTAATAGCCGCCGTCCACAAAGGGGCGCGGCGGCCGTTCGAAGTAGGCCTCGAACGCAGGCACCAAGGCGGCCATGCCGCGCAGGGCGATCTCGGGATTATAGGGGTCCTGCGGGATGGGGAAAGTGGGCTGAACCGGATCGGTGTGGTAGGTCCATAGGATCAGCACCACATTGCTGTCAAGGGGGCCTTCCGCCCGGGCGTGAATGCCCTCGGGGAAGGTCTCAAGCAGGAAATGGGTTTCGGGATCCTCCGCCAGCAGTTGGGTCTCCTCCGGCTTCCAGGGCAGGCGCTGGGGATCGGCCCAAATCAGCAGTGGGGCCTCACGCGGGAAAAGCCCCAGATGGTCCTGGATCGAGAGTTTGGTGTGCAGTTCTGAGAAGACGGGCAGCTCGAGCCCGGCCATCCCGGCAAGTTCGTCCACAAAAGGGCCGGCGGCGTTCACCACCTGCCGGGTGGCGATCACCTCTTCCGTGCCATTATCCTGGATGCGCGCGCCTTGAATGCGGTCGCCTCGCAGGTCCAGGCCGGTGACACGGCCGGTGCGAAGGCGGACCCCCGCGGCCCGGGCGCGCTCCAGCATATACATGCCCAACTGCTGCGCACTGAACCAGCCCGCCCGGCGGGCGTGGATCACCCCGACGGTTGCCTCCGAGAGGTAGGGGAAATGCTCCCGGATCAGTGCCGGATCTGTGATCAGGTCGGCGCCGATGGGCTGATGATGATAACCCTCGAGGGAGGCGGGCTGGTAGGCAGGACCGCCGCTCTTGCCATCATGGATACGCAACGGCCCGGCACCCAAAGTGGCCGCCTCCTCGCCGTGGGCCCGGAAGGTCTCGAGCCTCGCAGGCTCAGCAGTGGCAAAGAGATAGCCCCGGCGGTTAAGTTGAAAGATGTTTCCGCTTTCATCCGCCAGCCGCTCGAGGATATCGATGCTGCGGTTCATCATCGACACCATCGCATCTCCCGGGCCGGGCCACCAGTTGCGATAACACTCCGTGGACTTGTCGCTGGTGAGCGAGAGGGGCGGACGTTCATCCACCAATAGGACGTCGCGTATGCCGCGCTCCACCGCCAGGTGGTAAGCGGTGGAGATGCCAGCGATACCGGCCCCGCAAATCAACACATCGACGGACTTCGAGCTCATGAGCCACCTCGGAATGGGAACATGGGGAGTCTCCTTCGCTGCTCAGGCGCGCAGAACGACATCCTCCCGCAAGGTGAGCTTGGCCTGCGGGCGCAACCGTTCGGCGATGGCCGCAAGCGTCTCCCCGGTTTGGGGGTGGAGAAAATCGGGCCTTAGCTCGGCCAGCGTGACGGCGAGGTGGGGGCGGGTGAGTATGTCGGGGTCCGGGATTTCCAATAGCGGGTGAGCGAGGATATGGCTGCCGTAGAGGCAGAGATCGAGATCGATGGTGCGGGGCGCGTAAGGATCGGCGCCGCGGACGCGTCCCAGGGAGGCCTCAAGGGTGCGAAACCTTTCGCGCAGCGCCAGCGGTTGGAGGTCCGTCTCCAACAGCGCGGCGGCATTCAGGTAATCGGGCTGCGGCTCGGAGGTGATGGCCGGATTTTGATAGACATGCGAGGTGGCGATGAGCGAGCCAAGCGAGGCGAGCCGGGCGATGGCCCGGGAAAGGTTCGATACGGGCTCGATGTTGGATCCCAGGGCTATGAAGGCCAATTCAGGCAAGAGCTTCCCGTCCCCGTTCGATCTCGACGCCCACGGAGCGGGCGAAGCGCAGCGCGCCGGGTTTTTCCACCCGCACCCGGGCGCGTTCCACGCCCGGGGTTTGCAGGCAAATAGCGGCGATGTCCGCGGCCAGCGCTTCGACTGTGAAGCGCTCGGCGGTCTCCACGTGCGAAATCACCTGTTTGGTCACGCTGCGGTAGTTGATGGTGTCGGCGATATCATCGCTCTCGCCCGCGGCGCGCAGGTCGCCGAAGAGCGTTATGTTGATGAGAATATCCTGCTTCTTTTCGCGCTCCCAATCTTGGATGCCGATGATGCCCCTCAGGAGCAGGTCCTTGATCTCGATCCGATCCATGGCCATCCGATGCTCTCCCTTATGGACATCTACCCTCGAGGCTCGGGGCAATTGTACACGCGCACAATGGGGGCACAGCCGATCCATCAGCCATGCCTCGAGCGGCCTTATGATACGATGTTTGCTACACTTCTTGCATCCATGCTGAGGAGGAAGACATGCACGATATAGAAGCCGCAGCCGAACTCTTGAGCGGCGTAGGCGTGGCGCGACCGGAGATCCGCGAAGCCGTAGCCAGCCTGCTGGACGCATTCGGCGAGGATGTGTCTCGGGAAGGGCTGGAAGACACGCCGGATCGAGTAGCGCGCATGTATGACGAGCTGCTGGCAGGCTACCGGGTCGATCCCTATGTGCTCATCAATGAGGCCGTATTCACGGTTGACTACGAAGACATGGTCATCGTGCGGGATATCGAGTTCTACTCCATGTGCGAGCACCACCTGCTGCCATTCCTGGGCCGGGCGCACGTGGCCTACATCCCGAGCGGCAAGGTCATCGGGCTCTCCAAAATCCCTCGCATTGTGGACCTGTTCGCCCGCCGCTTGCAGGTGCAGGAGCGCATGACGCGCCAGATCGCGGATTTCCTGGAGGCGGCCATCCATCCGCAAGGGGTGGCAGTGGTCGTGGAGGGGCTCCACCTTTGCTCGAAAATCCGTGGCGTGAAGAAGGCCAATGCCCGCATGGTGACCAGCGCTATGTGCGGAAGCTTCAAGACGAACGCAGTGACCCGCAAGGAGTTCCTGGATCACATCTCGCGGGATACCAGCAGCATTTCGATCTAGATGCTGGCGCGAGTTCGGGCGCGTCAGGAGGAGGGGGGGCGGCCAGCCCCAGGGATCGGCTGCGCGGGAAGGTTGAAGCCGCCATCGACGAGGAGGATCTGTCCGCGGATCATCCAGGCTTCCTCGGAGCAGAGAAAGGCGACCACGCCGGCGACGTCCTGCGGAGTGACCAGCCGGCCGGCGGGCGTGGCTGCAGCAGCCTGCGCCAGGACGTCGCCATGCCGAGTGAGGTCGAAATGTCGCAAGGCATCCGTCTCCACAATGCCGGGCGAGACAGCATTCACACGGATGCCCATGGGTGCGAGTTCGACCGCAAGGTAGCGGGTGAGGGCCTCGAGGGCGGCCTTACTGGCGCCCACCACAATATAATCTGGCAGCACTCGAAAGGAGCCAGGGCTGGAAATGCTCACGATGGTACCCCCGCCACCTTCCATCATCAATGGGGCCGCTCTTTGGGCTCCAAACAGCAGGGCCCGGGCGTTGATATTCATGGTCCATTCCCAGCCGCGAGGTTTCTGTTCCATGGCGGGGCGGTTATACCCGGAGGCAGCATTGCTGATGAAGAAGTCCAGGCGACCATATGCTTCCTCTACAGCGTCGAACAGCCGCTCCAGATCGTCGAGCTCTCCGATATTGGCCTTCACGATCTCTGCTCTGCGGCCGAGGGCGCGAATGGCTTCGGCCGTCTCCTCGGCGGGAGCCCGGTTGCGGAAGAAGTTCACGACGATATCGGCGCCGTCTTCGGCCAAACGCAGCGCGATCGCCCGGCCGATGCCGCGCCCGGAGCCTGTGATCAGGGCTACTTTGCCTGCGAACCGCATGTCCCTCACCTCCAGGAGTGAAGCTACCGTGAGGCCATCTTACCACCGAGGCCATTGCCATGTCAGAACCTGAACGCAGATCCAATCACGGGGGCGAAGCGCCGAAAACTGATTGGGCGCTTGAGGTGCGGCGCCGGCGGGAGGCCGTGCCGACCGCCCAGTTGGAGGCGCTCAAGCAGCGGGTAGGGAGGGAGTTTGCGCAGGCATTGCGCGCCCGCCAGGCCGGCAATGAAGGCAGGGCAAGAGTTTGCGCGCGCCGCGCGGCCGGATGGGCAATTGCGGAGCTCTTTGCGGAGCAGGCGTCTACTGATGAAAGGCGAAACGCGCTGCGGATGCTGGCATGGCTCGAGAAGCACATCCCGGCGCCGATGGAGCTCCGGGAGGCGGCCGGCAGGCTGACCACGCGCCTCGAACCGGGCTTCATCTTCCCTCACCCGCAAGACCCACTTGAGGACGCCCGGCGGATCCTGGATCAGTTGCTGGGCCGGGATTGGCGGGCAGGTGAAGCCGAGAGGGGCGGGCTCGATCGCGCCGGTCCACCTGAGCCGGGCAGGCCCGTATCAAGCCCCTCGAAGTCCAGTGCGGACGATATGAGAGACCTTCGCGGTTATGCAAGGACGACCAACCGTCGGCTTGTACTCGGAGGGATCGGGATGGTCCTCCTGGTGGGGGGCGCTCTGATCGCAGTATTCTATGGACCGCAGGCGCTGGCCATGGCGCTCTTGTGCTTCGGCGCGTTTGCGATCCCGGCCGGATTGATAGCGTTCTTGCTGGGATGGATGGAGTGGATTGTGAGGCGCGAACGTGACTGACCACCTGCGGACGCGCAAGTCTGCCGCGAGCGGGCTTCACTGCGCTCTGGGGGAAGGATCCGGCCGGGAGGTTGCCTGGTTTCTGCTTCTGCATGGCTGGAATGGCGATGAACGCTCGATGTCGGCACTGGCTCCGGTCCTGCCGCCTGACGCGTTTACGATCGCCGTGCGAGCGTCTTATCCGGCCGCCCAAGTTGAGCGGGCCCGCGGGGATGCGGAACGTCTGCGGGGCTCCGGCGCCGAAATTGCATTCTGCGAGTCCGACGTGGGCCACAAACTGGGACTGGAGTGCACCCGTGGCCTGCGGTTCTGGCTCGATGGGGCGCAGCGCGGCCGCTTGGCAGAGTAGCTTCGGCTTTCCATGTTATCATCCGCCAAGGGGACCCAGGCGGGCGGCAGCCTGCGCTCCTCGGCTGTATCGATGAAGGGTTTGGAGGAACGATGACGGAAGACAACTTGCAGGAACGGGCTATCAATACCATCCGCTTCCTTGCGGCAGATGCCGTGCAGAAGGCCAACTCCGGCCATCCCGGACTCCCCATGGCCATGGCGCCCGCAGCCTACTTGTTATGGACTCGCCACCTACGTTATGACCCTTCCGCCCCCGAATGGCCCGATCGAGACCGCTTCGTGCTTTCCGCCGGCCATGGGTCGATGCTGCTCTACGCCGTCCTTCATCTGACAGGCTATGATCTCCCCTTGGAGGAACTCGAACGATTCCGGCAGTGGGGCAGCCGGACTCCCGGTCACCCTGAGTTTGGCCTCACGCCTGGGGTGGAAACCACCACAGGCCCCCTCGGCCAGGGATTCGCAAACGGCGTGGGCATGGCGCTGGCGGCGGAGCGCCTGGCCGCGGAATTCAATCGCGAGGGATTTCCTATCGTTGACCATCACGTATATGCCATCGTCTCAGATGGCGACCTAATGGAGGGTGTGGCCTCGGAGGCCGCCTCGCTGGCAGGCACACTTCAATTGGGCCGCCTGATCTACATCTACGACGACAATCACATCACCATCGACGGTGACACGTCCCTGGCCTTCACCGAGGATCGCGCCGCGCGCTTTGAGGCCTACGGATGGCATGTGCTCCAGGCCGGGGATGTCAATGATCTTGCGGCGCTGGATGCGGCACTCGAGGCCGCCAAAGGGGATCCGCGCCCCTCGCTGATCATCGTGCAATCCAAGATCGGTTATGGCCTGCCAACAAAGGAAGGCACCGCCAAGGCACATGGCGAACCGCCGGGAGAGGAAGAGTTGGAGGGCGCGAAGGAGCGCTTGGGCTGGCCTCAGGAACCGCGGTTCTTGGTGCCGGAGGACGTGCGGGCGCACTTCCAGGAGGCGGCGGCGCGTGCCCGGCAGGCACACACCGCCTGGCAGGAGCTCATGCGGCGCTATCGGGATGAGTTCCCTGAGCTGGCGGCCGAGTTCGAGCGGCGGATGCGCGGGGAGCTCCCCCAGGGCCTGGCGCAGGCGTTGCCATCCTTCGAATCGGACGAGAAAGGCATGGCCACACGGGCGTCCTCCGGAAAGGTAATCCACGCTCTGGCGCCGCACCTTCCGGAATGGTTGGGCGGCTCGGCCGACCTGACCGGATCCAACAAGACCGATATCCAGGGTGAGGCTGCTTTCTCGGCGATCCACAGGTCGGGCCGATATGTCCACTACGGCGTCCGCGAGCACGCCATGGGCGCGGTGATGAACGGGGTGGCGCTTCACGGCGGCCTGATCCCCTACGGCGGAACCTTCCTGGTCTTCTCCGATTACATGCGCCCGGCGATCCGTCTGGCGGCATTAATGGAGCAACGTGTGATTTACGTGTTCACACATGACTCCATCGGACTTGGCGAGGATGGTCCCACTCACCAGCCGATCGAGCAGCTGGCGGCTCTGCGGTCCATCCCGGGGCTCACTGCGATCCGGCCAGCAGACGCTAACGAAGTTGGCATTGCCTGGCTGGTGGCGCTGGAGCGCGAAGGACCAACGGCATTGGTGCTCACGCGGCAGGCCGTCCCCACCATCGATCGCAACCGTTTCGGTTCGGCCGAGGGCTTGCGCAAAGGGGCCTATGTTCTGGCGGATCTTGGCGGGGGATCCCCGGAGGTGATCTTGATGGCTTCGGGGTCGGAGGTAAGCCTGATTCTGGAGGCTGGAGAGGCTCTGCACACGGAGGGCATGCGGGTGCGACTGGTCTCCTTCCCGTCCTGGCAGCTCTTCTCGGCGCAGCCTAGGGCATACCGTGAGAGCGTGCTGCCACCGGGCATCCGGGCGCGCGTGGCGGTCGAGGCGGGCGTGCCGATGGGATGGGAGCGATGGGTGGGAGACGCGGGGGTTGTGGTGGGAATTCAGCGCTTTGGGGCCTCGGCACCCTACCAGGAAATCTATCGACAATTTGGCCTGACTGCTGAGCACATCATTGAGGAGGCCAGGCATTCGCTCGAGCGCGTTCGCAAGGAGGCGCAGCTGACATGAAAGTGGCGATAGGAGCAGACCACGGTGGGTATCCGCTGAAGGCAACGATTCTGGATGTCATCCGCGCTGCCGGGCATGAGGCCATCGATGTGGGGGCATACGAGCTGGATCCTCAGGATGATTACCCGGATTTTGCCATTCGCGTCGGCCGGGCTGTCCAGGCCGGCGAGGCTGAGCGGGGCATCATTCTTTGCGGCTCCGGAGTGGGCGCGGCGGTCGCCGCCAACAAGCTTCGAGGCGTGCGCGCCGGCCTATGCCATGATACTTACTCTGCCCATCAATCTGTGGAACACGATCACGTCAACGTGCTCGCGCTGGGCGCCAGGGTGATCGGCTCGGCGCTGGCCGTGGAGATCGTGCAGGCCTTTCTCGGCGCCGGCTTTACCGGCGAAGAGCGGCACGTTCGCCGGCTGAGCAAAGTGCAGGCGCTTGAAGAAGCCTGGGGAAAAGGGGCCGACGAATGAACCGCGCCCGCGAATTGCATGCCTTGGGCCAATCCATCTGGCTGGATTACATCCAGCGCGACATGATCGAAAACGGCGCACTGGCTCAGCATGTGGCCGATGAGATCGTCCGCGGCGTCACCTCCAATCCCAGCATCTTCGAGCAAGCCATCACGGGCAGCGATGCCTACCGGCGAGATCTGCGCATGATGGCTCAAGCCGGTTGGCCGGCGGAGCGCATCCTGGATCGGCTCGTGATCGATGATATTCGCGCTGCGGCCGATGTCCTGCTCAGGCTCTACGAAGCCACCAACGGGGAGGATGGCTATGTCTCGATCGAGGTGAACCCTGAACTAGCGCGCGATAGCGAAGGGACGCTTCGCGAGGCGAGGCGCCTGTGGGATGCCGTCAACCGACCCAATGTGATGGTTAAGATCCCGGCCACCCGGGAGGGATTGCCGGCCATCGAGGCCGCGGTTGCCGATGGCCTGAATATCAACGTGACCCTGATCTTTTCGCTGGACCGCTACGGCGAGGTCATGGAGGCCTACTTGCGAGGCCTGGAGGCCAGGGTGCAGCGCGGGCAGGCGCTTCACCATGTCGCTTCGGTGGCCTCGTTCTTCGTTTCCAGGGTGGATACGGCTGTCGATGCACGGCTGCAGGAAATCATGCGCTCGGAAGGACCAGAGGCCGAGCGGGCAGCCAGCCTAATGGGCAAAGCGGGCATCGCCAACGCGAAATTGGCTTATGCCCAATTCAAGGCGGTCTTCGAGGGGGTCCGCTTCCAGCGCCTCGCGGCGCAGGGCGCAAGGGTTCAAAGGCCGTTGTGGGCCTCGACCGGAACTAAGAACCCCGCATATGGCGACACCTATTATGTCGACAACCTGATCGGCCCACAGACGGTGAACACCATTCCGCAACACACCCTGGAGGCCTTCCTCGATCATGGGCGGGTCGAATTGACCCTGGAGCAGGATCTTTCGGCCTCGCGTGCCCAGCTGGGAGCGCTCGAATCGCTTGGCATAGACATGCAGGAGGTCACCGATCGGCTCGAGCGAGAGGGGGTGGAGAAGTTTGCCCGTGCCTACCGCTCGCTGCTGGGCACGATCGAGGCGCAAGCCGCCGTACTCCGGCGTGAGCTTGGCCCGCTCAGCCAGAGCGTGCCAGAGATCCTGGGAATGCTGAAGGAGCGTCAAGTGGCTCGGCGCATTTGGAGGCGGGATGCGAGTCTTTGGCCCGCCAGTGCCGGAGAGGCCGCGACGGAGCGGCTGGGCTGGCTCACCTTGCCAGACGAGGCATTGGACCGAACGCCGACGCTCGAATCGATCGCCGCGGAGATCCATGCCGCGGGATTGGATCAGATCGTCTTGCTTGGCATGGGCGGCTCCTCCCTGGCGGCCTATGTCCTGGCGAGCGCTCAGGGCAGGCCCGAGCTCAGCGTGCTGGATACAAGTGACCCGGAAACCATCTGGGAGGTCCAGAAGCGGCTGGAGCCGGAACGGGCATTGTTCCTCGCAGCCAGCAAATCCGGCACCACGACCGAAACCCGCGCCTTGCTCGACCACTTCTGGGCCTGGATGGAGGAGGCGCTTGGGCGCTCGCCGGGTGACCATTTCATCGCCATAACGGATGCCGGGACACCTCTCGATGCCCTTTCAAGAGAACGGGCCTTCCGGGAAGTCCTCAACCCTCCTTCCGATGTGGGCGGCCGCTATGCGGCGCTGACCGAATTCGGATTGATGCCGGCGGCGCTGCTTGGCCTTCCCCTGGGCGAGATCGCTCAGGGCGGTGCAGAAATGGCCCGACGCTGTGGCCCTCAGGTGGAGGGGCCTGCGAATCCTGGCCTGGTCCTGGGGGCCTGTCTGGCCGCGGCGCATGATTCCGGGCGGGACCGTCTGACGTTCGTGGGCGATCCGGAAATCGAAACGTTCGCGCTCTGGGCCGAGCAGCTCATCGCCGAAAGCAGCGGCAAGCAGGGCCGCGGGCTGACCCCCATCGTCGCAGAGCCGCCTGGGTCCGCAGGCGCCTATGGACAGGACCGGACGATCGTCTACCTGCGTTCATCCGGCGAGCTTGACCGCAGAATGGGCGGTTGGGTTAAGGCGGGCCTGCCGGTGATTGTGATGGAGATGAGTCCGGGTGGGCGTGACCTGGGGAGGGCATTCTTCCAATGGGAATTTGCCACGGCCGTGGCCTGCCATTGGCTGGGAGTGAACGCATTCGACCAGCCCGATGTGCAAGCTGCGAAGGACCGCACGCGGACGCTGCTGGCGCGCTTCAAGAAGAGCGGGGCGGTTCCGCTTGAGCCTGTGATCTGGGAGGGGGAGGGGATCCGGCTGAGGGGGGAGGCGCCCAAGGCGCTCTCCGCCGAGTCCCTGGATCAGGCGATCACCTGGCTACTCAAAGAGGCTGGGGAGCGGCGCGGCCTGGGCCTGCTGGCATATCTCCCGGAGCGCAAATCCTGGATGCAGGAAGCAAAGCGACTGCGGCGCGCCCTGCGCGAGAGGTCTGGGATCCCTGTTCTATTCGGGGTTGGCCCGCGTTATCTGCACTCCACCGGGCAGCTTCATAAAGGGGGACCACAGCAGGGAGCCTTCGCCATTCTCACGGCAGGCCACAGCCGCGATTTCCAGATACCGGAGGCGGGCTATAGCTTCGCCACTCTCGAGCTGGCTCAGGCCGCCGGAGACCTTCAGGCCTTGCGCGAAGCCGGGCGGTCGGCGGTGCATGTGGAACTGGATTCCTGGCGCCGGGCGAGCACATTCCTGCGGCGGATGCGGCAGGTTGCGGAACAACTGTCACGTTGAACAACAGGCCTCTTTCCGGCGATGACATCATCCCCCGGCGGGTCTTGCACGGGCGCGGCGAGGCCATCTTCACCGCGCTGCCGGCAAGCGTGCGAGC
>CAZQDE010000043.1:0-18439 GCA_964591485.1 uncultured Anaerolineaceae bacterium | reverse complement strand
CTAGCGACGCCCCCAGCATCAACAAGAATAGGGTTCTCATTTCACTGCTTCCTTCCCGGGCGAGGATCGAGCGCCTGGGGGGCCTCCAGCCGTTCATGATCATCATATCACGGCTGTGTATCAGCGCGTCTGCGCATCTGGCCTAGCCGGGAGGGGACCATCCCATTGCCTTGCGCCACACGGCGTAACGCGAGAAGAAGTGCACGTAGGGCGGCGAGCGGCGGGCTTCGATCTCTGCCAGGCCCAGCGCCTGGAGGAAGGTGTCGGCGTCCGAGAAGTCGGGCAGCCGTAACAGCGCGCGGCCGATCTCGCAGGGGGCGTGGGCGTCGGAACCGGCGGTCGCGAGCAGTCCGTGCTTTTCGGCCAACTGCGCCGCCTGGCGGTTGGGGATGGCGGACCAAGTTCGGGCGTTGAAGACTTCCAGTGCGTCGACCTCGGGCAGGATGGCGAGCAACGCCGGGCGCTGCCAGGATCCTTTGCGAAGCCTGTCGAAGGGATGGGAGACGCTGATAACGGCGCGCTGTTTGCGAAGCCGCGCAATGGCTTCTCCCGGGGTAAGGCCTGGCGGCACTCGCTCGCTCACGAAGAAGGCCAGCAATTCGCCTTCCGTGGTCATGATCTCCTCGCCGATGATTACACGGTGCGGGGCGAGGTCGGCTGCCTGCTGTGCACCCGTGAGGGTGTTGTGGTCGGTGATGGCGATGCGGTCGATGCCCCTGGCATCACAGGTGCGCAGGATCTGCGCGGGAGTCATTAGGCTGTCTTCGGAATGATAGGTGTGGCAGTGGAGCTCGACGCGCATCATCCCGCAACCTCGCTGGGTACTGGATCGGCGGGCTCTAGCAGCAGCAGATCGCGAGAGAACAGCCAGGTGAGCAGGCCGAGGCAGACGCCAAGCCAGAGCGTGGCGAAGCGAATGAGCAGCGCGGCGGCCGCCGCCTGTCCGGGCGTGAGGCCGAGCAACAGCGTCAGCATTCCGGTCATGGTCAATTCGGCCGCGCCTAATCCGCCGGGGAGGGTGGAGACGGCGCCGATAACGGTCGAGAAGGAGAGCACGAAGACGGCCATCGCCAGCGTGGTGGCGCCGCCCGGTACGCCCAAGCCGAGCAAGACAAGATACATCGCCACGCCCTCCCCGAACCAGGCCGCCGTGCCCAACGCCACCGCGGCGAGGGTGGTGAGCGGCCGGAAGAGGGCATAGGCGCCCTCATAGAACTCCCGCAGGTGTCCGCTGGCCCGGACCAGGACCGGGAGCCGGGCGGCAATGCCCAGCAATGCCAGCGCCAGAGGGCGGATTTGCGTGATGATCACACCGGCAAGCAGGAGGCCGAGCACCGCTGCGAAAGCCGGCCAATAGCGTGGATAGGCCAGGACCCCGAGCGTGGAAAGCACCAACACGGCAAAGCCGTCGCTCACTCGCTCGGCGAGCACGACCGTCACGCCGCGCGCCACGGGCACGCCGGCCAGGTGCCGGAGCCATACGCCTTTCAAAGCCTCTCCCACCTTGCCCGGGGTCACCGCCAGGGGGAAGCCTGCAACGAAGACGCGGGCACTCTCGCGCCAGGGAAGCCCCTGGGCCCCGATACGGCCCAGAAAGAAATGCCACTTCAGGAACCGCAGGCCGTAATTGAACAATGTGCCCGTCAGGATGAGCGGGGTTAGTTGCCAGGCGAAGCCTGAGAGGTGCGAACCCACGGCGCGCACATCGCTGAGCAACACCAAAGCCAGGATAACCACGAAGCCGAAGGCGAACCCGGCCAGGAGCCGGCGGCGCAAAGCAGGTGTCATCTCCCGCCGCGTAACATGCGTAGGCCGACGGCCGCAAGCGAGCCCAGGATCACCAGCCCGGCCACAGCCTGAAGAACCGTCTTGGGCTCCATGCCCGGCATGACCACCCGGCCGTCGCCATAGGATTGGAAAAGCTTTCCCCACGGGGTGCGGAGCGCCGCTTCCACCCGCTTGCGGCCAATGAAGGGGTACCAATAAACATTGTGGTAGAAATTGCTGGCGAAGTACGACCAGGGCACCAGCGGGCTCTGCAGCAGTGCCTTCTCCAGTGGCTTGAGTGGACCGTGGTAGATCATCTTCTGTCCGCGGCTGGCGAAGGTATCCTCCTGGCGGAAATTCCAGGGAGGCTCCTGCTCGATATCGTAGCCCACGATTTCGATCTGACGTGGATCACCCACGCCCAGGCCGAGCTCGTGGGCGCGCCGGATGAAGCGGATTTGCATCGGGTCGAAGCCCTGAAGCTTGGCGGAGACGGCATCGATGGCCACCTGGTCGGCGGAGGCGAGCAGGGTGTCCTTCTGGTGCCAGCGCATCGCCCGTGGTCCTGGGCCATCGCCGGCGAAGGTCCCGTCCATGACCGCAAAGAGACCCGGATGAATCTCGCGCTGGATCATCAGAAGGTCGACCAGCGTGTCGTGGATCACGGCATGGGTCCAATGGCGGTTGCGGTGCAGCAGGCCGCCGAAGGCGTTCTTCATGGCGCCGGTGATGGTCGTGAAGACGTGGGTTTTCACCGTGGGAAGGTGCACCATGTTCAGCCCTACGATGGCCTTGGGGATGAAGACCCCCTTCGGGTATACCTTGTCCAGGACCAGGAAATCATGCCCCTTGGGGACATACTCGAACCATTCGAAATCCTCTTCATAGAGATAGATGCAGGGGATTCCGTATTGATCGGTGATATGGCGGTGTTTGTTGTTGAACTCGCCCACACGGGTGTCGACGACCACCGTGTCGTTGTGCACCCCCACGAGGTCGTTGTACCCGGCATGTTGAAGGGCGCGGATAACCCCCTCGAGTTGCCAGGGGGTAGTCGAGCAGGCCGGATACCAGGTTTGCCAGGAGATGTTGATCTTGAGGCCTGTGCGTACCTCGCGCGGTAGTGCAGCCTCGAAGTCGGCAAGCTTCATCAGGCTCTGAATGTCCTCGAGCACGCTTTCCGGGGAGGTCTTCAAGACTGCCACTTTGCCTCGGCCAGGAAAATTGGTCATATCTATCTCCTCGGGCTTAGGCTATCATTCTAACCCGTGAGGCGGGAGCGAGGAATAGGTCATGCCCCAGATCATCGGGGGCTCATGCTAGAATAGGTGCTAATGAAAGCGAGACGGCAGTTGCCAGGGGAGCAGGGGGTTGCGAGCGCAGAAGCCGGCCGCTTGGCCAGGGGACTGATCTTGCAGGTCGTCCTGCCGATCATCCTGGGCCTGTTGATCCTGGCGGCGGCAGGGTATGGCCTTTGGCGCGTGAGCCCGGCGGTGTTGAGTGCCGGCGCCGATGCCTCGCTGGTTCTGGTGGCCTACCCGCTGGCGTGCGCGGGCGTCTTCCCGCTGCTTATTTTCATGGCGCTCACTATGCTCGTCGTGCGGGCGATCGGCTGGTTGCCGGGTGTATTTGGGCGTGGACGGGTCATTGCGGAGCAGGTTCGGCAGGGGGTGCGCCGGGGCGCGAACATGGCGGCCCGGCCGTTGATCATGATCGAGGCTGCGGGAGCTGTGCTGGGGGCAGTTGGCAGGGGATTGAAATCATTCTTCGTATCTGGCGATGGAGAGGGCCATGAATGAAGATCAGAACTGGAAGAGCCGCACCCTTCTAGCGGGTGGGCTGCTGGGCGCGCTCACGGGGTTGGGCGTGGCCTACCTGCTGATCCGTCGGGCGGAGGAGCGCGGCGAGCGCCTGCGCCTGCGACCCAAGGAGGGCATCAAGCTGGGCATGGGCCTGCTGGGCCTGTTGCGGCAGGTCAGCAATCTGGGGGAGGGCGGGGAGTAATCTCTCCGCCGCTGGCCGGGGGCCTGCGCTTGACGGCCCCCTTTTTCTGCGCTAATCTAAAAACGAACGTTCGTTTATTATAAATATATGGTCTCTGCGAAACTCACCCGTCGCCGCAACACGCGGCAGCAAATCCTTCAGGCAGCCTATGCGCTCTTCCTGAGCCAAGGCTATCACGGCACCTCCATGCGCTCCATCGCAACCCAGGCGGGCATCTCGCTTGGAGCCATCTATAACCACTTCGAAAGCAAAGAGGAGATTTTCACCGAGTTGCTCGAGGCGCACCATCCCGCCCACCAGGTGCTCCCCACCATCCAGCGCGTGGAAGGCCAGGATATCGAGAGCTTTGTGCGCCACTCGACCCAGCGCATGCTCGAAGCCCTGGAGCAGCGTCCAGACTTCTTTAACCTGATGCTTATCGAGGTCGTTGAGTTCAATAGTGTGCATATCCCAGCTCTCTACGAGGCCATCTTCCCCCGCGTCGTGGAGGCCATCGAGGGATTCGCGCAAGGCGAGGCGGAGCTGAGGGAGATGCCCCTCCCAACGTTGCTCAGGGCCTTCATCGGCTTGATGCTCTCCCATTACCTGACTGGAAAGCTCTTGGGAGGCGCCTTCGCACCCGCAGATCAGGCGACCGAACTGGAGCATTTTGTGGAGATTTTTCTGCACGGGATCCTGAAATCCGAGGCCTAAAGAGGCCCGGTGACGACATATCGATTGACTGGAGGCTCGCATGGCCGGAACCCCGATGCGATTGCTGGCCATCATCCGCAAAGAATTCCTCCAGCTATGGAGAGACCCACGCGCCCTAACCCTGGCGATCGTCATCCCTATCATGCAGCTTCTGCTCATGGGGTATGCGGCCACCACAGACGTGCGCAATGTGCCGCTGGCGATTTTCGACCAGGACCGCGGGGCCGAGGCGCGCGCCTTGCTGGACGCCTACCGGGCTGCGGGCTATTTCGAGCTGGCCTTCGATGTGGACTCCCTGGAGGCGTTGCTGGGGTTGATCGATCGCGGCGATGCCAAGGCGGCCCTGATCATCCCCCCGGATTATGGCGAACGGCTGCGGGGCCGCGGCCAGGCCCAGGTGGCCTTCATCCTGGATGGCAGCGATCCCACCCTGGCCTCCACTTCGCTCTCGGCGGCTCGCCTGATCGGCCAGGAGCATGCCACCGAGGTCTTGGCAAGAGAGCTTGCAAGGCGCGGACAGACCGCCATTCTGGAGCCACCCCTCGAAGTGAGGACTCAGGTCTGGTACAACCCGGACATGGTGAGCGCCTACTTCATGGTGCCCGGGGTGATTGGCATGATCCTTTACGCGCTCACGCCCATCCTCACCGCCACCGCGGTCGTCCGCGAGCGAGAGCGCGGCACGATCGAGCAGTTGATCGTCACGCCCATCCGGCCGTGGGAGCTTATCGTCGGCAAGATCTTGCCCTACATCCTGCTTGCACTGGTCAATACGCTCGAGGTGATGGCGATCGGCTCGTGGCTCTTCGAAGTGCCCGTCCGAAGTGATGTGACCCTCATCTTATGGCTGTCGGCGCTTTTCCTGCTCTCGGGCCTGGGGATCGGCCTCCTGGTTTCGACGCTGGCAAACACCCAGCAGGAGGCCATGCTGGCCAGCTATATGACCTTGCTGCCGGGGATCTTTCTCTCGGGGTTCTTCTTCCCCGTGAAGGCCATGCCCCGATTGCTCCAGTGGGTTTCCTATGCCATTCCCTTGAAGTACTACCTGATCATCATCCGCTCGCTGATGATCAAAGGAGTGGGAGTGGAGGCGATCCGGGATGAGATACTCGCCTTAGTGGTTATCGGGATTTTGATCATCACCTTCGCCGCCATGAGGCTGCGCAAGCGCCTGGATTGATTGGCCGTGCGGAGCAAAGTCTGGCGGCAAATGACGGAGGCTGGCATGCGAAAGCGAATCCTAGGCAGGTTGCTGCCTCTCCTAATCGTGGCGATCTTGGCGCTGGCTGTCTACTTGATGCTCGATTTCGTAGCTCCTCCCCCGGAAATGGGCTTGAAGGCCTCAGGCTCAGTGGAGGCGGAGCAGGTGATCGTGGCACCGGAATGCCCGGGGCGCGTGGAGGCCATCTGGGTGGAGGAGGGACAGTTCGTCGAAGCCGGGCAGGCGCTGTTCCGCTTGGAGGATGCAGCCTTGAGCGCCCAGCGTGAACGCATCCTGGCTGCAGGTGTGGCGGCAGAGGCAGCGGCGGAGCTGCAGATCTTGCAGGCAAAGCAGGATTTGGACGTCCTCTACGAGGATTGGCGCCTGATGGCGGCGCAGGCTGAGTTGGCGCTGGCGCAGGCTCGGGACGCCTTGGATGACGCTGAGCGGCGGGCCACCTATCAGCAGAAGGGCCACCGGGCCACGTCGGAGACGATCGAGGCCACGGAGGCGCAGTTGGTGCTTGCGGAGGATGCCGTGAAAAAAGCCCGGGAGGCCTTCAATCGGGTCAAGGATAAGCCCGAGAAGGATCCCCAGCGTGCTGCCGCCCTGGCCGCGCTGCACGAAGCCGAGGAGCAGAGGGATGCCATCGTGAGGCTGCTCAACTGGTACACCGGGGAGCCGACCGATATCGATCAGGCGCTCTTGGATGCACAGGTAGCGGTGGCGATAGCCCAGGTGGCGGATGCGGAGAAGGAATGGGCAAAGTGGCACGAGGGCCCCGATCCCGAGAAGGTTGCGTTGGCGAAGGCGCGGCTGGACCAGGCCAACGCCCAATTGCTGCTGGCGCAAGCGCAGACTCGGGCGGAATTGCTCGGCCTGGACCGCCAAATCGAGCAGCTGACCATTCGCGCGCCCATGGATGGGGTGATCCTCTCGCGGCATATTCAGGTTGGGGAGGTGGTCACGGCCGGAACCTCGGCTTTCACACTGGGGGATCTCAACCGTCTGATCATTACGGTGTATGTCCCCGAGGACCGCTACGGGCAAATCTTGCTGAGCTCCCCGGTCACGATCGAGGTGGACAGTTTTCCGGGTCAGGAGTTCGAGGGAACCGTCTGGCGGATCGCCGATGAGGCTGAGTTCACACCTCGCAATGTACAAACCGAGGAAGGCCGGCGCACGATGGTCTTTGCTGTAGAGATCGCGGTGGAGGATCCGCAGGGTAGGTTGAAGCCCGGCATGCCGGCGGATGTCATTTTCCAGCGCTGAGGGCATGTGAGGGAGGCGGGTATGTCGGCGCTGGTGGAAGCCCGTGACCTGCGAAAACGCCTGGGCGGCGTTCTGGCTGTGGATGGCCTCAGCTTGCAGGTCGAGGCGGGTGAGATCTATGCCTTGATGGGGCCGGATGGCGCCGGGAAGAGCACGACCATCCGGCTGCTGTGCGGGGCCATGCGCCCCGACGAGGGAGAGGTGATCTTGGGCGGCGTCTCGCTGGGCAGGCAGCCGGAAAGCGCCCGGTCTCTGCTGGGCTACTTCCCGCAGGGCTTCTGCCTGTACGACGATCTCACGGTGGCCGAGAACATGCGCTTCTTTGCCGAAGTGCGGGGGCTGCCGGGGCAGGGCCGGCGCGAGCGCATTGAGCAAGCGCTTCGGTTTGTGGGCTTGGAGGCCTTCGCGCATTACCGGGCTGGGGCGCTCTCCGGCGGGATGAAGCAGAAGCTTGGCCTGGCGGTGGCGGTCATCCATCGTCCCAGGATCCTATTGCTGGATGAGCCCACCCGCGGCGTGGACCCGCTGACGCGCCAGGCGTTCTGGCGGCTGATTACCAGCTTGCTGCGCGAACGCGTCGCTATTCTCGTGAGCACGCCCTACATGGACGAGGCCGCCCGCTGCACCCGGGTCGGCTTCATGCGGGCGGGCCGGTTGCTGGTGGAGGGCTCACCTCAGGGCCTCAGCCACATGCTGAAGGGAAGGGTGCTGGAGGTCTTCGGCGGCCCGCTGCGGTCCTTGGCGAGCCTTGCGCGCCAGCTGCCGGAGGTCGAATCAGCCCAGCCCTTCGGGGACCGCCTGCGTCTGAGGATCGCGGAGGGCGCCGGCGAGGGCGTCGCCCGCCATCTGAGGCAGCTGGCAAAGGAGACGGAGGCACATATCGAGAGCATCACCCAGACCGAACCAACCCTGGACGATGTGTTCACGCAATTGCTGGAGCAGGGATCATGAAGGCCGACCCGCAGGTGGTTGTCCGGACGGAAGGATTAACCAAGCGGTTTGGGGATCTGACCGCCGTGAACGCGGTCAGCTTCGAGGTGAAGGCTGGCGAGGTGCTTGGCTTCTTGGGGCCGAATGGCTCGGGAAAGACCACCACGATCCGGCTGCTTCTAGGCCTATTGCTGCCCAGCTCCGGGCGCTCCTGGGTGCTGGGATTCGATTCCGTCCGCGAGGCGGAGGCCATCCGGCAGCGGGTGGGTTACATGTCACAGCGGTTCGCTCTATACCACGAGCTCACGGTATGGGAGAATCTGGCATTCTACGCCGGCGTCTATGGCATCCGGGAAGCCGGGAAGTTGGAGGCGGTGCTGCGCGGGCTCGAACTCGAGCCGCTTCGATCGGTTCGGGCGGGCAGACTTCCGCTGGGGCTGCGTCAGCGTCTGGCGCTCGCGGTTGCCATCGTGCACTCCCCACAGCTGCTCTTCCTCGATGAGCCCACCAGTGGTGTGGACCCCATGGCCCGCCGGGCTTTCTGGGATCTCATTTACGCGCTGTCCGAGCAAGGCGTGACGGTCTTTGTGACCACCCATTACATGGACGAAGCCGAGTACTGCAGCCGGGTGGCGTTCATGCGGCGAGGATCCCTGCTGGCGGAGGGTCCCCCCTCGGCCTTGAAGCGCGAGCTCCTGCCAGGGCATGTGTGGCGCCTGGAAGTGGACCAGCCCCTCGAGGCCATCGAAGTCTTGCAGGATTTCCCGGAGGTTCAATCCGCGTCGCTCGATGAGCGGCATGTGCGCGTGATTGCTGGGTTGGACGCATCTGAGGAGAGGCTGAGTGCGCATCTCCAGAGGGCAGGGATTGGCATTCACAGCCTGCGGCCGATCGCACCCACGCTGGAGGACGTCTTCCTTCTCATGGCGCAGGGGTGACCTGCTGCCATCCCGCGCGGCCGGTCCTGCGGGGCACCGGCATCCCAGGATTTGGGTTCCACTGCGCGGATCGACGCACTATCCGTCGAAAGGCATCTCCACAACCTTGGCTGCAATCTCGGCCTCGAGCGCGGCGATGCGGCTCTGGATTTCTTCCCCAAGCCTGGCCAGAGGCACCAATTCCGTCTCGGCCTGATCTCGCCGCTTGATCTCGGCCGAATCCTTGGAGAGGGTCCGCTCGCTGAGCGTCAGGCGCAGGGGGATCCCGATCAGGTCGGCATCGGCGAATTTCACGCCGGGGCTCTCCTCCCGATCGTCGTAGAGCACCTCCACGCCTGCTTCGGAGAGCTGGGCGTAGGCCCTGTCGGCGGCGTCTTGGGCGCCCTTGAGTGCCACCAGATGGACCTGATAGGGTGCTACGGTGATGGGCCAGATCAGGCCTCGGTCATCGTGGTGCTCCTCCGCCACGGAGGCCAGCAGCCGGCCGCTTCCGATGCCATAGGATCCCATGATGACTGGCTTCTCCTGCCCGTCGCGATCGAGGAAAGTGCAGCCCATATCCTCGCTGTAGCGCGTGCCCAGCTTGAAGATGTTGCCGACTTCGATACCGCGGGCGGTCTTCATCGGCTTGCCGCACTCGGGGCAGGCGGCACCTTCTTCGGCCAGGGCAATATCGGCCACGACATCCGCCTGGTAATCGCGGCCCAGGTTGACATTGAGAAGGTGGTAGCCCTCTTCGTTGGCGCCGGCCACAAGATTGGGAGAATGCGGGATCAGATCATCGACCACCACGAGCACGTCCTTCAGCCCCACGGGGGAGGCGTATCCAGGCGTGGCCCCAACGGCGCGGATCTCGGATTCGGTCGCCGGTCGCAGCTCCTTGGCGTGGATGGCGTTGGCGAGCTTGGTCTCGTTGAGGTCCATATCCCCGCGCACGATTGCGAAAACGAAGCGGTCGCGGGATTCGATCCCCTCGGTGACCGTGGCCATCATGAAGACTGCCTTTGCGGTCCGAGATTCTGGAATGCCCAGGAATTGTGCCAGCTCGGCAATGGTTGTTGCACCCGGTGTTG
The DNA here is from genome assembly GCA_964591485.1 of uncultured Anaerolineaceae bacterium. Lineage (GTDB taxonomy): Bacteria > Chloroflexota > Anaerolineae > Anaerolineales > E44-bin32 > E44-bin32. The sequence goes on along the minus strand of CAZQDE010000043.1, from coordinate 8,561 downwards.
CGACCTTTTCGACTGGCTTGAACTCCTCGGCCTGCGGTTCGGGCTTCTTGAAGCGGGCGATCTGACGATTGGCGGCGTAATCGCAGCTCTCACAGATGAGCAGTGTATCCTCGCCGACCGGCGTCAAGTACATGAACTCGTGGGCCATTTTGCCGCCCATCATGCCCACATCGGATTTCACGGCGATCACCGGCAGGCCGCAGCGGTGAAAGATGTTGAAGTAGGCCTGATAATGAGCGCGATATTGCCTGTCAAGGCCCTCCAGATCGGCGTCGAGGCTGTAGCTATCCTTCATGGTGAACTCGCGCACGCGGATTAGGCCGGCCCGTGGGCGTGGGTCATCCCGCCACTTGGTCTGGATATGGTAGATCATCTGGGGGAGTTGGCGGTAGGAGTGGATCTCCTTGCGCACCAGGTCGGCGACGACCTCCTCATGCGTCATCGCCAGAACCATATCCCGCCCGGCCTTGTCCTTGAAGCGTCCCATCTCCGATCCGATCTGATACCAGCGCTTCGTCTCCTTCCAGAGGTCGGCGGGGTGCACAACGGGCATCGTGATCTCCTGGCCGCCGATGGCGTTCATCTCCTCGCGCATGATGTTCTCGATCTTCGTCAGCGACCGCTTGGCAAGGGGCAGGTAGCTGAAGATGCCCGCGGCGAGCTGGCGGATGAAGCCGGCCCGGAGGAGCAACTCGTGACTGGGGATTTCGGCCTCGGAGGGCCGGTCACGCAGGGTTTGGCTGAAGAGTCTGCTCATGCGCATGTAGATGCCTCCCGATTCGCGCCGCCTGCGGCGGGTGTGGATCTCCAAAATGAAAACGCCCCGATCTTTCCGGGGCAGAGGTTCGGCGGCAAGAATGATCTGCCGGGTCGGCGCCTCACACCATCATCGCGCCCGAACCGATGCCCACAGCCCGCTAGGGCTGGTAGGGACGGGTGGGCATTGCGGCAGGCAGCGCGGCGTTCGAACCATCTTGCGGCCTACAGTACCATCGGAGCGACCCTTCGTCAAGCCCATGCCTTCGGAGCCAGCAAGCGCGGCTGTCCTTGGGGCCGGACCTCGGCGCAGGTTGCCCCAAGCCGTGCGTGCGCCGTGTGAACGGCGGCGGGCGGGTCTGGCGAGGGGGGTGGCGCCGTGGGATAATGGCGCCGCTGTGTATTCCCGAGTGTGGCGCGTTCCCGAAGTATGCAGTGTACTGCTCGCCATCTGGTTGAGTGCTTGTACGTTGCTTCCGCCTGTCGAGCCCACTGAGCCAGGCGACCCCACGCCTCTGGCCACGCCCTCACCGACCGCCTTCCAGCCTCTGGAGCCAACCTCAGCTCCCTTGGAGTGGGCACTGTGGGTATCCCCCGCCGTGCCGCGAACCTTGCTGGAGGCCGTCGAGCAGGCGGTGGCGGAATCCTCCGGGCGGTTCTGCGTGTCTGAGACGGCTGAAGCTGCGGATGTGCGCATCGAGCCTTATCCGGAGCGGCCGCTGGCCCGCTGGATCTACGCCGTTGTGGCGCCCTTCCCATCGCTTCAAGAAGGTTTGGGCTTCGGCGATCTTCAGGCTCGCTGGGCGTCCGGGGGGCAGGAGTCGATCCTTGTGGCGCCCGAGGTCGCCGCGCTGCTGAATTCGGTCTTGAATGCGCCGCCGGGCGATCATGTGCAGATCGTCCCCAGCGGGGAACTCTTGGATCGTGCCTGGGAGACGCGGCCGGCTCTGGCGGTTGTGCCATTTGAGATGCTGGAGCCGCGCTGGAAGGTGCTCTCCCTGGATGGCGCCTCGCCCATCTGGAGATCGTTTGACCCGGCGTCGTACGCTTTGGCGGTTCCCTTTGGAATCAGCGGCGACCCTGAAGGGGGCGAGGCCCTCGCGAAGCTGTTGGACTGGCCTGCGAGCAACCGGGATCCCGGGCGGATGACCGTGGTGGTGATGACGGGGGTCACGGCGCTGACGCGGGCGACCGCCTGGCGAATGGAACGCAAGGGGTTGGCCTACCCCGCCGCCCGGATCGGGGATTGGCTGCGGGAGGCCGATTGGACCCATATCAGCAACGAAGTTTCCTTCATGCAAACCTGCCCCTATCCCGATCCGACACAAGAAGGCCTGAAATTCTGTGCCCGTCCCGAATACATCGCACTGCTGGAGACCATCGGTACCGACATCGTCGAGCTGACCGGGAACCATGGCAAGGATTTCGGCCCAGAGCCGTTCCTGGAGACTCTGGAGGCCTATCAATCGCGGGGCTGGTTGACATTTGGTGGTGGCGCGAATCTGGCCAGGGCCTATGAGCCGGCCCGGATCGAGCACAACGGAAACAAGATCGCGTTCCTGGGATGCAATTGGGCGGGCCCGAAATATGCCTGGGCCGGTACGGATGAGCCCGGATCGGCTCCATGCGATTACGAGCTGTTATTCCAAGAGGTGAGGGATCTGCGCGATGCCGGCTACCTGCCCATCTTCACCTTCCAATGGGCCGAGCTCTCAAAGCCCTCCTCGGAGCAGCAGGAGGCCTTCCGGGCCGCGGCCGAGGCGGGGGCAGTTATCGTAAGCGGCAGCCAGGCACATCAACCCCAGGGACTGGAATTCCATGCCGGGGCCTTGATCCATTACGGCCTGGGCAATCTCTTCTTCGACCAGATGCAATCCCTGCCGCTGCGGCAAGAGTTCATCGACCGCCATATTTTCTACGATGATCGGCATATCAGCACGGAGTTGCTCACCGCCATGCTGGAGGACTACGCGCAGCCGCGGCCGATGACGCCACCGGAGCGCACCGCGCTTCTCGAGCGGATCTTCGCCGCTAGCGGCTGGTGAGATCGAAGGCTAGGGCGATCTGTTGAGAAGAAAGAAGCCCCGTGGCGCATGTGCCGGGGCCTGAGGTCAGGCCCGGCTAGGATGGATTGAGCGCCTGGTCCAGTGTGGCTCGGACTCTCTTGCCCTGCTCAGCAACTTCGGCTTCGAGGTGCTCCAGCTCCTCGAGCCATCGTTGCGCCGCCTTACGATCGCTGACACTGGTCGCGTTGATGCGCACGTTATAAGCCGCCGCCTGGAAGCCGGCGCCTGCCATCGCCGCGCCGGAACCCGCATCGCTGACGGCGTTGCGGTTCCCCAATGCGGCCGCGTCGGCTGCCATCGCGACCACCTCCGCGCACCAGCGGCAGACTTGCAAGGGGACTTCGGCGGCCTTGTGCGTGGCTTGCTCGATGGCCTCGCGGCGGGCCTGCTTCTCAGCCTCTGTCCCCTTGGGCATCCGGAAGGCCTGCATCACCCCTTCGAATGCCTGCGCATCGAGTTCCACGGCCTCCTGCAGGTGCCTGCGAAGTGCCTCGGCCCGCTGAACAAGCTGCTCCATCTGCTCTTGGACCTCGGCGTATTTCTTCTTCCCCAGCGTGAGCCGGCCGACCATGGCGACAAGCGCGGCCCCCATGGCGCCGGCGTGAGCCGCCGCGGAGCCTCCCCCGGGTGTGGGTGTCCCCTCGGCTAGGCGGTCGAGGAATCCGGCCTCCGGCTCGCCGGCCCGCATGGCTGCATACAGGCGTGTCTCGAGGATTTGATCGCGTTCGAATTCGTCCAATTGCAGATACCACTGCGCCGCATCCACGATGGCCGCCTGCGGTATGAGCCCAACCAGCTCGGTGTGGTGGATGGATACGCCGTAGCGATCAGCTTCGCGCCGGATCAGCTCGACCACGCGGGCGACCGGGGTGCGCTCGTAATCTGTGAGGTTCATCGAGACCTGGGCACGGCCTTCGACCAGCATGCCCAGCGCCTTCACGTAGCGCAGACCCCCCGAGGAATGGCGCACGGCGCGGGCGATACGGCGGGCGATATCCACCTCACTGGTGGTCAGGTAGACATTGAAAGCGATCAGGGGTGTCCGGGCGCCGATCACCGTCGCGCCGGCAGAACCCAGTTTGGGGGGGCCGAAGTCGGGCGCCCGCTCGGGATCACGCTCGATCGACTCCTTGAGTCCTTCGTATTCGCCGCGCCGGATGTTCTCCAAGTTCACCCGATCCGGCCGGGTGGCCGCCTTCTCGTAGAGGTAGACCGGGATCTCAAGCTGCTCGCCTACGCGCCGGCCCAGCTCGCGGGCCATATCGATGCATTCCTCCATCGTGATGCCGGCGATGGGGACGAAGGGCACCACATCGGTGGCGCCGATGCGAGGGTGCTCACCCTCATGCTCCTCGAGATTGATGAGTTGGGCCGCCCTGGCGATGGCTTGGAAGGCCGCCTCTGCAACTCTATCCGGAGGTCCGGCAAATGTGATCACCGTACGGTTATGATCGTAATCCGAGTGCCTGTCGAGCACATGGATCTGGGACACTTGCTGAATGGCTGCCTGGATTTCGTCGATGACCTCGACACGGCGCCCTTCCGAAAAATTAGGGATGCATTCGACGATGGGTTGGGTCATGGTGCCACTCCATTGCTGTTAGGTCCCGATTATAGTCCAATCCTCCTGCATGTCCCTACTGAGGGCAGGCATCCGGTGACCGGCCTGCCAGCGGATAGCGCCCATCGTGCCTGGGCTCGAGGCAGAGTACACAGGACAGGTCCGGTTCGTCTATCTGGATATCGATGATCCTGCCACCACGCCGTTCAAGCAGGCGCTGGGCCACCGGTATCAGCCGCATATTTTCGTGATCGATGCCGCCGGGGAGATCGCGGCCCAATGGGTGGGCCCAGTCACGGCGCAAGAGGTGCGCCCGGCGTTGGATCAAGTTGCGCAGTGGCAGCGCAAGGAAACAAGGAGGCCCCTGACGGTTGGGGGCCTTTCTTGATTAGCAATGGGCCTACTCTTGGCTGAGCTCGCGCTTGGCGATCACCATGCGCTGCACCTCGCTGGTTCCTTCGCCGATGGTCATCAGGCGGGCGTCGCGGTAGATTCGCTCGACGGGATACTCCTGGCTGTAGCCGTAGCTGCCCAGGATCTGGATGGCGTTGCGGGCCACCCGCTCGGCCATCTCGGTGGCGAAGAGTTTGGCGATGGCGGCCTCTCGGTTGTAGAAAGCGCCTTGATCCTTGAGCCAGGCGGCCCGGTAGACGAGCAGGCGGGCGGCTTCGATCTGCATGGCCGCGTCGGCGATCATCCATTGGATGGCTTGATGCTCTGCGAGTGTCTTACCGAAGGCCTTTCGCTCCTTCGCATAGCGGGTCGATTCCTCGTGCGCAGCCTGCGCCAACCCCACTGCCAAGGCGCCGATGCCGACGCGCCCGCCGTCCAGAACCTGCAGCGTTTGATAGAGTCCTTGGCCGGGCTCGCCAAGGAGGTGGTCCTTGGGGACGCGCACGTTCTCGTAGGTCAGCGCATGCGTCGGGGAGGCGCGCACGCCCATCTTCTTCTCAGGAGGGTGGATGTGCAGGCCAGGGGTATCGCGAGGCACCACGAGCAAGCTCAGGGAGCGTGAACCGCCGGCCGGATCGGCGCGGCAGAGGGTGACGATGATGGAGGCCACACCGCCGTTCGTGATCCAGGCCTTGCTGCCGTTGATCACCCAATCATCGCCTTCCAACTCCGCGCGGGTCCGGACTCCTCCCACAAGGTCGGAGCCTGCGCCCGGCTCCGTCAGTGCCAGGGCGCCCAAGCCTCCCTCACCGGTGGCGAGAGCGGGGAGCCAGCGTTGTTTTTGCTCCTCGCTGCCGAAGAGGGCAATCGGCGCGCATCCCAAGCTGTTGTGAGCGGCAAGCGAAAGCGCTGTTCCGCCGTCTGCCCAACCACAGGCTTCGATCGCCAGAGCCGCGCTGATGGCATCCACCCCTGCACCGCCGTAGGCCTCGGGGATATTGAGACCTAGCAGTCCGAGGGCGGCCATCTTGCGGAAGGCTTCCTCGTTCAACTCTGCCCGGCTATCGAACTCAGCCGCATAGGGCTTGATCTCACGCGCACAGAATTCCTGCACGCTAGCGCGCCACATGCGCTGTTCTTCCGTCAGCTCAAAATCCATCTTCGCCTCGCTTTCGAAGGTTGGCATCGTTTGAATGGGGAAGGGAAAGAAAGCAGAACTTCGTTTGGTGATAGAAGCCCGTGGATGGCGATCTGGAAGGGATGGGCTTCATGGGTCAATCCTTGCGCGGCCGGGCGGATGACTCCTGCGTCCTCCAAGAATATAGCATTAAGGCGCTGCGGTGGCTTGCGCAAACCAGGCCCGCAACAAGGCCTCCGCCGCCTTGCCCCGCACGGAGGCGGAGCCATCCAATACACCGAGCGCCGGATCGTACCGGCGGGCCAGGAAGCCCACCACATCGGCTCGCGGCCCGATCGCCTCCAACAGTGCGGCGTAGACCCGGAGCTGAGCCTCGGAATCGGGTGCGAAACCGAGATCTGTGCCAAATCCAGCCTCAAGGTCGGAGGCGGGGCGGCATTCGCCCCCCGGACCAGGCGTGCAGGCCCTTGCGCTGCCTGGGATCGAAAGGTACTCCACACTGAGCACCACAGGGAGACCGGCAAGATCCCCGCTGGCGATCAAACTGTCCAGGAGGAGGCCGGCGGTGCGGGCCATCTCCTCAAGAGTCGGGGCATCCGAGTCGCTCAGAGGTGCATGCCAGTAGAGATGCACCTGGTCCACCGCATCAAGCAAGGGCGGGGGAAAGACAGGATCCCCAGAAACTTCGATCTCAAGCGCGATGCGGCCGTCGAAAACCTCGCGCACATCTTGGATCATCTCCCTCCAGCGCGCCTCGGCGTTCTCAGGAACATCCGACCAGCCACCCTCTGGGAGATGGCCGCCTGGCAAGGCCGGTTGGGCCCATGCATCGCCGATCACAAGCTCGGATGCGCCTGCCATTTGGGCGTAGTGGGCGTAGGTCAGGAGGAGCGAGCGATATTCGCTGAACCAATGGTCCCACCAAGTCGGATCGCGGGTGGCCTCCGCCCACCAGCTTTGCCGCGCCTCATCTGCTCCCAGCGTGGGATGAATCACGACCTGCAGACCCTGAGCCTGAGCCAATGCTGCCATCGTCTGGAGCTCGGCCTTGAAAGGCGCCCTGGCGGGGTCGAACTCGAGGCGGGGAAAGGGGTTATTCGCCTGCCAGATCCAACGCGGTGAAAGCACCAGCGTATTGGCATGCATGCTGGACAGGTCCTCGAGCGCTTGCGGGAAGGTGGTCTTCCAGGAGGCGTCATAGGCAGGGAGCAGCTCGGCACCGGCCTCTTCGAGCGCCCGGGAGGAGGCGACGGCGGCGTGTTGGGAGAAATCCTGGTCTGGGGAGGGAGGCCAGGGCCATTCGGAGAGCCCGTCGTCATGTGTGGTGCCGGAGAAAGGAGCCTGAAGCGATTGGCGTGTATCGCCCGTACGCTCGCAGGCAAGATTGAGGCAGTAACGATAGGACAGCGAACCCTGAGCGGGCAGGGGGTTATAGAGAGCGAAGGTCCGCCGATTTTCACCGGCGTGCCACATTGGAATGGGCTCGTACCAGGTGTTGGGCGAGAACTGAATCCCGACCAGGGCGCGATCAGGGGTGCCGGGCGGCGCCGAGAAATGGAAGGTGGCAGGCTCGTCGGCGCCGCTCCTCCAGGTCGTGACCACATCCCGCACGATCGGCTCGCCCTTGGGGATTATGAGCTGCCGCGTGACCAGGCCGCCGTCGGCGCTTCGTTCAGCGTTCCAGATCCCATCGCCCAGAGTATAGCGGTAACGCAGATCGGAGCCTTCGTAGAATTGGAGCACGGCCAGGAAGTGGCTGGGATCGACGCGCACCATGGCGGGCATGTCGACTGCGGTCGACTGGAGGCCGCCCCGCAACTCGGCGAAGCGCCGGCCGGCACCTGCAAGGCTGCCGGCCAGGCGCAATTCCGCCTCCGCGGGAGTATCCGGCGGAACGGTCACCTGGAAGGTCACATGGACAGGGATGGCAGGTTGAAGCGCCAATTCGACTGGGGTGGTTGCCGCGGCGGAGACGACGGCTCCCTGCTGCTGGGGCTTGTAGGATCCATCGGGGCCGAAGGCCACCAGCAGATGCTCGCCCGGTACGAGGCCATCCAGGCGGAACGCGCCCTCCGCATCTGTGAAGGTGACGGCCCCTCCGGCGGCGACGAGGATCTCGGCAAGGCCCTCCCCTGTCTCCAAATCGGTGATGTGGCCCAGAATCCGGCCCGTGGCATCCGCATAGGGCTCATCGGACCAGCCAGCGACCGTCTCCTTAATGGTGAGCGGGCCGGGAACATGGGCGGCCCGGAAAGGAACTGTCCGGAACTCGCCGGTCACTTCAACGGCCGGGGAAGGACTCAGACGTTCATAGCGGTAGTAGAGCATGGACCCCACGGGCGCGATTGCGGTCGCAACCCAGCGGCCATCCTCCCGCCTCTGCATGGGGACCCGGCTGGCATGGTAATCCAGCCCGGTGATGGGATCGAGGAAGAGAACTGAGAGTTGAGCATCGGCGGGGGTAGAGGCCGGGGCCTGGATTAGAAACGTGACCTCTGTCGCAGGCAAGCCAGTGGGTTCGGCCTCGGGCGAAGGCAAGGGTATCAAGCCGGGCGAGCACGAGGCCAGCCCAAGGCTTAGGAGCAGCAAGGAGAGCCAGGCAAGCTTGGACATGTCAGTATTCCATGTTCTTGAGCAGTTGATGGCA
>CAZQDE010000042.1:15269-18507 GCA_964591485.1 uncultured Anaerolineaceae bacterium | reverse complement strand
GCCAACCGCCCCGCCACTGGCTGAAAGGCCAGGTCTTCCAGCACTTCGCTGGCCTGCTGCATGCGCGCCACCAGGAGGCCGCAGAGCGCCCATAGCGCCTCCCCCTCGTTCTTTAGCCAGGGCAACAAATCCTCCCGGGACCAAAGCGCCAGGCGGCCCGGGGTGGCGGCACGGAAGGCGGCCGGCATGGGCGCCTGGAGATCAAAGAAGGTCAGGCCCCAGAAGATCTCCCCCCGCCGAACGGTCAGCACCGAGAGGACGCGCCCTTCAGGAGATTCCTTCACGGCTTCGAATGCTCCCCCCTCGACGAGCGCCAGGTAGGGCCAGCGTTCACCTCGCAGCGTGACGAATTCATCCCTACGGTACTCGCGGCGGATGGCCAGCGAGGCGACCTCGCGGCGCTGCACAGCCGGAAAAGAAGCGAAAGGCGGGGTTCGATTCAGTAGATCTTCGAAATCGGGGTTGGTAGATTTCTGCATATCCAATATCAACTCCCGGCGCGTGACGATCCCGATTCAACCTCATTTGCCCGAGAAACTCAAATCGCCGCTGCCACAGGTGGGATCATTTGCCTTAAGGCAAAGACAGACGAGATCCAATTGCTCTATCATTCACAATGAGAGATTACTCGTCTTGAAAGGAAAAACCGATGCGTGAAACCTCTGCTCGTGCGCGCCTTTTCATGGCCGCGCTTTCTGTCCTTGTAGGGCTTTTTCTGCTCATTGCTGCTCCCTGGATCGCGCAGGTGTCGTTGGAGCGTGTAATCGCGGCCCTGCTCGAAGTCATCCAAGATCGTCCCCAATTCGAGAGCGGGATCAAGCTCTTCACGTTCTTCTACCCATTGTGGCGCGCGCTGGGCTTCGTCGCAGGGGTTGCCTTGCTGGCTGGAGCCCTGCCGATGGCCCGGGGGGAGGAGTGGACCTATCCCGTTGCATTGGTTGCGACCGCCATGCCCGCTATTGGCGGGATGTTCATGTTTCTGCCTTACATCAGCTGGGTAGGTGGCTTTCCGCTCCCCATGGTGATTTCCTGGGTTGGATTGGCAGGCTTTTGGGGGGTCTTGCTGCTCCGGAAATCCGATTGGAAGGAGAAGGCGGTGAAATTCGCTGTCTTCACGTTCCTCGGTATGCTCGCCACCCACAGCTTCACGCTGGGCATTGGCAGCCAACGCATGCTGGCGACGCGCCCGCTGAAGCCACTCTATGACGGGTTGGAATGGTGGATTCTCACCGTCGTTGGAGAGGTGGATTGGATCGCGACGGTCATGCTGATCGTCGCCATTCCGCTCCTGGCGCTGCGTAAGCGGTCTGGATGGTGGTTGGCCATGATCGCGTCGCTGTCGGTATTTTTAGTCGACGCCCCCACGCAGATCGTTCGCACGAAGACATTTGATTATCTCTACGGGGCCATTCTCGCAGCAGCATCGCTGCTCTTCCTGATGTTGCCGAGTTTCAAGAGAACGCTGGTTGGCGAGCATGAGCCCGAGTTGCCGGAGGGGTGAACGTCCCCCTCCGGGCCGGGGGAACTTGAGCCGATGGCATTCCTCTAGAGCCGGTGAATTGGAAGACGGACGCGCTTCGAAGTCTTGATCGCCGCAGATAGTCGACCAATCCTTCACGAAGGAGGCTGGATATGAATCAAAAGCGACGCTGGGCAGGCACGCTGGCACTGATCGGTGGGTTGCTGGGGATCATCGCTACTTACCTCATCTTCATGGCTTGGTACGGCCCCGCCAGAACGGCGGAGGCGGCCGAGCCGGGCTGTGAGATCCTGCTCAAATATCTGATGCCTGCGCTTTCGGATTTCGGCATCCTGGCCGGGGTTTTATACCTCGTGGCGGCTTACGGTTTCTTTGCGGGCTTCGGCTGGGCCTTCCCGATCGTTGTGCTCGCAAATGTGCTGGCGCTGCAGGGCAGCTGGTTCATCAACGTGCCGATGATGGCGGCGGGGTTACCACCGATATACTTCATCATCTTCTGGCCCAACTTGTTGCTCTATTTCCTGTTCATGAGATGGATCGGCGAGCGCTCCTGGTCTCGCACCTTGCTTGGCCTGGGCACAGGCATGGCCTTCATCTTCTGCTTCATGAACGGCGTGGCCAGCCTGAGCCGCATCCTCATTCTCGGGAAGCCGATCTTCGTCGTCGTGCAGCGCCTGAACTGGATAGCGTTCCTGGGTTTCGGCGTAACGACAGTGGGGATCATGCTTAAGCCCAAGGAGTGGATGCGCGTATTGGGGATCGCTTCCGGCTTGCTTGAGCTGGTCGTTGGCGTTCCACTCGTTGTGGCGACGACGTTGCTCCTGGGGCGCTTCTCGCTCTTCTCCTTCGGACCCATCATGAGCCTGGTCCTGGTGACAATTGCCGTCTGGCCGGGCCTCTGGGCGCGGCTGACCGGGGAGAGCGCATCGGCCTGATCTAGTGGTGAAGCCGTCTGCTTCCGAAGGCGTTTCGGAGGTTGGCAGACGGGGTAGCATTAAATGGCGGCCCGCCGACAAAATCGTCGGCGGGCCGCGTGGCGCGAAGTAAGCGTGCGTGCGAGGGCAATCGGGTGCTACGAGACGGTCAGTCAGGGAGCAGGCGCGGCTTGACCCGGATAGAGAACGCGTGCATGATTAAGCCATCCGCCCAGTGAGACTGGCTCGAAGCTTCCATGGAAAATCTGGTCAAGGTACTTCAGCGCGTTTGGCATTTCCGCCATCTCTCGGCCGATGATCTGCGGCGCATCATCGGTGCCGGAAGCTTGCGAAGGTTTCCGAAGGAAAAAACGATCTTCCACGAGGCCGAGGAGAGCGCGGGCATGTTTGTCCTGCTGCGCGGGCGGGTAAATCTCATCAAGGCAGGCGTGAGTGGTCACGAGCAGATCATCGCCACCATTGAGCCTGTGATTATGTTCAACGAACTGTCTGTGATCGACGGTGGTCCGAACCCATATACAGCCGTGGCCACGCGAGATTGCCTGACATGGAACATCAGCCACGAGGCCTTCGTCGAGCTGGTGCGCCACTACCCGGATCCCGAAATTGGCCTGGGTCTGCTGCGCGTGATGGCCGCGCGCATGCGCCTACTCATCAACCGATGTGAGGATCTCTCCTATAAGCCGGTCCTGGCGCGCATCGCCAAGTTGCTGCTTGAGTTGAGCGGGCAGGGGGCGCGGGTGATCGATCGCAGCGAGCATCCCATCACAGAATTGGCGGCGCACGTTGCCAGCGTCCCCGAAGTCGTCAGCCGCTCGCTGAG
>CAZQDE010000042.1:0-15169 GCA_964591485.1 uncultured Anaerolineaceae bacterium | reverse complement strand
ACGGGTCGACTGGGCGCCTGCGCTGTGCAGATCTACGGCATATGCATTGCGCAAGCGCTCTGCATCATCCGTCTCCAGCCCGGCCAGCTGGAATGAGATCAAAGCGAAAAGAGGAGAATGCCTATGGAGATCTCTTGTGAAAGGACGGTATGGCGTCGTTTGCGGGTGGTCTGGCTGTTGGTTCTTGTGTTCGCAGTGGCGGGTTTCCTAACGGGATGCCAGCCAGCTGCCACGCCAGCGCCCACAGAGGCTCCCTCTGCGACGCCCAAACCCACCGAACCCCCACCTCCCACACCCACGCCGTTGCCCGATCAATCGGCAATCGTGGCTGCCTGGGAAAGCGGTCCGCATGCCAATAACTACGCCCTCAACAAGGGGCCGAACACCTACTGCTCGCGCTGTCACTCCCCTCAGAACTGGGACCCAGAATCGCGGGTGGACCGGCCGCCGAACTGCGTGACCTGCAAGTTCCCCACCGATGACGAGATCCGCATGGCTTCCACCATGGATTTTGTCGAAGAAGAGGACTGGGTCGGGATCACGTGTGAGACCTGCCACCAGGTTGAAAATGGGGTGGCGCTCCCCGGAATCGCATGGCTGAATACCGTCACCGGCGAATACGAACAGGTCAGTGATCCGAACGAGCTCTGTGGGAAATGCCACGCGACGACGAAGGGCGTGAAGGCCACGGGTGGCAGGGGCGTGGAGCACGCAATTGAGCTAGGGGGCAGCGCCCATCTGAATTGGGCGGGTGAGTGGCCGCAGGTCGATCGACCGCAGTACTGCTCGGATTGCCATGACCCCCACTCCACGGTCCCCAAGACTTGTGTGGATTGCCACCAGGATGTCACTACATCCGAGACGCACATGAAGGGGTACAACGACGTCATGCTGGATAATGTGTCCTGCATGGCCTGCCACGATGCCTCTGGCATGGAGGTCGGGCCCCATCCCGATGAGGACATGGGGGACGTCTTCGTGACGCTGGTGAGCGAGATGAGCCGCAGCGGGGAATTGGAGACAGAATACGTCAAGTCTCACAGCATCCAGTGGGAAGTCTCCTGTGATCGTTGTCACTTCGAGGAGAATCCCTGGGAGCTGCCGGTGCTGACAGCTGAGGGCGAACCGCCGTCAGAGTAAAGGTTCTTGCACTGAAGAGAGAGCGAGACGTTCCATGCCGGTTGGCCGTCGCACCAGTCGGGCTCGCAAGGATCGTCGCCTGCTGCGCGAGGCATGGAACGTCTCACAATTAAAGAAGATACCACAAGATCGATCGAGACTGTGAAGGGACCGACGGTGAACTTTGTCATTCTTCTATTTCTTGGTGGAACACAGTGAGTGGAACTATGAAGACTGGGCTCGCATCATCTAAGAGCAGACCTCGTCTGCGCCTTTGGCAGGTTTTCGCGCTGGGGCTGGTGATCGTGGCAGGGGTGGCCGCGTGTCAAACGGGCGACGCGGGCAAGATGCAGGACCAGAGCTCCCAGACTTCGCAAGACGCCAGCACGCAAGCCTCTGGGTCTCAAGAATCCACGAAGTCCGCACCGACTGTGACGCAGAGTGCCGAGGTTGTGCAAGCGCTTTGGGAGGAGAGCCCTCACGCCGATACCTATGTGCTCAGTGACGCAGGAGAGAATAGCACTTGTGCTCGGTGCCACGCGCCGGTCGAATGGGTGCCGAGTATGGAAGATATGCCCGAAAGCTGCCTTGCATGCAAATTCGAAGTCGATCCACCCCCTCCCGTAATCCCTGAGAGTGAGTGGACCCACGTTGAATGCAAGGTGTGTCACCAGACTAAGAAGGGCAAGATCGACCCGCAAGTCGCCTGGCTCGAGATCGCTCCGATTGAGGAGTATGCAGAAGTAGAGTCGACCACGGCACTATGTGATAAATGCCATCTTGCTGGAGATATCCCGGGACACGCATCCGTGGTCGTGGGGGGCGATCACGCTGGCTTCTCTTGCACAGATTGTCATGATGCGCATGCTGCAAAGGCGAACTGCGGTGCGGACGGATGCCATGCGGATGTTCTCCCGCCCGTCCCAGGGATAGCGGGGCACGATGAGATCCATGCTTCCGTGAGCTGCTCCGCCTGTCATGATGCGGCGGGCCTAGAGATTGCCTATATCGAAGAGACGGGAAGATGGGAGACGGTGCTTGAGAGAGGGAACGGATCCGATGCAGGCATAATCCCTTTCACATCGCACACGCTGGTTCGCGAAGCGCCCTGCGAACGCTGCCATTACGAATCCAACCCCTGGGGCCTGCAGGAAGCTATTGAAGGGGAAGCATCACCGTGAGAATGCGGGAGCGGTGGGGAGGAAAAGATGACATGGCCTGATCGTATCATTTTACTGGCCACCGGCTTGGTGGCTGCGTATCTGATCTGGTTCTTCGGCAAACGCTACAGCGTGGGCCGAAAGGTGCGCGCCCTGTATTTCCTGGCCTCCTTCACGGTGCTTCTCGTCGCGGGCCTGCTGCTGATCCTCTTCAGCTACGACGCGCTCGCCAATCCGCTGGTCGTGATCGTCGCGGTGCTCATCCCGGCCGGACTCTCGCTTGGCTTGGTGGGCAAGTATCTGCCCGCGATCGAGAAAGGCTACCTGGCCTTCGTCGTCATTGGCCTGGCGGCCATCGCGGTCACGCGCTTCACCGGGCCCTCAGGGCTGGCGACCGCCGTGCTTGCGTTCGTCCACTCTGTGGCCGGACTGCTGATCTTCTTCCTGCCCATCCGCGCCGTGGCGCGGGGCGAGGCCGGGAAGGATCTCATCGGCGTCACCATCGGCGGCGGGCTGATCGGCCTGGGTGGAATCGCGCTCGCCTTCCTGAAGAGTGGAAGCCAGTTGCTGTTCTTCTCGGCCGATTTTGTCTTCGCCATCCTGGCGCCGCTACTGCTGCTCATGGCGTTGGCATTCGCCTGGGGCTTCGTGAAGGGTCTGCCTGAGATCTAGGTCTTGGGCATATAAACACATCGCTTTCATGGAGGTATGTTTATGATTGCGCGTCGACTGCGGTTTCTCTTTGGTTCGACCAAAGGCTTGGTGCTGGCCGCGATCGCCATGATCTCGCTCGTCACCGCCTTCTGGGGCACGCTTTCTGGGCCCATGGCGGAATGGGGCGTGCGCGACGTGGTCGTTCGGGTGACGGGCATGGACTTGGACCCCGCGGAACGTGAGGGTCGCATAATCATGCTCTACCATTGCATAGCCATGGCGGTGGTGGCCATCGAGGTCTATCTCATCACCGGCGCCCTGGCCATGCGGGCCTATTGGCGGACGGTGATCAACGCCACCGTCACCGTGGGCTATATGAGCGCCATGATCTTTGGGTTGATCTTTGGCTACTTTGGGCACAACTGGATTTTCCATGGGCTCTTCATCTTTGGCCAATGCCTGATGTTCTTCTCAGGCGTCTTGCTTTGTGTCGCCTTGTGGCCATGGCGTGAAGAGTTCCGCATCCAGGATCCGGACTATGCGCACACACGGGGCGGTGTGGACCTCGAACGTGTAGCTTTCTTCACTATGGCGGCGGCGACGCTTGCGTCGGCTCTCTTCGGCGCCATCCCGGGAGCCTACTTTGGCAACGGTTTCGAGACCTTCCTGGCCGAGAATGTTGTGCGCGATCCGCACAAGCCCGTCCTGCAGAGAGCGGTCATCGGCCACTTGCACATCATGCTCTCGCTAATTGGCGTGGCGATCACCCTGCTGGTCGGGCGCTGGCAGGATTTCAAAGGCACGCTGCACAAGATCGGCATGCCGCTGATGATAATCGGCACGATCATCCTCTCAATAGGAGCTTGGTCGGTGACGGTGGCGGAGTGGGCCCATGTCGTTATCTATATCGGGTCGGTCCCGGTCCTGCTGTGCGGGCTGTGTTTCGTGATCTTCAGCTGGGACAAGCTGATCCGCACGGGATTGCGGGAGCGAGGGCTGACCAAAGGTGGGGCTTGGCAGAAGGTGCAAGCACTTGTGCGTGACCCTCTGCGGTTCGGTGTCGGCTGGCAGATGGTATTCATGAACTTCACCGTGAGCTTTGTTGGCCTTTTCACGGCCGCCAAGCTGGAAGATATTTTCCGGGTTTGGAGCCACAGGGAGGAGCGCCTCCTCCTCACTGGCCATTGGCACGTCCTCGCCTCCCTCATTGCCACCATCATCCTGCTCTACTACGCCGACCTCGCCGGACTTAAGGGCCGGGTGCGCAAGTGGTCTGGCTGGCTGATCATCCTGGGATCCGACCTGGCATTCGCTGCAGTGACCGTCTTTGAGGAGAAGCGTCTCTTTGTGAGCGAAGCCGCGCAACAACCGGTTGTGGATTGGACCATGATACTTAATGAAGTGGGATTGGGGACGGTTCTGGTGGTGCTGGCGGCGCTGATGATCTGGCGGCTGGTGGATCTCTTCCGGGACCAGGGGCGCTGGGTAGAGGAGCATGCGCAAACTGGGCTGGATGCTGACGCGCCGATGACCTCCATACCTCTATACCCATCACCAAGCGAAACCCCTCAGGAGGTGGAGGTATGAAACGCGGTGTGATGATCCTGGTTCTCTTCGCAGCGTGGAGCCTGACCGCCTGCGGACCCTCCGCAGGCCAGACCGAGTCCGCCATTCCGGTTTTCGAAACTGGCGTCGACCCGGAGGCCTGGGCATTGGTCCCGGCGGGGGAGTTCTATGAAGGTCAGTTCGCGCATGAGGTCACCATGGACCATGATTACGAGATGATGGTGACCCCCGTGACCAACGCGCAGTATGCTGCCTATCTGAACGATGCCTTGCATGAAGGCTGGGTAAAACGCATCCAGGGGCAGGTGGTGGGTTACTATCCCGGAGATGTCTTCCGCGCCTACAGGCATGAATTTCCCATTGAGGCTGGTGATTGGCTGCATGTGCCGTTGGATGAACCCGGGTTGCGCATTCTTGAGCAAGGTGGAAGCTTCGAGGCCAAGCCGGAATACGCGAATCATCCCATGGTGCACGTGACCTGGTTTGGCGCCAAGGCCTTCTGCGAGTTCTATGGCTGGCGGCTGCCGACCGAATTGGAATGGGAGCGGGCAGCCCGCGGGGATGACGACCGCCCTTACCCTTGGGGTAAGGATATCGGCCCCGGCAACGCCAACTACTACCACAGCGACGACCCCTTCGAAAGCATCTATGGCAAGCAAGGAGACACCACGCCGGTCGGCTTCTATAATGGGGGCACCTATGGGGGCTTTGAGACGCAGGATTCCCCCAGCCCCTATGGGCTCTACGATATGGCCGGCAATGTCTGGCAATGGATGGGCAATGTTTATGAATATCAACACTACCGCTACATGAGGGGCGGCAGTAGGATGGAGTATGAACCCTATCTGCGAGTCTGGGCGCGCAACAACGCCGGGCCGGATTTCCATAGCTCGAGCGTCGGCTTCCGCTGTGTGCGAGATCTGAGCGAGTAGGCGAGGCAATTCCAGGAGGAAGAGGGTGCAGGCTGCAATGCGGTGGATAAGGGACAGGCTGAGCCGCTACCTGCCAATGATCAAGAGCCTGCAGACAGGTCTGCTGCTCACAACGGGCCTGGCGGGCTTCATGAGCGCCCGCTGCCCGGTGATTCATTGGCAGGTGCTCCTCGGGCTTACAGGAAGCCTCTTCCTGGCTATCAGTGGGAGCACCGCTACGAACATGGTGCTCGACCGGGACATCGACGCGCGTATGGCGCGCACATGCTTCCGGCCACTTCCCGCTGGGCGGATTTCCGTCCGGGAGGCCTGGACTCTTGCGCTCGTTCTTAGCCTAACCGGCATCGGCTGGGCCTTCTGGCTCGACCGCCTATATGGGGCGGTGGTGCTAGCGGGGTGGCTCTTCGATGTGATGGTGTACACGTTGTGGCTCAAACGCCGCACGCCTTGGTCCATCATCTGGGGCGGCATCGCCGGGGGCATGCCCGTACTAGCGGGTCGCGCTCTGGGCCTGGGGAGCATCGATTGGGTCGGCGTGACCCTCGCGCTGGCGGTTCTGCTTTGGATCCCCACCCACATCCTAACCTTCAGTGTGCGCTACCGGGAAGATTACGCCCGGGCGAGCATCCCCACCTTTCCGGCGTGGTATAGCGAAGATTTCACACATAAGATTGTGGCGGTCTCCTCTGTGCTGGCGGCCGGAGTAATGGGGCTGGCGGCCTACGGCATCGGCATGACCTGGGGCTACTTGCGGGTGCTGGTCGTGCTCAGCGGGGGCCTGCTTGCTCTGGCCATCACCGCAGCCTGCCGTCCCTCCATGAAGGCCAATTTCGCGCTCTTCAAATACGCCTCGATCTACATGCTCAGCTCGATGGTCCTGCTCGTGCTCGAAGGCATATGAGGCTGGCCATGGCGATGCGCGACCGTCTGTTCCTGCTGGTAGCAGGGGTGCTCTCGGCCTATCAGGTGGCCGTGGGCATCGAGGGCCTGAGCGATCTGGCCATCATCTGCTATACGCTGGCATTCGGCGTGCTCCTCGTGGCCTCGCTGGTCCTGATTATTTTGGGCTATGAAGCACTCGACAGCCCGGCGGTGGTAATTGTTGCAACAGTCTTGCCTCTAAGTCTCTCCGCCGGGCTGGTGGCACAACATCTCCCGTCCTGGACGCTCGGCTACTTGGTCTTCGCTGGGTTTGGGTTCGCGGCCGTGGCGATCTCCCGCCTTATCTCCCTGGGGCGTGTCGCGACGGTAGTCCTGGCCGTTGTGCACGGCACTGCGGGGTTGGTCATCACCGGTGTGCCGCTCTGGACAGTTGCTATCCATCGCTCGGGCCCTGCATATCTCCTGGTAGCCCTTGGAGGAGTCCTGATCGGCCTGGGCGGTTTGCTGCTGACATTTTTCAGGATGGGAAAGCCGCTGATTGCAGGCAGCCGCCTCATGGGGGCGCTGCCCTTGCTTCTCTTGCTCACCGGGGCCAGTTTCACAGCGGGGATGTCATGGGGAGGTTAGCTGCCCCAGTGAGTTGCAAACCTGGCGTGCCCAAATCTTGTCTGCATGCCATGTCCGGGATGACGTGGTCAGGCGTGGGGTTATTGCTTCTCCGCTGGGTGTGGGTGTGGCTGCATCCCCTGGGGTGGGTGAAGTCACTTCCATCTCTGATCCTCGGCGGGGCTGCAACTGGGAGCATCTATCTCTTCTTCCGCCGTATGGCGGCCAAGAACATCGACCGCATCGAGAAGCTGCCGCAGCGCCCCTGCCTATTCGCGTTCCAGGCATGGACAAGCTATCCCCTGGTGGCGGTAATGATCTCCATGGGGATCGCGCTGCGCAGCTCCTCAATTCCCAAGCTATGGCTTAGCTGCCTCTATCTGGGCATCGGAGGTGCTCTGCTTCTCGCAAGCCTGCAATATTACCGCCATTTGCTGGTGCTGAATGGGGCTGTGAAAGAGGCCTGGCCGGAAGATAGAAGGTAGCTGTAGGCGTCGGCAGGCACGATTTAAAATCGTGTACGTGAATGGGAGGAAAAGATCATGGGAAAAACTCTGCGCATCATCGTCATCGTCTTCATGGGCCTCACTGCGGCGATGAACATCCTGGGCGGAATCGGCACGGTCTGTGCCGCATTTCTTACCAAGAAATTTCCGCCGATGTGGGCCCTGCTCGACTATCAATGGCTCTATCAGATCTTGATGATTGTGACGATACTCATCGGCCTGGGAGGAGTATGGGCCCTGATACGGCTCATAAAGGGGGGAAAGACGGCCTATCGCGATGCTATGATCTTGCTGGTTGTGGGCGCAGTCGTCGCGGGGATACATATGTACGCATCCCTTGCCCTGCGCGGCAAGGCTGTGCCGGCGAACGTGAAATTCTATATCAACGCTATAACGCTGCTGATCTTTCTCCTGCTGAGGTTGCCAGGCATCCGGGAGCAAGTGCGCTTTTCCGACCCGAGCGACCCCGGCACACGCGCAGCGGCCTCGGGCGCCGCGGCCATCATCGTGGGCCTGGTGGTCCTCTCAACAACGCTCTGGGTGGGCGAATCTCACATCTACCAGGGTGCCAACTGGACGCATGTGCTGAAGATCCCGCTGATGGCCAGTGGATTAGCCCTGCTGACGCTCGGTGCGCTGCGCCTAGCGTTGGACATTCTGCCGCGGCGGTGGCCCAGCATCTTTGCCCGTCAAAAGGGCTAGCCGCCGGAAAAGAAGCGGCTTGGTGAAACTATCCCAAGGAATCCCATAGGGAACCACGGGGCGTTCGTGTCCTTGCGACGCGGGCGCCCCGTCTGGCTGTTAGCAGGCCTGCTCTGGATGGCGGTCGCCGAGCCAGACCGGCCCCCGCCGAGGCAAGGGCTCCCGCCCGTAGAGCCAGTTATCGAGCCATACCGCCGCGCGTCGCGCCGCTCCGGAGCGCGCTACGGCTGCGCGCATCAAGTTGTGGGCCCAGTTGGCGGGATGGCTGTAGGGGCAAACAGCCATGCAGATCCCACAATCCGTGCCGATGGCGTTCCAGTACCGGAAACAGCGGTCTTCGTCGAGCTTCCAGCGCAGCATGCCATGATCGAGCTTGCGGTCGTCCATCGAGATGGCGCGGCTTGGGCAGGACTCGGCGCACTTCGCACACACCCGGCAGAAATCGATTATCGATTCTGCCGGCATGCGCTGGTCGGGCAGGAGCGGCAGGTCCGTGGTGACGACCCCGAGGCGGACGCGTGGGCCCAGGTCGGGCGTCATCAAGATGCCTATGCGTCCGATCTCGCCCAGGCCGGCCTCGCGGGCTACCAATGGGGCGATCACACGGTAGTTGCCATCGATGTGGGCCCGGGCCGGGTAGCCCAGCCTGCGGGCGAGATTGGCCAGTTGGATGGCAATGACGGCGGCGTCGACGTAGCGGCGGGCGGACTCGAGCACCACCGGTGCCTGCGGAGCGGTGCCCATGATGTGGAAGTCCATCTCGACCGTGAAGGCCAGGGCAAAGCGATGATTGAGGTCGACGGGTGCGCCGTAACGGCCGGTGCCTCGGCCGATGTGTGAGTAGATGTGGCTCGGCTGCAGCCGGCACACCCCGACGCTGTGTGCTCCGAGGTGCAGGGCGAGACCCTTCATCAATCGGGTAAGGCCCTCCGGCGAAGAAGAGACAGGTGAGGAGGAGACGGGACCATCTACGGCCTCGCGCAGGGCTTCGGTGACATCGAAGCTGGCCTGTGCAGCGGGAAAGATCAGCGGGTCGGCCAGACGCGCCTGCGGCGAGAGCAGTCCGGCGAAGGCGCGGAGTCGCTCGTCCGGCGCTCGCTTCTCCGGCCGCATGTTGTAATAGGCTTCATGCTCGGGGCTCCCGGGCACGAGCCGAGCCCTCGCAAAGACCACGTCGCGTTCATCGAAACGCTCGCTCCGCTGGTCAGGGCCGGTTTCTACGTGCCCGATAGGCCATGCGAAGAGCAGCACCCCCAGAAATCCAAGCGCCAGCAGGCCCAGCAGGAGGGCTCGCTGGAGCGAAGGTGGCGCGAGCATAGCCGCGGAGAAGAACGCCGCCGTGAGCGCGCCTGCCAGGATGGAGATCCGGGCGGCCCTTGGTGCCCCCTCACGCAGTGAGAGAAGCCCGAAAGCCAGCAGCAGCCCGGTCATCGAAGCGCCGAGAACCAGCAGGGTGGCTGGGATCACCATTTGTATCCTCCCATCCCAGAATTCCGGATGCGGGACAGGCCCATTATGGACCGTTTGGGTGAAAGCCTCAAAGGCGTCCAGGCGGGCGCGCGGGGAGAGCGGAGAAGGATCAGCCGAGCGCGCGCTGCACGAGCGGCATCAGCCAACCAACCCCAGCCCCCAGATGAGATTGAGCACAATCACCTCAGGCACGCCGGACATCCCGAAGCGCGGCCGCACAATGGCCGCCGCGAGGCAGAAGATCGTGGCGAGACCGATGCCCAAGCCCAGGAAGAGCGAGGAGGCCAGACCAGGCCAGCGAGTGTTCATCCAGGCGTGGAGGGCGCTGACGACCAATCCAAAGAGGAGCGCGAGCATCGCAAAGCCGCGACTATCCTCACTCCGGACTGCCCCCAGCCCTTTCTCGGCGATCTTCTCAGCCCCTGCGATGCACTCGATGCGGGCGAAGGTAATGCCTCCCATGAGGGCAGCCACTGGGAGGATGACGATCAAGAACCCGAGCAGGCTTCTAAACATGGGTTCTTCTCTTTCGGGTTTCTAAGAGGGCGTCAAGACCTGCCCCGCATGCCGGACTTGCGACTTCTGATGGCGGGCAGGGCGCTATCGCGCCGCCAGACGCTGGATCGCATCTAATTGGCGGCGAGCGGTCTCTTCGCCGATATGGATGATTTCCTCTGCCCGCGTGAAACCTGTGAAGAGGCCGATCTCACGGGGAATCGGTGGGCTGAGCAACAGGTCAGGCGGGGCCTCGAGCAAATGGGCTTTAGTCAGGGCGCGGGTCATAATGATGACCACCCGAGCTAAATCCTGGGCCAGGACCGGCAGGCGGTTCAACCCGACGGCGGGTTCGATGTGCTCGCCGGCGCCCGGCTCCGGGGAGACGTTCACGCCAATCACCACGTCGGTGCCCAAGGTTTTCGGCAGGTCGGTGGGGAGGTTGTTGAGCACACCCCCATCCACCAAGCGCCAGGGGCCCATCTCAACCGGCGGGAAGACCCCGGGGAAGGCGCTGGTGGCCATGGCGGCCTCCAGCACGCTGCCCTCGGTGAGATCCACCTCGGCGCCGGTGTTCAGATCCACCGCCTTGAGGCCGAGCGGGAATCGCAGGTTCTCGAAGGTGAGATCGGGAGCGATGAGCTGAGAGAGGAACTCGCGCACATGTTCGCCGGCGAGCAAGCCCCGCCGGAGCGGCCGCAGGTCCACCAGCCGGGCCAATTCGCGGAGGCTGCTCATACGTATTGCCTCGCGCTCCAGCTCCTCGGCCGACCAGCCGGCGGCGTAGGCCGCCGCGACCACACCCCCCATGCTGGTGCCCGCCAGGGCGCGGATGGGGATCCCTGCCTCCTCCATTACCTTGAGTACGCCAATATGCGCCAGGCCGCGCGCCCCGCCGCCGCTCAACGCCAGGCCGATGCGCGGCGGCGGCTTCCTCCGGAAGAACTCGAGCCAACCCATCTCAACACTCCCGATCCGTTTGATCCCTGCGGAAGGTATCATCCCATAGATCGAGGAGAGTGGCAGGTGACGTCCCGCCCCTTCCCCGCTGGCATCCGTCCTGAAGCGAGCATGAGCTCAAGGTAGAATGGGGGCCGGAGAACAGGGAGGTGCAGGGTGCGGATCGCGATCTTCTCCAATGCCTACAAACCCGCCATCAGCGGCGTGGTGACCTCGATCAGCCTGTTTCGCAAAGGGCTCGAGGCCGCCGGCCATGCCGTGCATATCTTTTGCCCCGAGTATGAGGACTACGAGGATCGCGAGCCCTATGTGTTCCGGTTCCCGGCGCTGGATCTCTCCGAGCCATGGAACGTCTCCATCGTGGTGCCGATCCGCAACTTGATGGAGCCTGCCGTGCGAGGGGTAAGACCGGCCGTGATCCACAGCCAGCACCCGATTCTCATGGGGGATCTGGCGATCTCTTTCCGTAGGCGGCTGGGCGTGCCGTTGGTATTCACCTTCCACACGCAATACGACAAGTACGCGCAGCTCTACAGCCCTTTGGCTCCGCGGCTGGCCGAGCGCATCACGGACGAGCTCGTCGGCCGCTACCTGCGGCACTGCGATCACATCATCACGCCCACCGAGAGCATCCGCCAGAAAGTGATGGAAACCTGGGCTCCGCGAGCCGGGATCACGGTCGTCCCCACCCCGGTCGATATCCCCGTGGTGGACGAGGCCGAGGTAGCAACCGTCCGGCACAGACTGGCCCTGGAGGGCGAGAGGCTGCTGGTCTATGTAGGCCGGCTGGCGCCGGAGAAGGGCCTGGATTTGCTCTTGGAAGCCTTCCATGAGCTGATCCAAGATCGGAGCGATGTGCGCTTGGCGCTCGTGGGGCGAGGACCCTCCGAGGAAAAACTTCGGTCCATGGCGGGTGAGTTAGGCATCGCCAGCAAGGTGAGCTTCACAGGCGCGGTGCCTCACGAGGAGGTGGCCCCCTACTACGCTGCGGGTGATCTCTTCGTCTTCACCTCGCAGACCGAGACGCAAGGCCTGGTGCTGATCGAGGCCATGGCCGCCGGCAGGCCAGTCGTGGCTGTGCAAGCTCCGGGGCCGGCCGATATTCTCGCCGAAGGCGGAGGCGTTCTGGTGGAGCCGGACCCGGCCGCCTTCGCCCGGGCAGTGGCCGAGTTGCTCCGCGAGGAGGGCCGCCGATGGACATTGGCCAAGGAAGCGCGCAGGGCCGCCAGGCGCTACAGCATCGCGGGCGCCACCGAAGGCCTTTTGAGGGCCTATCAGGCTGCGCTGGATAACATTATCCCTGAAGAGTGCGGTCCTTAGTGGATGGTGGCTACTTTATGAGATCGATGGCCGGAGGCAGATAGTAGTTCTTGGATTCGTCGTAGCTGATATCTAGGAAGGCGTTTCCGGCGGTCTTCACAAATTCACCGATGACCTGGGCGTTGACCCCCATCGTGTCGCTGGTGCCTTCCAATGTGACGAGCGAGTTGGGCGCGTAGATCGTCCCCGTATAGGTCGTGCTGGATGTGCCCGTGATCTTTACATCGTCGGTGTTCGTGGGGGCCACGTAGAGCAGCATGCCCTTCCAATCATTGTCGGAGGGATCCACGAGATCGCCGGGGGTCTGCTCGGCGGCAAGCTGCACCAGCGTATTGCCGCCCAGGTCGAAGGGTCCGTCTTGCATGTAGATCATCACATCCACGCCGCTGATCGAACCCCCGTTCGCCGTGAAGCCCTTGTTCCCGTAGACGCAATACATGCCCGGCTCAAGGGTCACGTCCGCGTTAGCCAGGACGGTGATCTGTTCGTAGCGCCCGGGTTCGACCGTATGCGTCCCGGCGCCGTTGATTTTGAGCTTGCCGCGATCGGGCAGGCCGGAGCAATCCGGGATGGGCATCGGCCGCAGCCGGTATTGGGGCACGCCTTCTGTAGGCGGCGGGCTGACGGTGCCGCTGCCGCCCATATCGAAGCTTCCCACCACCTCGATGCCGTCGGGGGGTTCAACGGTGATGTTCCCGCCGCCGCTTTGAACACCCGACTGGCAGCTCCCGCTGGCAGCGTCCGAATTGGAGAAGATCCCGCCTCCCGCCACATAGGTGTCGCCGGTGCCCGTGAACCATACACCCTTGCAGTCATGCTCCGTGGCAGCGAAGATGGCATAGCCGGGGGTGTAGTTTTGGGAGGGCCAAACGCGCGAGACGGCCTCGGCGGCATTGCTCAGTCCGCCGTTGGTGACCAAGTGCAGGAAGCTGGTCTCGATTTGGTTTTGGATTTGAACGTGAATGTAATCCGGATCACCGGCATACTCTCCCGTGCGGGGTGGGTTGGTCACCTGAATGGCAAGATTTTCTCCCACGCCAAGGATGCAGTCGTAGCCGGGCGGATCGCAAGCCTGGGAGGTGTTGGGGTAGCCGTTTTCCGCCGCGGCCTCGAGCGCGGGCGGGCCCAGGGGGATGCCTTTGATCTTGGCGTAGGCGGCCGCCAGCGCGGCGGCGTCGGCGGCATTCTGGGCGCGGCGGTGCTCGTGGTAGAGCATGCCGCCGTCGATGGCCATGGCTGAGAAGGCGAGCATGCCAATCATCAGCATGGCGAGGATGATGTAGGACTGTCCGGCTTCCGACCGTCTCTTCATGGCCCTCGTCCCTGACTCTTCCATCCCTACTTAGCAAGGGGGCTGCAGGATGGTGTCCGTCGCCTCCGCATTCAGGTGCAGGATCTGACCGGCAAGGAAGGGTGCCACGAGTTTGAAGTCATACTTGATGCTCACCGTGACGTCATACCCGGCGCAGGCATAGCCATCCACCGTGACCTCGATCTGGCTGTCGTTGAGTGAGGTCAGGTCGAAAGGCTCGGATGAGGTCTCCCGAACTCTTGCCCGGATCCCATCCACGTCGGTGGGGGCGATGGAGGCATAGGCTGCGCCTTCCTGGGCCGCATCCCGAATAGAGATAAAGGTGTAATAAGCGCGTCCGAAATCCATGCCGCTGGCAATAAGTACCAGGATGAAAGTCACGCCCACGGCGAACTCGGTCAGGCTTTGGCCCCGCTGTTTTCGCTTGGTTGCTCTAAACATGGCTAACGTCCTTTCCGCTCCGCTTTCCCTCACTCGCCCTCCAGGGCCCTGAGTATTTGCTATTTGATATACACGTCCCGCAGGACGGTCCTCCTAGTCTCCGATGTGACCGGGAAGGATTCCAGCGTGAAGAGCGGCACGATGGGCTCGAATGTGCTGGTCACGCGCACGATGATGCGGTCTCCCAATTCGAACTGACTGGGCGGACAGGCGGTCTCATGGAAGCCGGTGGCGGGGTTGTCGTATTCGATGATGATGTCGCTGTCCTCGATGGTGGCGATCCCTGCCAGGCGCTTGGCGGTCTCGCGAATGCCATTGCAATCGCGATAGTGCTCAATCCCGGCGGGGTTGACCCCAACCGAGGCGCCGTAGCGGGCGGCCTCGCGGCTTGCAGTGGCCACGCTGGCGTAGGTGAACATCAAGCGGCCGAACTCGACGATGCCCATCACCAGCAGGAGGAAAGCTGGCAGGATGAGTGCAAACTCCACCAGGAATTGACCACGTTCGGCAGGCCTTCTCATCATCGACCTCATGCTCTTCAATGTAGCGCCCGGCCTCTATGCCGCTGTTGCAGGGAAGTCAAATTCCTGTAACCCGACCTCTCGACACCCGCCCGCTTTTCACGTACTTGGCCCTCCGCCTTGTGAAAAGAAAAAACCGTGCAGCGGGTCTTCCTGCTGCACGGTGAGGGTTTTCTTAATTGCATATGCCCCATTCGGCAGCAGGCTGTCGTGGCTGAGAAACTCAGCGGTAGACCCTATTGCTTTGCGTCCCCACCTTTCGGTGAGTTTGCCTTTCTCGTCGGGCGAGACATTCGGTTGTACAGGTGCGAAGACGGGCGCCGGCCGGGCGCCGCCTTACAATATCCTAACAAATTTGGGTGGATCTGTTTATGGTCCATGTTTCCTAGGCGCCCCCAATGGATGCGTTGCCTGCCAGAAAGCTTCAAGCATCTGGGTGTAGGGGATCGGGCGGTTTATGTAGGAAAAGTGTCCCACCGACCCCAGATTTATGACCGCGGCCTCGGGATAGGTCTCCCGTAGC
>CAZQDE010000041.1:0-18639 GCA_964591485.1 uncultured Anaerolineaceae bacterium | reverse complement strand
GCGGCCTCATTCTACGGTAGCGGCATAAGAGTGTCAAGCGAAGGGCGTCACATCCTCCCGGTGTGCTTGCTCCGGGCGCTCGCTGGTGCTAGATTAAGCATTGGAAATAAGGGTTCCGTAGTCACCAATTGCTAGACGATGATAAGGCGATAAGGAGTGACGGTTTTTTTCTGCAGTGACATTCGACACTTGCCCGAGGCCATCCTGTGGCCTATCCTGACTTGCGCACGTCCGATCTAGCACCCATTTGCCCTCCATCCTCCCCCGCTTTCCCATGGGTGCCGGCCCTACTCTGCAGAGCATGAGACAGAATACCCCGAGTGATCCCTGGATTCATCCTGATTATCTGAGGTGCAGTGGCCGCACCGCTCGTTGGCCGAGGCTCAGAAGAGCCCGCGCTCTTATGAGGCGGGCGGATTCACGGCAGCTGTATGAACTCATTCAAGCCAAGGCTTCAACGGAAGGAGGTGATGCCCAAGGGTCAAGCCATTGACGAGACACCCCTGCGTCATTCCCGATGGAGAGAGGAGAGAAGTGAACATGTCCAAGCGATTGCTGGTTTTCATAGTCTTTGCCGCGTTGCTGCTGGCGGCGTGCGGCCAGGCTGCCCAGCCGACGATCAAGATCGGCATCAACGCGCCCCTGACGGGCGACATCCCCAAGGTCGGCGAGGGCACCAAGTTCGCAGCCGAGCTGTGGTTGGAGGAGACTGGCGGCACCATCACCGTGGGCGGCAAGGAATACAAGGTCGAGCTGGTCATCGAGGACAACGAGTCCAAGGGCGAGTCGGCCGCAGCCGTCAACACCAAGCTCATCACCCAGGATGAGGTGCTGGTGATCGTCGGCCCGCAGGCCTCCAAGCAGGCTGTCCCGGCTGGCGGCGTAGCGAATGACCTTGAGACCCCCATGATCAGCCCTTGGTCAACGAACCCCAACACGACCCTGAACCGGCCCTGGGTCTTCCGCACTCCCTTCCTGGATCCCTTCCAGGGCCCGGTGGTAGCAAACTTCGTCACCGAGGAGTTTGGCTTCACCAAGGCGGGCGTGCTCTACGACATCGCCAGTGACTACCCCAAGGGCCTGGCTGAGTTCTTCAAGTCGGCCTGGGAGGATCTGCACGGCGAAGGCTCCGTGGTGGCTTTCGAGAGCTTCACCACCGGCGACACGGACTTCAGCGCCCAGCTGACCAAGATCATGGATGCCGGCGCGGAGTTCATCTTCACGCCACAGTATTACAACGAGGTGGCGCTGATCGTGCAGCAGGCACACGAGCTCGGCTTCACCGGCCCCATCGTCGGCTCCGACAGCTGGGGCTCGGCCGAGACGGTCAACCTCTGCGGCGAGGACTGCTACGGTGCCTTCTTCAGCACCCACTACGCCGCCGAGGGCGCCACGGGTGCCACGAAAGAGTTCATCGACAAGTACAACGCCAAGTACGGCTACGTCCCGGATGACGTCGGCGCCCTGACCTGGGATTCGCTCAACATCGTCAAGAAGGCCATCGAGGATTGCGGCGAGATCACCGGCGATATCAAGGCCGACCGCAAGTGCGTGCGGGATGCGATGGCGAAAATCAAAGAGTTCCCCGGCATCACCGGTGATATGACCTTCACCGAGGAAGGCGATCCCATCAAGTGCGCGGTGATCGTGCGCATCAGCGAAGAAGGCAAGTTCACCTTCTACAAGCAGATCTGCCCGTAACACCGGCGCTTGCGGATGGACTTCAGGCTCTGGCCTGAAGTCCATCTCCCTTGTAAAGGTCACTGGATCCAGGGGGCGGGGGATCCCTTCCCCGCCCCCTCGGGAGCAGAGGGACGGTCCACTATGCAGTTCTTCCTTCAAAATGTCATCAACGCCCTGCAGTGGGGCAGCATCTACTCTCTGATCGCCATCGGCTACTCGATGGTATACGGCGTGCTGATGCTGTTCAACTTTGCGCATGGCGATGTCTTCATGGTCGGCGCCTACATCGGCTTCTTCATCTCCACCGGTCTGCTGGCGCTCGACATCGGCGGACTGATCGGCCTGCCGCCAAGCATGGAATTGGGCCTGGTGCTGGTGCTCACACTGATCCTGGCAATGGTGCTCAACTCCTTCGTGGGCATGGCCGTGGAGCGCATCGGCTACCGGCCGTTGCGTGATGCGCCACGCGCCTCAGCCGCCATCACGGGACTGATGATCGGCATCATCCTGGAGACCGGGAACCTTGCGCTGCTCGGCCCCCAGAGGAGATCCTTCCCCGAACTGATCAAGACGACAACTTTCCAGTTCATGGGCGTGAGCGTCACCAACAAGAAGATTCTCATCGTGGTGGTTTCCCTGGTACTCACGCTGGCGCTGCACCAATTCGTCCGCCGCAGCAAGTGGGGCATGGCGATGCGCGCTATGGCCTACGACTACGTCGTCGTCCCCTTGATGGGGATCTCGGCCAACACCATCGCGCTGATGACCTTTGCCTTGGGCTCGGCGCTGGCAGCGGCGGCCGGGATCCTCTACGGCGTGGCCTATCCGGTATTGGACCCCAATATGGGGATCCTATTCGGCTGGAAGGCCTTCGTGGCGGCCATCCTGGGCGGGCGCGGGTCGATCCTGGGCGCAGGCCTGGCAGGTTTCCTGCTGGGATTCATCGAGATCTTCGTCACCACCATCTTTCCCTCTACGATGAGAAACCTGATCGCCTTTGGAATCATCTTGATCATCCTGACCTTCCGCCCGCACGGCTTCTTCGGTGAACCGTACAGCGCCCAATTGCGGCTGTGACATATCGACGGTCAAGAAAGGGAACCGCAATGGATGTGTCTTCTGGTTCGTTACCTGGCAGGCGGCATCGCATCCGCCAGGCGCTCGGGCGCTTCTGGGCCCCATACCGTTCGGTGCCCATGCTGGGCTGGCTCCTGGCGGCCTTGGTGGCAGTGCTCATGGAGCGCTTCTTGGGCTTGCCGCTGGCACACCTCCTGGGGATGGCCAAGATCCCGGCGCTCTTTGGGATCGTGTTCATCCTGGATGCCCCAATCCTCTTCCCGATCGCCCTGGCCTACATGCTGCTGATCTACTTCATACCCATCGGCCTGGTGGCGCGCTTCACCGCGCCGCTCGCCAACCGGGCCGCTCGCTGGCTGGCTTCCTATCCCACGGTGGTCTCGGCCATCCTGCATCTGCTAATCCTCTACGGCGTGCTGGAGATCTGGACGAGCATCACCGATTACCGCCTGCTGGTGGCTCGCTTCACGATGATCGCCATCATGGCCACCCTAAGCCTGAACGTGGTGAACGGATACATGGGCGAGTTTTCCTGTTCGCACCCGGGTTTCATGGCATTGGGGGCCTACACCGCCTCGGTGTTCACCATCGTGCTCTTCGTCTCCGACAACCGCTTCGGGGAGGCGCTGCTCCCGCCCGCGCTGGGGCCCTTCCTGTTCCCCATCTCGCTCGTCCTGGGCGGGCTGGTGGCGGCCGTCGGCGCACTGCTGGTGGCCATCCCCTCCTTCCGAACCCGCGGCGACTACCTGGCCATCATCTCGCTGGCTTTCATGTTCATCGTAAAGAGCTTGTTTGAGAACATGGAGGTCGTGGGCGGGGCGCGAGGCATCAGCAACCAACCCAACTACTCCACCTTGCCGATCGTCTTCATCTGGACCGTGATCTCGATCTGGATCATCAACAACTTCGTCCGCTCGACGATCGGCAAGGCCTTGAACGCCGTACGGGATGGTGAGTTGGCGGCCAGCGCCATGACGGTCGATACACGCAAGACCAAAATGACCGCCTTTCTCTTTGCCGCTTTCTGGGCCGGCGTTTCCGGCGGCCTCTTCGCGCACGTCATCCGCTACATCAACCCCGACACCTTCGGCATCCGCAAGCTGGCCGAAGTGCTGGCGATGGTCTACCTTGGTGGCTTAAACTCGGTCACAGGCTCGATCGTCGGTGCCGTCGGCCTGAGCCTGATCAGCGAGGCCTTGCGCCCGCTGGAGATCTACAAGTGGATCATCATCCCCATCATGCTGATCCTGATCATGATCTTTCGACCCTCAGGCCTGGTGGCCTTCAGGGATTTCGACGTGGGGAAGATGCTTCAACCCAAGGACGAACCCTTGGAGGAGGTGGATCATGCCGCTGCTTGAGGTCCAGAACATGACCCACTTCTTCGGCGGGCTACGCGCGGTCCATGCCTACAACCTGGCTATCGAGCGCGGCCAGATCCGCGGCCTGATCGGCCCCAATGGGGCCGGGAAGACCACCATCTTCAATCTGATTACCGGTATCTACACCCCCACTGAGGGCGACATCCTGCTCGAAGGTCAATCCATCAAGGGGATGCGGCCGGACCAGATCGCCTCGCGGGGATTGGGCCGCACCTTCCAGAACCTGCGGCTCTGGCGGCATATGACGGTGCTCGAGCATGTCATGCTGGCGCGCTATTCCAAGCTGGACTATGGGTTGATGGGAGCCTTCTTCGGCACGGCCAGGCGCAACCGCGAGGAGGCCGAGACCCGTCGAATCGCAATCGACCTGCTCGAAATGGTTGGCGTCGCCGACCATGCAGGCCAGATCGTCACCAATCTGCCCTACGGCGCCCAGAGGCGGGTCGAGCTTGCACGCGCCTTGGCCACCGAGCCGAAGATCCTCTTCCTGGATGAGCCCACCGCGGGCATGAACCCCGAAGAGCTGCTTCAGATGATGGACATCATCCGCCAGGTTCACCGGGAGCTGGGCCTGGCCATCTTCCTCATCGAACACCGGATGAAGGTGGTCATGGACCTCTGCGAGATCATCCAGACGCTGAACTTCGGAGAAGTCATCGCTGAAGGCACGCCGGAGGAGATCCGCAACGATCCCAAGGTCATCGACGCCTACCTTGGGAAGGAGGTGGTGCTCTGATGTTGCTCCAAGTCGAGAACCTGGCCGTGTCCTATGGGAATATCAAGGCGCTGCATGGCATCAGCTTCCAGGTCGATGAGGGCGAGATCGTGTGCATCATCGGGGCGAATGGGGCCGGCAAGAGCACTACCCTTAGGGCCATCTCCCGCCTGATCCCCGCTGAGCCCGGATCGAAAATGACCTTCATGGGCAAGGATATGCTTGCATATCCGGCCGATAAGGTCGTAACCGAATTGGGCATTTCCCATGTTCCGGAGGGCCGGCGGCTCTTTGAGAACCTGACGGTGATGGAGAATCTGACGCTGGCGACCTTCGCCCGCACGGATGCGGATGGCATCGAGCGTGATATGGAGCGTGTCTTCGGTCTCTTCCCGCGCCTGAAGGAGCGGTTGAATCAAAAGGCCGGGACGCTGAGCGGAGGCGAACAGCAGATGCTGGCCGTCGGCCGGGCCATGATGAGCGCCCACAAGATGATGCTTCTGGATGAGCCTTCCATGGGCCTGGCACCCTTGCTGATGCTGGACGTCTTCGATGCCTTGAAGGAGGTCAACCAAGAGGGCACCACTATCCTGCTTGTGGAGCAAAACGCCCGCATGGCACTGCAGTTCGCCCAGCGCGGCTATGTGCTCGAGAATGGCAATCTTGTGCTGGAAGGCAAGTCGCAGGAGCTGCTCGAGAACCCCGAGGTGAAGAAAGCCTACCTGGGCGGCTGAGTGGCGGCCCCTGCAATCGAACCGGGAGATCATAGCGTGGCCCACTCCTGATGGGGCGGGCCGCCTTATTTCTGTAAGATTGCTCCCATCCCTATGGAGGGGCTAGGGTCCTATATAGAGCCTTGGAACGCGCGCCGCCAAACCGCTGGTCACCTCGTAATTGATTGTCCCCCAACGTTCGGCCACCTCTTCGGCGGAGATGCACTCCTCTTGCTGCCGGCCGATCAGCACGACTACATCCCCCACCTGTGCCTCCGGGACCCCGTCCAGTTGCACCATGATCTGGTCCATCGTCACCCGCCCGATGACCGGGACCCGCCTCCCGCGCACAAGCACCACATTGCCCTCGATGCGCCGGAAACCATCGGCATAGCCCACCGGGATGGTCCCGATGCGTTCATCTCGGGTGGTGGTGTAGACGTGGCCATAGCTGATCCCGCGGCCTGGTGGGAGCGTCTTGACCATGGCCAGGGATGATTTCCAGGCCAGGGCCGGACGAATCGTCTCTGGCAGGGGGCATGCCCGAGAGGGCTCCAGCCCATACATGGCGATGCCCACTCGTACCAGGTCATACCACGCTTCGGGCCGGCGCAGCGTGCCGGCAGAATTGGAGGCGTGCACCCATGGGGGACGCATCCCGGCATGCTCCAGCGCTTCCACCACCTTGCGAAAGCGGGTGCTCTGGGCATCGGTGGGGGCTGGATCGGCCTCGTCGGCGCGGGCGAAGTGGGTGAAGATGCCCTCGAAGAGCACGCCCTCCAACTTGCGGATCTTCTCCGCCAGCAACGGGGCCTGCTCCGGCTCGGTGCCCAGTCGGCTCATGCCGGTGTCAACCTTGAGGTGAAGGTGCGCTGGCTTGCCGGCCTGGCGGCCCGCCGCGGCCATCTCTACGATTTGGGCTTCGCTCCAGACCGTTAGCGAAACGCCGGCCCGGATCAGTTCCATCCATCGGGCGGGAGAGGTGTACCCGAGAATGAGAATGGGAGCCGCTAGCCCGGCTTCTCTTAGCTCGAGCGCCTCGCCAGCCCGCGCCACCGCCAACCATGATGCGCCGGCCTCCAGCGCCGCCCTTGCTACAGGCGCCGCACCGTGTCCATAGGCGTTGGCCTTTACCACCGCCATCACGGCCCGTTGGGTCGTCTTCCGGAAGAAACGAACGTTGCCGGCGATGGCCCCCAGATCAACCTCGGCCCAGGTGGCGTAGTGCATCTGCGGCTGCATAGCCGTCAGTATAAAACCGGCATCCGAGGATGACAACCGCGCGCGCCCACGGGTATAATCGAGCGCCGCCGCCTCGAGGGCGCATGCATCCCTGCCGCGACCGCCTTCCGCTCTCGGGGCAGGCGAAGGTGGGCAGCTATGACAGAAGAAGCCTTCAACTTCGATTTGATCCACTGCGACGGGCGCGCCCGCGCTGGGGTGTTTCACACGCCGCATGGGAGTTTCCAGACTCCGGTCTTCGCACCCGTAGGGACGCGGGCGACGGTGAAGGCGCTCACCCCTGAGCAGGTTCGCGCGGCCGGCGCATCCCTCATCCTAGCTAACACCTACCATCTCTATCTCCGCCCAGGCGCCGAGCTTGTTGCCAAGCATGGGGGCCTGCACCGCTTTATGGCCTGGCCAGGACCTATCCTCACCGATTCCGGCGGGTTCCAGGTCTTCTCACTGGCGGACCGTCGCGAGGTGGATGCCGACGGGGTGACCTTCTGCTCCCATCTGGATGGCTCTGAACACCGCTTCACGCCTGAGAGCGTCATCGCGATTCAGGAAGCCCTCGGAGCGGATATCATCATGGCCTTCGACGAGTGCCCGGAGCCCTACGATCGTGCCTATAACGAGGCGGCGATGGAGCGCACTCACCGCTGGGCCGAACGCTGCCAGAAGGCTCACCGCCGTAAAGACCAGGCTCTGTTTGGAATCCTCCAGGGTGGCGTGTTCCCTGACCTGCGCCAGCAATCTGCCCGCTTCATCGCCGGGCTCGATTTCCCAGGCATCGCCATCGGCGGGTTATCCGTAGGCGAGACGAAGGCTGAGATGCACGCCATCCTCGATGTCGTGGATGAAGTGCTGCCGCAGGACAAGCCTCGCTACCTCATGGGGGTCGGATCTCCCGAGGACCTGGTGGAAGGCGTGGTGCGCGGGGTCGATATTTTCGACTGCGTGCTTCCTACCCGCATGGCCCGCAACCACGCCGCGCTTACGCGCCAGGGCCGGTTGAACATGCGCAAGGCCCAGTATGCCAGGGATGAGCGTCCACTCGATCCAGCGTGCGGCTGCTACACCTGCAATACCTTTACCCGTGCCTACCTGCGACATCTCTGCGTCGCGGGCGAAATGCTCGCCGC
Organism: uncultured Anaerolineaceae bacterium; assembly: GCA_964591485.1. Lineage (GTDB taxonomy): Bacteria > Chloroflexota > Anaerolineae > Anaerolineales > E44-bin32 > E44-bin32. Next base: position 10,703 of record CAZQDE010000041.1, on the reverse strand, counting down.
GACACTGCTCTCGATCCATAACATTCACACGCTCACCGCACTGGCCGCCGATCTGCGCCAAGCAATACTCGAGGGTCTGGTGACCGAGTTCGCAAATGCGTTTCGGGCCGGCTTCCAAAAGCACCGTGAGGAGGGGACTTAGCCCATGAGCGTCTTTCAAGCCATCGTCCTGGGCCTGGTCCAGGGTGCCACGGAGTTCTTGCCTATCTCATCCTCCGGGCATTTGGTGCTCGTTCCATGGTTGCTGGGCTGGCAGTTCGACCCCCGGGAAGCTTTCATTTTCAACGTGCTGGTGCAATGGGGAACGATCCTGGCAGTGATCGCCTATTTCTTCCGCGACCTGGTGGCGATCCTCCGCGCTGTGGTGCGTGGCATCCTGCGCGGCAAGCCGTTGGAGGACCCGCAGGCTCGCGAGGGCTGGCTCGTGCTCCTGGCAAGCCTGCCGGCAGCCGTGCTCGGGCTGTGGCTGAAGTCCGCCGTGGAGCGGGCCTTCGACAGTCCGCCAGCCGTGATGGGCTTTCTGCTAGGCACGGCGGCGATCTTGCTCCTGAGCGAACGTTTGAGCCGGCCGGGCAAGACCAGCCTCGAGCTTACCGCTTCCGATGCCATCTGGATCGGGTTGGCCCAAACCCTGGCGCTCTTTCCCGGGATCTCACGCTCGGGCGCCACGATCGCCGGAGGGCTCTTCCGCTCGCTGACCCGCGCGGAAGCCGCCCGCTTCTCCTTCCTACTGGCCATTCCGGCCATGATAGGAGCCGGTCTGATTGCCCTGCTCGATCTGGCTGCACTGGATAGTGCTCCACAGCAGGCGCTTCCCCTGCTGGCCGGGTTCCTGGCTGCGGCGCTGGTGGGATGGGCCTCCATCCACTGGCTTCTGGGATACCTGCGCCGCCGGCGCCTCTATCTCTTCAGCCTGTATTGCGCCATCGTCGGCGGGGGAGGATTGCTCCTGTATGTCTTGCGCCCATAGGTGGCTGCTCATGGCTGTGATGCTGGGGCTGACGGGTTGCCAGGCGCAACCTGCGCCAACCGCAAGCCCAGAGCTCGAGGTCTATCGGGTCGGCGTCACGCCCGCATTCGCTCGCCAGGTAGAGGCCTGGGCGGGGGATTTCCAGGCAGAGCGCGCCGAAGCAAGCATCTGGATCGAGGAGCTGCCGGTGGAAGCCGGGTTGGAGGCTCTCGAGGACGGAAGCCTGGAATTGCTCATCACGGCGAGGCCGCCGAGTGAAGAAATGTTCGCGGCGGCACTGGCAGAGGAACCCCTCGCGGTCGTGCTTGGGCCGGGAACCACAAGACGAGATTTCGATCTTGATACGTTGCGAGAAATCTTTTCAGGAGCAGCTCAGAATTGGTCCACCTTGGGCGGTCAGGATCTGGTGATCCAGCCGGTCATCCCGCTGCGCGGAGACGAGATCCGCGAGGTCTTTGCGAGCGAGGTGATGAAAGGGCTTGCGTTCTCCTCCCACTCGCTTCTTGCACCCACGCCCGAGGCAGCGCTAGAACTGCTGGGTGAGGCGCATGGCGCCATCGGCTTGGTGCCCTACAATCAGGTTCCGCCGGGCGCAGCAGTCGCCAGGTTGCGCGTGCCTGGTTCCGCGCCGATCGGGCCGGAGGATCCAAGCTATCCCCTGCGGCTCACGCTTCTGGCCATCGGCCCATCGCCTCCCTCCGGACTGCTGTATGACTGGCTGGCTTGGATCCAGGCAACGCAAAGCGACTAGGGCAGAAGCGCCTGGGGTCATCCTCGGCAAGGCCGCGCTCGGTCGCGGGTGTATAATCGCCGGGCGGACTGAGGTCTCGTCTTTCCTGAGATAACGCAGTCCATGCCTGCATGGACGAACGAGGGGCAGGGGAGAGGGCTTTCCGCGTCTGTTTTTCGGCTCGCTCTGACCAATATCCGCAGGAAGACTAAAGCTGGGGAGACAAGATGCAAGAAGAACGCCTTGAAAAGGGGTCCTCCTCCAAATTTCGCCGCCTTATGCAAGCATTGCGTGCGAATCAGCGCATGCCCGTGGCGCTCGTCTTCATCGGACCGGCCTTTCTTGTGGGGGTGGGAGGCGGCCTGGGCGCGATAGCCTTCCGCTGGCTGATTACCTCTGTCACCCGGGTCTCCTTTGAATGGCTACCGCGATTCACGCAAGCCCTGGGATCTGATATCCACCTCATCCTGGCCCCCACGCTAGGCGGTCTGCTTGTCGGCTACCTTGTGACACATTATGCCCCCGAGGCCAAGGGGCACGGCGTACCGGAGGTCATGGAAGCGGTGGCCCTGCGAGGCGGACGCATCCGGCCCATCGTAGCGCTCATCAAATCGCTCGCCTCCGCGATCTGCATCGGAAGTGGGGGGTCTGTGGGCCGGGAGGGCCCTATCGTACAGATCGGATCCGCGCTGGGGTCAACGCTCGGCCAGAAGCTCAATCTATCCGAGGACCGCATCCGCAACCTTGTGGCATGCGGCGCAGCGGCAGGCATCTCGGCCACCTTCAACGCCCCGATCGCAGGCTTCATCTTCGCCATGGAAGTCATTCTGGGCGATTTTGGGGTGCGCAACTTCAGCAGCGTCGCCATCGCCGCGGTGACAGCGGATGTGATCGGGCGCATCGCCTTCGGAAACATGCCCGCGTTTCAGGTTCCGGAATATCAGCTTCACAGCCTCTGGGAATATCCACTATACGTGGGTCTGGGGGTTCTCGCCGCAGGCATCGCCGTTTTCTACGTTCGGGCCGTGTATCAGACTGAAGCCATTTTCGAGCGTTCACAGCGAATCCCAGCAACCCTGCAGCCTGCATTGGGGGGATTGCTGCTGGGGTTGCTGGCGTGGGTCTACACACGGCTCCCGGCATTCTCCGGCGACCCGATCCCACATATCTATGGGGTTGGATACGAGACCATCTCGCTGGCGTTGCTCGGCGGGCTCTCCCTCGGCCTAGCGATGATCCTGATGCTGCTCAAGATCGCCGGAACCTCGCTAACATTGGGGTCAGGCGGGTCGGGAGGCATCTTTGCCCCCTCGCTCTTCATCGGTGCCACCCTGGGCGCAGGCGTCGGCCGATGGTTAGGGATGATTATCCCCGGCGTGACCGCGCCTGCAGGGGCCTACGCGCTGGTTGGCATGGGCGCCGTATTTGCCGCCGCTGCCCATGCACCTATTACGGCCGTGCTCATCCTCTTCGAGCTTACGGATGATTACCGCATCATCCTGCCACTGATCCTGGCCGCAGGTGTCGCCACCGTGCTGTCTCACCACTGGCTGGAAGGGGAATCCATCTACACTCTGAAGCTAACCCGGCGCGGGATCCGGCTGCGCTTTGGCCGCGACGTAGACATCATGGAATCGGTCTTGGTTGAAGAGGTCATGAGCCGCGAGGCACACCCGCTTCCACCCGAGTTCCCCGCCAAAGCATTGCCCGAGCTCTTTCTGCGCTATAACAGCCATGCTTTCCCCATCACCGACCCTGAGCATCATCTGCTGGGTATGGTTTCGCTGAGCGATTACCGCCGGGCGGCTCAGTCGTTCCCATCCCTTGATGACTTGCGGGTGATCGATATCGGCACGAGGGAGCCCTCCGTCGCCTACCCTGACGAAAATCTGCGGAGTGTGCTGCGCCGCATGGCGCCTCGCGACCTCTCCCGCATGCCAGTCGTCAACCGTGACGATGCCCGTCGTTTGGTGGGAGTCATTCGGCGCAACGATATCATCCGGGCTTATGAGCGGGCCAGCGCCGGTCGGGCGCAGAGGACTTTCCAAGGAATGCCCAAGCTTCCGGGCTCCGAGGTGACCGAGTTCTTTGTCCTCGAGCAGTCACCCATCCACGGCAAGCGCCTGGCCGAGATCCGTCTTCCGCGGGAATGCGCAGTCGTGGGGATTGTTCGCAATGGCGAGCTCATCGTGCCGCATGGCGATACTGACTTGCTCGCAGGGGACCAGGTGATGATCTTGTTGGGGAAGTGTCGGCCAGACGAACTGCAACGCTTCTTCAACCCCTCGGCGAAGGACGCAGAAGCCGCCTCCGGAGCGGATGAAGAAAACGGCGGCAGGTCGTGATCTAGCCCTCAACCGTTGCCACAAAGGGATTCGTGCGCTGCTCCATCTCGACGGTTGTGAGCGGGCCATGGCCGGGAAGCAGTCGCGTTGTGCCTGGAAGCGTGAAGACATGCTCGCGAATGCTGTGCAGAAGCTGATCCCAATCGCCCCCAGGCAAATCCGTGCGCCCCACGCCAGCGCGGAAGATGAGATCGCCGCAGAAGGCAACCTCTCCCTTGGGGCACCAGAAGATAACATGTCCAGGCGCGTGTCCGGGTGTATGCCGGACCTCGAAGGCATAATCGGCCAGGAATAGCTGCATCCCGTGCTGCAGTTGCAGCGAGGGCTCCGGCCCGGGATCGAAGTCTGGAATCCCGAAGAAGGAGGCGCCCCCCTGCGCCTTCCATAGGGGGAGATCTGCGGGATGCATCGCGACAGGCACAGGGCCATCCAGGCTGCGTGCGAGCCCGGCGACCCCGCCGAAGTGGTCGAAATGGCCGTGGGTGATCCAGATGGCCTCCACCCGCCAACCGCGCTCCTCCGCGGCAGCGGCGAGCATCTCCCCCTCCCAGGCCGGATCGATCACTACCGCTGCACCGGTCTCAGAGTGACCCACGAGGTAGGTATTGGTTGCGGCCCATCCCAGCTCAAACCGGATGACTTCCAAGTCGCCGAGTTTCAGGCTTTGCGGCACGTCCCATCCTCCCATGCCCGTTTTGCGAGTGGCAGAGATTGGAGTATAGTCGGTTGGTTTCCGCCCGCCAAGAATGAAGGCTGCGGGCAGCTGGTCGACCCCGTTCTTCGTGGAGGCATGCATGCGCACCCATCCCATCGAACCCTTCCGCATCAAGACCATAGAACCCATACGCCTCGTTCCCCGGCCTGCACGCGAACGCGCCCTTCAGGCCGCAGGCTACAACATCTTCGGCCTGCGATCGGAGGATATCTTCATTGACTTGCTGACTGACTCGGGCACCGGTGCCATGAGCGACCGCCAGTGGGGCGCCATGATGCAGGGCGATGAGTCCTACGCCGGAGCCAGGTCCTATTTCCATCTCAAGGAGACGGTTGAATCGATCTTCGGATTCCGGCACTTCGTTCCCACCCACCAGGGTCGTGCCGCCGAGCACATCCTCAGCACCTTGCTGGTCCGGCCGGGATCGTTTGTCCCCTCCAATACCCACTTCGACACGACGGAGGCAAATATCCGCGCCCGCGGGGGCAAGCCGGTCAATCTGGTGATCCCGGAGGCGGCGGATCCGGCCAACCGCCATCCCTTCAAGGGCAACATGGATATCGCCAAATTGGAGGCCTTCATTCGCGAGACGGGACCGGAGAACATCCCCTTTGGCATGACCACTATCACCAACAACGCCACCGGCGGGCAGCCCGTCTCGCTGGAGAATATCCGGCAAACCAGCGAGGTCTACCGCAAGTACGGCATCCCCTTCTTCATCGACGCCTGCCGCTATGCGGAGAACGCCTACTTCATCAAGCTTCGAGAACCGGGCTACGCCGAGAAGTCCACTCTCGAAATAGCCCGGGAGATCTTCGCGCTCGCCGATGGGGCCACGATGAGCGCCAAAAAGGACGCCCTCGTCAATATCGGCGGCCTGCTGGTGATGAACGATGATGATCTGGCGCAGAGGGCCCGCAACGAGCTCATCCTGCGCGAAGGCTTTCCCACCTATGGCGGCCTGGCGGGGCGCGACCTGGAAGCCATCGCAGTCGGCCTGTGGGAAGGCCTGGATGAGGCTTACCTGGATTACCGCCTGGGGCAGACCGCCTACCTGGCAGAGGGCTTGCTGGAAGCAGGCATTCCAGTGGTCGAACCACCTGGGGGCCATGCGGTCTATATCGATGCCGGCCAGCTGTTACCCCATATACCTCGCGAGGCCTTCCCGGGGCAGGCGCTGGCCGTGGCGCTCTACCTGGAAGGCGGGATACGCGGCGTCGAATTGGGTTCGGTGGCCTTCGGCTATATCGACGCGGAAACGGGAGAGGAGCACCACCCTCTCATGGAGCTTGTGCGCCTTGCCATCCCACGCCGGATGTACACCCAGAGCCACATGGATTTCGTGGTGGAAACCTTGGCTCGCATCGCCGAGCAAAGGGACAAGCTGCGCGGATTTCGTATCACCTATGCCCCCGAATTGCTGCGCCATTTCACTGCCCAATTCGAGCCGCTTCCCTAGATTAGTCGACGCGAAGGCGCCAGCCGGCAACGGCTGGCGCCCTTACATATCTGTCACCCCGCCTAGGGCAGGCTATATGTCCCCCAGGTAAATGTCACCGAGAAGAGGTCGCCACTCTCCTGCCGCCAGTATCCGTAATGGCCCTCGCTGGTGCGATAGCAGTAGGTCTGCGATTGGATCTTGAATGAGCTCGTGCTCAGGCCCAGCGCCTGGCAATCGCTGCTGCTGGGCGTCCCGCTGCCGAATCCAGCAAACGCGGCCCCATGCAGCAGCACGAGCCGCTTTTCGAGCTTGATCGTGGGCGGGAATCCGCTCATGGTCATCTCGGGGTCGTAGCGGAAATCTGCAGTGCCATCTCCGCACCCGATCCAGGCGCCGTTGTCCAGGTCGAAACAGTTATCCGCCAACAGATTCTGACCGGTCCCCGAGGATTTATACAGCGGAAAGACGGGGATGATCGGGGTGATGATGAAAATCCCGCCGCCATCGCCATCCCCGCCCGCATCCGGCTCGAGCACTTCGATCTCGACCCAGAAGGCTACGTCTCCATCCTCGCCCAGGCCAAACAGGACTCCAGACGGATCGCGCAGCATCCAGAAACCTTTGTAGCCGCCCGGGTCATCGGGGGCCACTAGATCTACGGAGAGATCCACTGTCTGGCCCGGGTTCACAACAGCCGGCAACGGGAGCTCGGCTGGGCCTCCCATGGCGTCGCCATGGCTGAAGACCAGGCTATGCGAAGAAGTCCAGGTGCAGGTGCCATCGTTGCGCAGGCGCCAGGTCTTGGTGAAGGCCTCGCCGGGATCGAAATCAGCGCCATCGGGCACGGTTACATCCGCCACGAAGCCGATCCGATTGGTGCAACCTTCCGGTTCGGGGGTATGGGTGGGCGTCGCCGTAGCGGTGGGTGAAGGTTCTGCCGTAGGCGGTTCGGGCGTGTCGGTGGGTGGGATTTCCTCGGTTGGCGAAGGCTCGACCGGCTCGGCCTGCTCCACGCCCGGCTCTGCGATCTGCCCGCCGATCTCCTGGGTTTCGGGCGGGGCGGCAGCAGGCGCGGCACCGGGCATATTGCAGGCCAGGGCTGCCAGCATGAGTGCGATCAAGGGGATGAATAGGGGCCTTCTCTTCATGATCTTCTCTTCCTTTGAGCGGTTGCTTGACTTTCTAGTATCTATAACGAGAGCATCCTTCGAATTGTGACAGGATACAGGCAACCACCGCCCCCACGCAAATCTCCATGAGTGGGGAGACCGAGCGGGCCGGCGGATGGGGCCCGCCCGGTGGGCACCAGGTCTTTGAATAGATCACTCAGGGAGTGGACTGGTATCCGCCGCTGTCCGCGGTCAGCCGGCCCGTCTCATCGTATCCGATAGTAGATCGTGATGCTGGTGAGCGGGCTGGCTCCTATGTTGCCGGCGGCATCGTATGCCTTGGCTTGATACTCGAGCGTCCCCGAGGGGTAAGGCCCGCCCTCATAAACGCAGGTCGCGGCCGACTCGCAGGTCTTGACCAAGCTGGTGGTCGCGGCACCAGGCGGGCGGATGTAGATTTCGATGCGGACCACCCCGCGGTCATCCTTGGCGCTGGCCGAAAACTGCACCACGTCCATGTCGTCCGGCCGGCGCGGCGCCGATGGGAAGTGGGAAATTGTGGTCGTTGGCGGCGCAGTATCGGCCGGCGTGGGCGTCGGCGGCGCGGGCACCACCGGCACGGCTGATAGATCCCCGCGTTCGTCCACCAGCCGGTTGGCGATCCAGCAATCCCCACCGCCGTTCGGACGCGCTACTACCCACCAAAGTGAGGCAGCATCGCGCCCTTCTATGGGGCTTTCTTGGCCGAGCAGCAAGTAGTCCAGAATGCCATATACGGATCCCGGGCCGGCGCGGCAGTTGCTGTTCTGAAGGGCGATGGCATAGGGAGGACCCAGGGTTGGACTGGGCGTAACCGTGGGCGTGGGGCTGGGTGTGGCGGTCGCCGTGAGGGCAGGCGGCGCCAGCGGCGGCTCGGGTGATGGCACTTCGGGCGTTATCTGGACGGCGGCCGCCACGGTTGCCTTCACGGCCCTCTCCAGCGCGGGCTGGAGCTCCGGTGGCCAAAGACCCAGGGCGAAGGCTCCTGCCGCCAGAACAGCCGCGCCAGCCAAGGCGCCTCCTAATCCCCCCAGGAGCGGCTTGAGGATCCCCCCTCTTGGGCCCCCTGCGCCAGAGGACGGGTGCAGGCCCGGCTCTCTAGGCGGGTTGCCCTTCAACTGCTCTAGCATCTTCTCGATCCAGCCCGGACTGGGGGCAAGCGGGGGGAGGGCGGCAATCAAGCCGGCCACACGCCGCAGATCCCGCTCGGTCTCCTGACAATGCTCACATGTCGCCAGATGCTGGCGGATCGCCTTCTGTTCGTCGGGTTGGATTTCGTCATCTTGATAGGCGGAAAGCAGGTCTCCCAATGCCTCGCAGCGAGCCGCACCGCTCTCGGCCAAGAGGCGGATGCCGTGCAATTCACGAAATGCCAGCCGGGCGCGATGCACGAGCTGGCGGGCATTGTCGTAGGAGCACTCCAGCGCCCTTGAAACCTCGGCGTAAGAGAGGGCGTTGAGCTCGCGCAGGATTAGCGCCTGGCGGTAGGTGGTGGGAAGCAGCGCCAAGGTGCGCTCGACTTGCCGCCGGGCCTCGCGGCGCTCCACCTGTTTCTCTGCGGGCCGTTGGGTCGATGGGGGGCTGCCCATCTCCTGGGGCTCCTCTTGATCCACAAAGCGCCGGTTGCGCCGCAGCGTGTCGATGGCCAGATTGCCGGCGATGCGGAAGATCCACGATTTGAAATCCCAGGGCGGACCCAACTGCGCCAGGCGCTGGTGGGCACGGAGAAAGGCATCCTGAGTGATATCCTCCGCCAACTGCCGGTCGCCGACCGTCCGATAGACATAGCTCAGGACTGGACGATGCAGCTTCTTGAATAGCTCGGCAAATGCAGCGGCATCTCCCTCCTGGGCACGCCGGACGGTGGGAACCAATTCTTCCTTGGGCGCACGAGTTTCGGCCATCACACGCCGTCACCTTTGCAACGAGGGATCTGCCAGCGCTGTGACATCGAGGACGCCAACAGGGGGCAACTATAGCACGATCCCACACGGCTGCAGGCGGGCCTGGGCGTGTGGTATCCTTCCACCATCCACCCAAGACCTGCGTGTCACCCCGAGATCCCAGCGGATAGAACCATGACGACGGCCGAATTCGTCCCCGCCCACTTCAAAGCACCCAATCGCCGCTCGCCGGGGCTCTGGATTCTGTCCCACGTGAGCCGCCATGCCTGGCTGGTCGCTGTCACGTTCATGGGGGCGGTGGGGAACGCCGCGCTGGCCGCGGCGGTCCCGGTGCTCACCGGCCTGGCATTCAACGCCATCCTCGCTGATCCCCCCGATCTGGTCCGCCTGCGCCAATTGGCGTGGTGGATCGTCATCTCCCAGATCATCCGCGGGGTGCTCCAATTGGGCCGCAACTTCGGTGCCGAGCTCATCGGCCAGCGGTTGGAGCGGGACATTCGCGAGGAGCTCTACGTCAGCCTGCTAGGGAAAAGCATGACCTTCCACAGTCTCCAGCCGGTGGGTGACACCATGGCGCGCGCCACAAACGATGTGCGCGAGATCAATCTCATGTTCAACCCCGGCCTCAACCTGGTGCTCGGCTCGGGCAATTTCCTGATCATGCCGTTGCTGCTCGCTCCCCGCTATCATCCCTCGCTTGTGCTGGTGCCGGCGCTCTTCATCCTCAGCTACATTCTGGCGTTGGGCGGCTACCTGCGCGAGCTACGGCCCATCGCCGATTCGGTCCGCCGCGCCTTCGGCAGGCTCAATGCTCATCTGGCCGAAGCCATCGACGGGATCGAGGTTATCAAGGGGGCCGCGCAGGAGCAGGCCGAAGTTGCGCGCTTCACAGCCAACGCTCGCGCCTTCCGGGATGCCTTCGTACACCAGGGCGACGTGGAGGCCCGCTTCCTGCCACTGCTTTTCCTAGGCTTAGCCGAGGCGGGTTCCTTCCTGCACGCTGTGCTGCTGTTCCAGCGAGGCCTGCTGGATGTAGGCCAGGTGGTGGCCTATGTGGGCCTGATCCAGCTCTTCGGCTTTCCCACCTTCGTCTCGCTCTTCGCGTACTCGCAGGTTTCATTGGGCCTGGCGGGCGCTCGCCGCATCCTGGAGCTCATCACCCGCGAGACAGAGCTGAACCAGAACCCGCGCGGCTATCAGGGGAAGATGCGAGGGGAGATCAGCTTCGAGTCGGTCTTCTTCGCCTACCCGGAGGCGCCGTATTGCCTGGAGGATATCAGCCTGCAAATCAAACCCGGTCAGACGGTCGCGCTGGTGGGCCAGACGGGATCCGGGAAGACCACGTTGGCCAAGCTGGTCAACCGCACGCACGATGTCTCCAAGGGGCGTGTGCTCGTGGATGGCGTGGACGTTCGCGACTGGGACCTGTCGGCTCTGCGACAGCAGATCT
>CAZQDE010000040.1:0-18901 GCA_964591485.1 uncultured Anaerolineaceae bacterium | reverse complement strand
CCGCTGGACGTGGTACCCTTCGTCCTGAGCGCCGCATGCGGCGCTCAAATGTTGAAGAAAGGGCTTGAGACGATGAAAGTATTGCTGCTGAAGGACGTATACAAGCTGGGCCGTGCCGGCGATGTCAAGAAGGTCGCGGATGGCTATGGGCGCAATTACCTGATCCCGCAGGGCCTGGCGGCGCTCGCCACTCCTGGAATGTTGAAGCAGGCCGAGCGCATCCGCGAGAAGGCCGCCGCGGAGCGCACACGCCTGAATCAGGAATTAGGCGCCGTGGCCGAGCGGTTGGATGGGCTGATGCTGACCTTCCCCGCAAAGGCCGGCGAGACGGGGAAGCTCTACGGCTCGGTCACACCCATGATGATTGCCGAAGCGATCGAGGCCGAGACCGGCGCGAGCGTGGAGCGCCGCCAGATTGACACCCAGCCGATCAAGATGCTCGGCGTCCACAAGGTAGGCATCCGGCTTACGATCGACTTGGTCCCTGAAATCACGGTGGTCGTGCACCGCGAGGGCGAGCCGCCCGAATCAGCCTATGAAACCGCGGAACTGCCAGAAGTGGAAGCGGAGACGGCAGGTCAGTTTGCGGAGTTAGCCGCGGAGCTGGATGCCGAAGAGGCGGAGATGGCGGCGGAGGCCGAAGAAGCAGAGATCGAGGCAGGGGAGGCCGAGGTGGCGCCAGAGGAATCCGAAGGGCGCGCCGCCGAGGAGATTGTGCCTCCAGAGGAATCCCCCGAAGCATAATACGGATTACCTGGCCACCGGCAATGCGCGACCGCGACCACGCCGGTGGCTTCTTCTTTCAACGGGGAGCACATGGAAGAGCTTGGGCGAAGACTGCGTGAACGTCGCGAGACGCTGGGCCTCACGCTGGAGGAGGTCGAGCGGACGACTCGCATCCGTGTTCCGCGCCTCGAAGCCTTGGAACGGGGCGAGTTCGAGGCAATGCCCTCCGAAGTTCAGGCGCGAGGATTCCTGCGCAACTATGCCGACTATCTGAACCTGGATGCGGAAGATGTGCTCCGCCAGTACGATCAAGCCCGCAGCGCGGGTGCCGGCGGTCGGGGCCGGTGGCGGGCGCCTTCTCGTGTGGAGCCGGTGACAGATAGGCCCAGCGCCAGGGCCCGCAGACCGATCGGTGAGTTGCTGCTTTCCGCGGCTGTCACGGCTGGCGTGGCCGCAGTCCTGATTTGGGGCGGATGGAGAGGATTGGCGCTCTTGAACGCCTCCGGCACGGCCACCCCTGAGGAAGCGGTGCCCGCGACTGAGGGCGGGCGGTCTCAGAGCAGTCCTGTGCCGCCGACAGCCACCCAGGCGAGCCCGGAGCCGGGACGGCCTGCACCGGTGCTGCCGACGGCAACGCCCACGCCCACCCGGATCCTACCTGTGCTTGACACCGTCTTGCTGGAAATCCTGGCGGAACGGGAGGCCTGGGTGCGCGTGGCCGTGGATGGTGAACTCGCCTTTGAAGGGCGCATGCGCCCGGGAGAAAGTTTGTCCTTCGAGGGGGAGGATAAAATCGAAGTGCTGACGGGCAATGGAGGCGGGTTGCGGGTCTTCTTCCACGGTCAGGATCAGGGCCTGATGGGCGATGTGGGCCAGGTGGTCCAGCGCCTCTGGAGCCCGCGCGGCATGCAGACAGCCACACCGACCCCGACAATGACGCCGACGGAGACACCCGAGATCACCGAGACCCCTACGCCCTCCCAAACGGCCGAGAGCCCGACGGGAGCGTGAGCATGAGCGGGCTGCGCTTTCACATCCTCTCGCTCGGCTGCGCCAAGAATACCGTCGATTCGGCTTCCATGGCGCGCCTGCTGGAGCAGGAAGGACAGCAGGCCGCGGGAACGCCCGAGGAAGCCGAAGTGCTCATCGTCAACACATGTGGCTTCATCGGTCCGGCCCGGGAGGAATCGCTCGATGCCTTGCGCCAGCTAGCCGCAGGCAAGCGAGAGGGCCAATACCTCATCGCCGCGGGATGCCTGACGCAGCGCCTGGGCCAGGAGGTGGCGGCCGAGGTCCCTGGCTTGGATGCCGTGTTGGGGACCCGCCGGTGGATGGACATCGTCGAGGTGGTCGAGCGGGTACGCGCCAGGTCCATGCCCGAGCCGCTCTATCATCTTCCGGAGGCAGCCACGGTAGGCCGAGATGAAAGGGGTGTCATCAGGGCGGCGGTGAGCGGAAGGAGCGCCTATCTCAAGATCGCCGATGGGTGTCGGCGTCCCTGCGCCTTCTGCGCCATCCCCCTCATCAAGGGCACCGCCGTGAGCCGGCCCATGGAAACGATCCTGAAAGAGGCCCGGGTGCTTGAGGCGGAAGGGGTCCGCGAGCTGATTCTCATTGCACAGGACACTACGGATTACGGCCACGATTTAGGCATGAAGGAGGGCTTGGCCACGCTGCTTGAACGGCTTGTGGAGGAGGCGCCAGGGATCGACTGGATCCGGGTGCTCTACGCATACCCTGGATATGTGACCGATCGGCTGATCGAGGTGATGGCTTCGCACGAGCGCATCTTGCCCTATCTAGATATGCCACTGCAGCATGCCCACCCCGGAGTCCTGCGCAGCATGAAGCGGCCTGCCAATCTATCCTGGGTTCACAGCACTCTGGCCCGCATGCGCGAGGCCATGCCTGATCTTGCCCTGCGCACAACCTTCATCGTGGGCTATCCTGGCGAGGGCGAACGGGAATTCCAGGCCTTGCTGGATTTCGTGGAAGAGGTGCGCTTCGACCGTGTGGGGGTCTTCACTTTCTCTCATGAGCCGGGAACCGCGAGCGCCGCGCTGGGAGACCCCATCGCTGAAGCGGTCAAGGAAGAGCGCCGCGGGCGCCTGATGGCGTTGCAGCAGGCGATCTCGCTCGATAAAAACCAGGCCTTCGTGGGACGTACGCTGGAAGTCCTCATCGAGGGGACCGGCGATGGCATCTCGGTCGGCCGGTCCTACCGGGATGCGCCCGAAATCGATGGCATGGTCCTCATCCAGGGGGCGTGGCCTACAGGGGAGTTGGTCCCTGTTCGGATCACCGGCGCGAGCGTCTATGATCTGACGGGCGAGGTATTGGACGGCGGCGCCGCCGAACGCGCAGGTTCAGACGCGTAAATTCGCAACCCCTTGCAACAAATCGCAGTGAAGGGTCGCCAACCTGGCCATAAATGCTCCTGTTCCCAGTGCAGATCGGAGCGTTATGCTAAAATTACATTACGCCCTGGGTTCTGGTTGAGAGCCACTGGCATTCGAGGAAGGAAGCAGGAGACCGGCCCCTGAATCTGATGGTGAACCTACACAAGTTGGAAGACGTACGTGACACCTTGCAGCGGCCGCTGCGTGACTTGCGCATCTCGGTCACCGATCGCTGCAATTTCCGTTGCCGCTACTGCATGCCGCGGGAAGTTTTCGGCCCGGACTACAAGTTCTTGCCGCGCCAGGAATTGCTTAGCTTTGAGGAGATCACCCGCCTTGTGAAGCTCTTTCGAGGGTTCGGGGTGCGCAAAGTCCGACTCACCGGGGGCGAGCCCTTGTTGCGGCGGGGGGTCGAACGCCTGGTGGCAATGCTGCGGGGCGTGGGTGATTTTGATTTGACTATGACGACTAACGGGGCCCTGCTGGCAGACAAGGCAGAAGCGCTGCGGCAGGCCGGGCTTAACCGGGTCTCTGTGAGCCTCGATGCGCTTGATGATGAAACCTTCATGGCCATGAACGATGTGCAGGTGCCGGTGTCGCAGATACTGGAGGCCATAGAGGCCGCCGAGCGCGCCGGGCTGACGCCCATCAAGGTTAACATGGTCGTCAAGCGGAACGTCAACGAGCATAGCCTGCTGCCCATGGCGGAGCACTTCCGCGGCCGGGGGATCATCCTGCGCTTCATCGAGTTCATGGACGTGGGCTCAACGAATGCATGGCGCATGGAAGATGTGGTGCCGGCGAAGGAGATTGTGGCACGCATCGACGCTGTGCATCCGCTTGAACCCCTGAGGCCTAACTATCGGGGCGAGGTGGCCCGCCGCTATCGCTATCGCGACGGCGGGGGCGAGATCGGCCTGATCGCCTCGGTCACGCAGCCCTTTTGTGGTGATTGCAGCCGCGCCCGTATAACGGCCGACGGGGCGCTGTTCACCTGCCTCTTTGCTTCTGAAGGACATGACTTGAAGCGCCTGATCAGAGAGGGCGCGGATGACGACACCATCGCCGCCGCGATCGCTCAATGCTGGTCAACCCGCGCCGACCGCTATTCAGAAATCCGCACCGCCGAATCCTCGGGCGGTCCCAAGGTGGAGATGTCCTACATCGGAGGCTAGCCTCCCGGCAGGGGTTAGGCGGCTTCCCCAGAGGTCAAAGTCGTGCCGTCTTCCATTTGATACAATGATGGTTCGATCCGCAGGCGCAAGCCTGATTTTATTTCCTCTAGAAGGTGCGGCGGCGATGGAGAAGTTCCCCCTAAACGTGAAAGCGGTTGTATTCGATCTGGATGGCACCTTGCGGCATAGCGAGCCGCCTGCATTGGCTGTCTTTTACGCCCTGGCAGCGGAGTTGGGGTTCGAGACGAGCGAATCTCAGAGACGGGTTGGTGAGCGCTGGGTGAATGCCTATTGGGCGGATTCGCCGGAGCTCGAGGAGGATCTGCTGCGTTACGGAGATTGGCGTGAGAATGGGCCTTTCTGGGTGAATCATGCCCGCCGCCATCTCGAAGCCCTGGGGGCTCCGCAGGAGGCCGTGGCCGAGCTGGCTGAAGCCATCACCTTGGGCATGCGGGATGCCTATGAGCCGGTAGACCGCGTGCCGGAGGATGTCCCACCGACGCTGGAGGCACTCCGGGAGGCGGGTTTCAAGGTCGGTTTGATCTCGAACCGGAGCCGCCCTCTAGATGACACGCTGGAGAAAATTGGACTGACCGGTCTGTTTGACCTGGCACTCGCGGCGGGAGAAGTGGGCTGGTATAAGCCGGATCCGCGGGTGTTCGAGTGGGGGTTGAGGCTATTGCAGGTGGAGGCCGCGCAGGCGATCTACGTGGGCGACAACTATCATGCCGATGTTCTCGGCGCTCGCGGCGCGGGGATGACGCCTGTGCTGATCGATCCCAAGGGGGTCTACCAGCAGGTCGATTGCCTGGTCATTCCCAGGGTGAGCGCGTTGTGCTCGATGCTTCTTCCTAGCCCGTGATGCGCAGGCACATGGCTCCACGGAACCAGTGGGTGGGCCGCAGGGTGCAGGGCGTGGGCGAAACGTATCGGAGGCGTAGATTGACTATCCAGGGGGGCGCGCCTATACTTTGATCAAAGGGAACCCGAAGGAGGAAAGCCCCGCCATGAGCGGAGTTGCACCCCATAGGTTGATTGGTCCGCCCTAAGGCACCTGGGACACGCGCCCATGTGCCTTTTTGATTTTCAGGCACAAAGGCAAGGAGGCACGATGGATTATGGAATGATCGGTAAGATCGAGAAGGCCAAACGATACGCGGCTGAGCGAGAGCGGATTGTGTTCACTCAGTTGCGGGCGACGTTCGACGGTGACAATAACCCCCATACGGTTGAATTTCGGGACGGAAGCTGGCACTGCGATTGCGATTTCTTCCTCAGCCGCGGCGTGTGCAGCCATTCCATGGCTCTCGAGCGCATTCTTGAAGGGATGCTCCCCCCGATGAAGGAGCCCGCTTAGGACACCTTCGCCTTGGAGACATGCCGGGCGTGCAGGGTCGCGCGCCCGGCTTGCCTTTTAACCCCATGGTAGAATGCGGCCGGTGATGGCAGCCCCGCTGCCATCTCGTGGAGGAACTCTTGCTGAAACGCTGGCAATTCTGGGTGGGGCTGGCCATCAGCGGAGCGTTGCTTTGGGATGCGCTTCGAGGGCTGCGGCTGGAGGAGGTCTGGGCCGCGATCCAGGGTGCCCGCTACGTATGGCTGATCCCCGGCGTCGTGGTCTACTTCGTGGCAGTGTGGGCGCGTGCCTGGCGCTGGCATTATCTGCTCCGGCCGCTCAAGGGTATCCCCACCGCTAGCATGTTTCCTGTCGTGGCAATCGGCTATATGGGCAACAACATTTATCCCGCCCGGGCAGGTGAGCTTCTGCGGGCCTATGTGCTCCGCCGGCGTGAGGGAGTCTCGATCTCTGCTTCCCTGGCGACGGTGCTGGTCGAGCGGGCGCTGGATGGCCTGGTCATGTTGGCTTTCGTCTTCCTCAACCTTCCCCGGCTTGCTGATCTGAACAGCGCCTCGGGCTTTGCAGGCAGCATCCGCGGGCTGGCGATCGGCGGGGCTTTCGTGTTTCTCGGCGCAACGCTGGTATTCCTGCTCATGGCGGTCATGCCCGGGCGCGCACAGGCGGCCATCCGTTGGTTCACAAATCGCTTGGTGCCGAGGCGCTTCCGCGCCGGCGTGGAAGCGGTTGCGGCCCGGTTTGTTGCGGGGCTGGCGGCGCTGCGCTCGCCTGGAGGGCTGGCCATGGTGCTGGCCACCTCCGTGGTGATTTGGCTGCTCGAGACGGGGAAATACTGGTTTGTGATGCACGCCTTCCCCTTCGAAGTCGACTTCTTCGCGCTGATGCTCATGAATGGCATCGTCAATTTGGCGACAACCATTCCATCGGCGCCGGGTTACATCGGCACCTTCGACCGGCCGGGGATCGCCGTGCTCGAAGCCTTTGCCGTGGATAAGGCCCTTGCCGCGGGCTACACCCTCGTGTTGCACGCCGCGCTGTGGCTCCCGATTACCCTCCTGGGGGCTTTCTACATGGCGCGGGAGAGCATCAGTTGGGGGCGGGTGCAGCAAGAGCTTGGAGAAGGCGAGGCATGAAAGCCGTAGTGATCGGGGCAGGCGTGGGCGGCATGGCCGCGGCCTATGACCTCTCGTTAGGGGGCGCCGATGTGACCATCCTGGAAGCGGAGGACCAAGTGGGCGGACTAGCTTCCGGGTTCAAACAGCCGGGGTGGGATTGGTCGGTGGAGCGCTACTACCACCATTGGTTCGCCAGCGACCGCCATATGATGGGGCTCATCCAGGAATTGGGTTGGCAGGAACGGGTTATCTTCCCCCATCCGACGACCGTTGTGTTTCACGAGGGCGAGTTCTATGCGCTGGACTCGCCCCTCAACGTCCTGCGCTTCCCGGCCATCAGCCTGGCGGAGCGGCTCCGCATGGGTCTTGTCATTGCCTATCTACGCTATCTCGCGGATTGGCGGCCGCTCGAGGGAACCACAGCCCATGACTGGCTGCGCCGCTGGCTGGGGCAGCGGACCTACGAGATCGTATGGGAACCGCTGCTGGTGGGCAAGTTCGGGCCACATTATCGGAAGGTGAACATGGCCTGGTTCTGGGCGCGCATCAAGGCACGCACCCCCCGGCTCGGCACCTTCGAGGGCGGATTCCAGGCCTTCATGGATTCCTTCGCATCCCTGTTGAAGGACAGAGGCGTGGCCTTGCGCCTTAACATCCGGGTGGAACGCATCGAGACTGCGGCGGAGGGCCTCCGGATCCTAACCACGGGCGGTGCGCTGCATGCCGACCACTGCCTCGTGACCTCCTCGCCGCGGGCGCTGGCGAACATGGCTCCGGATCTGCCCGCGGCGTATCTGGAGAAGCTGCACGCGCTGCGCTCGATGGGGGCGGTGGTGTTGGTGCTGGCGCTCAGAGAGCGGCTCTCCCAGAAGGGCTTCTATTGGCATAATCTGCCCAAGGCGGCTGGTTTCCCATTTCTCTCGCTGGTTGAGCACACGAATTTCATCCCCGCCGAGAAATTCGGGGGAGACCATATCGTCTACCTCGGTGATTACCTCGAGCCGGATCATGAATACTTCCATCTCAGCAGAGAGCAATTGCTGGAGCGCTTCCTACCCTCGCTCAAACGCTTCAACCCCCGCTTCGAACCGGAATGGGTGAAGGGATCATGGCTGTTCCGCACGGCATACGCCCAACCTGTCCCAGGTCTGCATCATTCGAAGGCGATTCCAGATGTGCGCACCCCGATCCCTGGCCTATGGTTCGCGAGCATGAGCCAAGTCTACCCCTGGGACCGCGGCACGAACTTCGCAGTGGAGATCGCCCGCCGGACGGCGCGTCAGATGCTCCACCAGGATGGATTGGGCTGAGAGCTCCAGGTCTCACGACCCTGGATTGTCGTCCTGCCGCTCGAGATGGGGTTCCATATGGATGGTCACGTCCGCGTCCGGCGCCACAGCTCTGACGGCGCGCTCAATGGCCTCGCTGCGGTCATGCACCTCCTCGAGTGAGCGGCTGCCGCTGAACGTGGCATGCATGTCGACAAACATTCGCGGGCCGGAGGTGCGGATCCGTATCTGGTGGATGCCCTCGACCCCGCTCACCGACTCGGCTGCTCGCTGGATCTTCCGGTCGAGGCCGCTCGGCGCCGTATCGAGCAACGCGCTGATGCAGCGCCGTCCAAGCCGAAGGCTGATCACGATCACGATCATGGCCACGCCCAGCGCAGCGACGGCATCCGCATGGATGAGGAAGGAGAACATTGGCAGGCGCTCGGCGATCAGCACGCCGAGGAGCCCCAGGAGCACCACGGACGAGCTCCAGATGTCCGTGCTGAAGTGCAGCGCATCCGCCTCCAATGCCTGACTGTTGAACTTCACGGCCGCACGATGGAGCACGCGCGACCGGCCGAAATCGACGAAGATCGATAGGATCATCACCAGGAAGGCCCAGAAGGTGGCGTTCACAGGCTCCGGCCTGAGGAGGAGGCGCGCTACGGCTTCGTAAATGATCCAACCGCAGGTGGCAAGCAATAGCAGCGTTTCGAAGATCGCTGAGAGGTTCTCGATCTTGCCATGGCCATACGGGTGCTCCCGGTCCGGAAGCTGATCGGAGATGCGGACAGAGAACCAGGTCACGAGGGCGGCTACCAGGTCCAGCCCCGAATGGGTGGCCTCCGCCAGGATGCCGAGGCTATTGGTGGCCAGGCCTACGATGAGCTTGACGGCGGTCAGGAAGACCGCCGCAAGCACGGAACTCGCAGCGGCGTTGTGCTTTTCCGCGGCGTCGCCTTGCTGCTGCATGGGCGCATTGTACTCGAATTCTACGGCCTGGATCGCAAAGGCCCACGGCGAGATGCGAGGCTACGCATCCTGATCCCTCTGATGGACCTCCGGGTTGACGCAATAGGGTAAGCGCTCACCGCGCAGGCCGGCCAGCAGGTTTGCCACGGCCATGTTCGCCATCTTGACGCGGGTATGCTGGCTGGCGCTGGCGATGTGCGGCGCGAGGATTACATTGGTCAAGCTGAGCAGCGGACTATCTCCAGGAAGAGGCTCGGGCTCGGTGACATCCAGGGCCGCGCCGGCGATGCGTCTTTCCAGCAGCGCAGCGCATAACGCACTGTGGTCGACCACGCCACCTCTTGAGGTGTTAATCAGGATCGCTGTGGGCTTCATGAGCCGCAAAGCGGCCTCATCGATGAGGTGATAGGTCTCCTGGGTGAGCGGCACGTGCAGGGATACGAAGTCCGACTGGCGCAAAACTTCTTCCAGGGTTGCGCTTCGGGCCCCGTACTGCTCAGGATGGGGGTCTTGCGCCTGCTTTGGGTCGTAGAAGAGGACCCGCATGTCGAAACCCTGGGCGCGGCGGGCCATGGCCTTGCCGATGCGGCCGAAGCCCACCAGCCCTAGCGTGGCGCCATGGACATCCTGGCCCAGCAGGAGCGTCAGCCCCCACGTCTTCCAGCGGCCCTGGCGGACGAAGTGATCGGCTTCAACCACGCGCCTGGCGGCTGCCATTAGCAACGCGAAGGCGAAATCGGCGGTGGTTTCGGTGAGGATGCCCGGAGTGTTGCCCACAAGGATATGTCGCCTGGAAGCCTCGTCGACGTCGATGTTATCGAATCCCACGGCGCAATTGCTGATGACTTTCAGCCCTGACCCGGCGGCGTCCATCACCTCGGCATCGATGAGGTCCGTGAGCAAGCATAGAAGCCCGCTGGCGCCGCGCACCCCGCGCAGCAAAGATTCGCGATCCGGCGGGAGTTCGCCCGGCCATATCTCAGCCTGGGTCTGGTCCATGAGGTGATTCAGCGCAGGCTGAGGCAACTTGCGAGTGACAAAGACCTTTGGTTTTGACATGCTGCACCTCGGTCTAGCATGCGTAGGCAAGGTTTGCTCGAGTTGGCCCTTGAAGGGAGCTGCCAGAGACATATTCGGCGGCAGAGGCCGCCCCCTCCTAGGTCGGCATCCGGTAGCGCATGCTCTCTTCCGCCTCCGCGGCTATCTCCTGGATGAGTGCTCGGAGACTTTCCAGCGCGTGTCTGCGGAGGTGGGCAGCGCAGCGAGGCAGGCTTCAACGGAGGGTTTGGCCGCCACGGCCAAGACATGCCCTTTCCCCCGAGGGGACGCCAAGACTCATACTTGGGTCTTGGGATCGATCCCTGCAAACAGGTCCCTGCGGCGGAACGGAGCCATCAAAAACCGAGCCGCCAGAGTGGCCGTGGAAAGGCGCTTCAACACGGCTCCGTTGCGGCGGTTGCCGAGCACGTGGTCCGCCATCCAGGGTGCGGCGGTTTCCACCCGGTCGGCGATGATGTTGAAAATTGGCTTGACTCGTTCCCATTCTTCGGGCCGCCCGCGATAGGGTCCGGTGACCAGGTCCGTGACGATCATGCCAGGCCGCAACGAGGCGACGATCACCCCCGTGCCGTCAAGTTCTTTCGCCAGCGCCTTCATGAGGTAATGCAAAGCGTATTTGCTGGTTCCATAGGGCGTCATGCCTTCGTGGGTGCGGCCATCCGAGCCCATGCCTTCGAGGTTGTAGAGTGCACCATAACCCTGGAGAAGCATGCCCCGGATGGCGACCTGCGAGCCGTAGATGGCACCCAGCAGGTTGGTCTCGATAACCTCGCGAGCCTGTGCTTCGGTCAACTCCCAAAGAGGCGCCGGGGCGTTGCTGATGCCGGCGTTATTCACCCAGATATCCACTCGGCCGAAAGCGGATAGGGCCTGCCCCCAGAGGCCCTGCAGCTGCTCTGGCCTGCGAACATCGCAGGTCACGCCAATCACTCGATCAGCGCCGTGGATGGAAGACAATTCTTGATGGACCCGGGTGACAACCTCGGCCGTGCGGCCGCTGACGGCTACTGAGCAACCCCGCTCGAGCAGGGCCTCAGAAAGGGCCCGTCCCAGGCCGCGTGTGCTGCCGGTGATGACGATTGTTTTCATGCTGAAGCGCCTCCGGGTAGTTGATCGTTCAGTGTACGCACCGTCTAACATATTTTGCCATGTCCGTCCCAAGGAATGCGACCCCTGGATCCGCGGGCCCGGCGGTGCCGAGCCCCTAGGAGAGCCCCAGTCTCCTGCGGATGAGCATGAGCACGAGAAAAACCCAGGGCCCAGACGGCGTAGCCTTCAAGCGTCTTCGAAATCTGGCCGCGAATATCGATGCCAAGCTCCTGCATAACCTGGATGGCCTCAGGTCGGACCTCGGTGGCAGCCGTGCCCGCGCTATGGACGTCAAAGCCCCCGCCGCCCAGGGCACGAAGCAGCCCTTCGGCCATTTGGGGGCGGGCGATGTTATAGGTGCACAGAAAGAGGACGCGCGGCATATTCGCCTTTGGCAAAGTGTACGCGATTGTACTGCGTCGATTCCGGGTCCGGCGAGGCCGAGCCCGGATAGAAGCTAGCCGGCCTCCCGCATGGCCCTGGGCCGGGGCATGGCTTGCAGATGCTCGGGGATCAATCCGAAGGGTGGGTTTGGCGCAGGTAGGAGCGCACTAGGTTGCGGCGGGAGAAGTGGCCGCCTGTCAGCAGTTCCACCATCATAGGGCCTCCGAAGAGCATGCGGGCGATGCGTTTTTCCGATATGCCCTGCCGCCGGAGGTCCAGCACTTGTTCACCAGCCCGCTCGAGATAGTCTATCTTCTCGCGCAGGGCCTGGGCGCCGTTCTCGCGCACACGGGCCGAGCCCGGGAAGAGAACCCGCACTGGCAAGCCAGTCAGACGTTTGAGCGAAGCGAGAATGCCCCACACATCATACTCAGCTCCCAGGGCGCGGTCCTTCCCTCCTACGAAGAGGTCGCCTGTGAAGAGCCAGCCCCGGTCCGGCTCGAAGAGGCAGATGTGATCAGGACTGTGACCGGGGGTGTAGATCACCTGCAGCTTGATACCGCGGCCCTCGATGAGTTGGCCGTCCATGAGCGGCTCACCCTGCGAGGGCACCGGCCAGCCCCAGAACAGGCGGCGATAGAACTGAAGCGGTTGGCGCTGGCGGGGATGTTCCAGCACGTCGAGTGCGAGCGGATGGGCCAGAATCCGGGCTTCTGGGTGGGGCTCGATGATGGCCCAATTTCCACCGATGTGGTCTTCATGGGTGTGCGTGTTGACAAGCAAGCGGATGGGGCGTGGGGCCAGGAGCGCGCCGATCTCGGAGGCAGTGTGCGCGGGACCGCTGTCGATCAAAATGTCGCCCACAAGATAGGCCGAGGTCCAATAGCGGCCTCGACCGAGCAGGGTCCTGGCCAGGTCGAAACGCACCACCTCACCGATGGTCGTCTCCCGAATCATGTGTTCTCCTGGGATGGTTGACACGTGTGTTGGGCAGGGGCGCCGCCAGCGAGGCCAGCGTGCGCCCCGCCGTCGGGGGTTGGATGGTAGTGGATGTGGACCCCTCGAAGGAACTCAACTTGATCGAAGAGCGCCTGCTCCACTCGGGTGGCGATGGCATCGCCTTCCGCCACCTTGAGGTCCCCGTCCACGCCGATGGTCAGATTGAGCATCAGGTATGGCCCGAAGTGGTGAAAAGTGAGATCGTCGATATGGTCGACACCGGGGACAGCCAGTACGCGCTCGCGAACGAACTCGACGAACTCTGGATCCGGCCGGGATCCCAATAAATCGGCCGAGGCCTCGCGAAGGATCTGGATCCCGGTACCGAGGATCACGAGCGAGACCAGCGCGCCGGCGAGCGGATCGACCCAAAGATAGCCCATGCGGGCCAGGGCAATGCCTGCCGTGGCGGCCAGGGCGGAGAGAATGTCGTTGCGGTGATCCCGCGCCATCGCAAGGACAACCGGACTATGTGTGCGATCCCCCATCCGGCGTGTCCAAGTTGTGAGCGCGCCTTTCAAGGCAACGGTGAATACAGCCACGGTCAAGGCAGCCGCCGAGGCAGCCTCGGCCTGGCGCTCGCCGATCATCAGGTCGTAGGCGTTGTTGATCGCGTTCCAGAAGATGGTGATGGCGGTTGTAATGACGAAGGCTCCAACCGCCAGGGCCGCGATGGTTTCGAGCTGGCTGTGTCCGTAGGGATGCTCCTCATCGGGGGGTTTTCGAGCCAAGCGGGTAAAGACACCCACCACCAGATTGTAGGCGACGTCGGAGGTTGAATTGATGCCTTCGGCCAGGAGCGCCTGGCTGTGGCCGAAGATGCCGATGGCGGTCTTGAGGCCAGCCAGCAGTACATTGGCGAGCAAACCGACCCAGACGGCGCGTGCCACGCCGCGATCCCGGCTGGTCGGGGTGTCGGTCTGGGGCGGGGGTTGAAGGTTCATGGCTGGCGACAGGGGTTAGGGTGCAGCTTCAGGCATGAACTGGAATGAATCCGCCATGCGTTCGGCCAGGGGTAGATAGGCGCCGCCCGTTTCCGCAGGCGAATGGGCCTGAATGCGGACCACGGTCTCTTGTTTAATGATGCAAGCCAGATACCAGATGGAATTCTCTTCGCGATCCTCCTGGATGAGGCGCGTTCGGACAGCCACCTCCGCGGCCGGCTGGCCTTGGATGATGATGTCATTCAGGCTCCGGATTCGAATCACTTCGGTTTGCGTTTCATCCAGCTCCCGCAGCATCGCCTCCACAACGGTGCGCGGATCGGCGGGGTTGATGCCCTCCGGAAGACGGAAGGAGCCTGCCGGGTCCACGTCGATGCTCACTTCGAGGGGGATCGGATCTTGGGCGCTCTCCGGGCTGGTGATGTGAATGGTGCGCCCCACCTCGCGCGCCTCCAGGATCTGGGGGATATCAAAGAGCACGCCTAGTCGCTCGGATTCAAACGGTCGCCAACCGCCCAAGAAGAAGGATGGCGTCACCACGGCAAGCCCGCCCTCGGCCACATCCTCAGCGGGGATTTCCTCGGTGATCACTGCAAAGCGAGTGGGGGATGGTGGGGGCGTCGGCGTGCGGGTCGGGATCGGTGTGGGCGTATAGGCGGGTGGAAGCGTGGGCGCGACGTACGTCGGTTGCGGCTCGATCGTGGGAGGCACCGGAGTCGCGGCCGGCTGTGCGCCCGGAAGCCCGAGCGCCGAGCAACCGTAGGCCAAGATCAGCGGTATGACCGAAGTAGCGATCCGTTTGCGGAGCATGGGACCAGTATCCGCGAAAGGCTGAATGGGGTCAAGGGTGCCAGGCAGCAACCGGGCCGCCCGAATTGCCACAGCGAACCCCGATTCCAAGGGGACGGGGTTGTCCCTCCTCGGGCTTGGCCCTGGTTCCATCGGTGTGGCAAGGATGGCTGCGGTATAATCGCGGCTCCCATGAGGGAAATCATCCCAATCACCTAACTGGAGCCATCATGACTGACCCACGCATCGAACAAATGGCCAAAGTGCTTGTCGACTACTCGGCGGAAATCCGGATGGGGGACCGGGTCCTTATCGAGGCCGAGCCACAAGCCGGGCCCCTGGTACGAGCCTGCTTCAAGCGGATCCTGGAGGCCGGTGGCCACCCGCATCTGTTCATCTCCTTGAACGGCCAGACCACGCTGACGGGCATCGATGACCTTTTCCTGAAGTATGCTCGCGAGGAGCAACTTGATCATCCGGCCACCTTCTACCAGCTGGTATACGAAAACTTCGAGTCGCGCATTCGGATCCATTCCGAGAGCAACACGAAGCGGTTGTCCGATGCGGACAAAGCCCGCCTGGCGCGCCGTGAGCGGGCGACGAAGGGCGTCCTCGATGCGCAGTTGCGACGCGGCCGGGATCGCAGTTTCCGATGGGTAACGACGCTTTTCCCCACCCGTGCCTACGCACAGGATACGCAGATGAGCCTGGAGGATTTCGAAGCTTTCGTCTTCAGAGCCTGCCATGTGGACGATCCGGATGAGGATCCGATCGCCTACTGGCTTGGGATCGAGAAGGATCAGCAACGGCTGGTGGATGCTCTGGCGGGCAAGGAACGCATGGAGCTCCGCGGGCCGAATTGCGACCTGCGCTTCTCGATCAAAGGCCGCACCTTCGTCAATGCCGCTGGAAGGAGCAACATGCCTGATGGCGAGATTTTTACCGGCCCGGTGGAGGATTCGCTGGAGGGCTGGGTCTACTTCAGTTACCCCAGCGCGTATCGGGGCAACGAGGTGGAGGGCGTGCGTCTCGAATTTGAGGAGGGCCGGGTCGCCCGAGCCGAGGCAGCCAGGAACCAAGCCTTTCTGGATCAGATGCTGGGAGCCGACGAGGGCGCCCGTTATGTAGGCGAATTTGCATTTGGGCTGAATTATGGTGTCGACCGAATCACCAAGAACATCCTCTTTGATGAGAAAATCGGTGGCTCGATCCATATGGCGCTGGGCGCCGGCTATCCAGAGACTGGCAGCAGAAACACCTCCGCTATTCACTGGGATCTGATCACCGATATGCGGGATGGCGGAGAAATCCTGGTCGACGGAGAACTCGTTTATAAGGATGGCCACTTCATCATCTAGGCCTTGGAATCCAATCCGGGGTGCGATATTGCCCGTCCTGGCAGCCGCCGCGCTGCTGGCACTGGCGGCTTGCGCCGGGAGGGCGACCGAGACGACCGCCCCGCCGAGCGCGACTCCCATACCCCCACCCACTCGCACGCCGCCGCCCAGCGCGACGCCTGCACCCACAGCCGCCATCCCAGCGACCGGCGAGACTTCGCGGGCAGGCCTTCCGCTCTCCAACTTCGCCGGTGAGTTCTTCTCCGCGTCTGGCGCCTGTGCCATTTGCCACACCAGCCTAAAAACAGACGCTGGCGAGGATGTCTCGCTGGATAGCTTTTGGCGCGGGACGATGATGGCCAACGCCGCCCGCGATTCCTACTGGCAGGCTTCCGTACAGGCCGAGGTCAACGGCTTCCCTGAACTTGCCGACGATATCGAGGATAAGTGCGCCACCTGCCACATGCCCATGACCCGCACCACCCTCGCCGGTCAGGGTGAGTCGGCGCCCATCGTGGGTTCCGGAGAGCTGCTGGATCCGGGGCATCCGCTCTCCGACCTGGCCATGGATGGAGTCTCGTGTTCCTTGTGCCATCAAATCCTGGAAACGGGCCTGGGCGGCGTGGCCACCTTCAGCGGGGATTACAAGGTGGATCTCGAAACGCGGAAGCCCGAACGTCGCATCTTTGGACCCTATGCCAGCGAGGGCAAGCTGGCCGTGATGATGAGTTCGGCCTCGGGTTTTATCCCGGCCAAGGGGCCGCATCTCTCCTCGGCTGGCCTCTGTGCCACTTGCCACACACTCTATACACCCGCCCTGGATGCAGATGGCGACGTGGTAGGGGAGTTCCCCGAACAGACGATCTTCTTCGAGTGGTATTACAGCGGATTCCGCCGTGAGCGCACCTGCCAGGGTTGCCACATGCCAGAGGTAGAAGGCGGGGTGCGCATTTCCAACCTGGCCGAGGTGATGCGGAGTCCCTTCTCTCGCCATTCCTTCGTGGGCGGGAATGCCTATATGCTCGGAGTGTTGGACGCCTTTGGAGACGAGCTCGGCGTGACAGCCTCCCCAGATCATTTCTCCCAGGCGATCCAGCGCACGCGTGCTCAACTCCAGGAGCATGCCGCCGAGGTGGAGATCGCCGAGATCGCCCTCTTCGCCAACCGGATGATCATCGATGTTGATGTCCGAAACCTGGCAGGGCATAAGTTTCCGGCCGGGTATCCCTCTCGGCGAGCCTGGTTGCACCTGACAGTGCGCGACGCCGCCGGCGGGGTGATCTTCGAGTCAGGCGGCTATGATGCCCAAGGTATCGTCCACGGGAATGCCAACGACGCAGACGCGACTGCGTTCGAGCCCCACTACGATACGATCTCCGACGCTGGGCAGGTCCAGATCTATGAGGCCATCCTCGAGGATACGGAGGGGCAGGTGACGACCCGCCTTCTACGGGCTCTCGGCTACCGCAAGGATAACCGCCTGTTGCCTGCTGGCTTCGAGAAATCGGCTCCCTATGAGGACATCGCCGTGCGCGGGGATGCCTTTGTGGATGAAGACTTCGTGGATGGGAGCGATCGGATCACCTACCGGGTGGATTTGGGCGGGGCAACGGGTCCGTACACGGTGGAGGTGGAATTGGTCTACCAGTCCATCGGCCACCGTTGGGCCGAGAACCTGAGGAACGAGGCCGGCGACCTGGCGGCGCGCTTCCTGCGATTCTACGACGAGGTGCCCAATACTCCCGAGAGGATCAGCCGGGCAAGCCTGGAGGCAACCCGCTGAAGGGTTTGGGGCGTGTATCCGTTGACATCATCGATATAATGGAAGTGAAGTCGGTTAAAGCATCGGAGGTTGGCATGGCGGAAGAGACGAAGGCTGCGAAGCATGAGAAGTGGCCGCCTGAGGAAGTCCGGGGGCACCTCAAGACGGCCCGGGCCGAGCTTCGGGAGAGCTTCCGGGCGCTTTTCCCGCCTGAATTCATCGAGCATCGGCGGGCGGCGCGGCGTGAGTTCTTGCTGGCAGCCCGTACGCTGATCGACAGGGCAATCGAACGCACCGAGTGACCCCGGCAGTCTCTTCGAAGAAACGGCCCCGGCACCCTGGATTCCCCAATCCAGGGTGTTTTGTTATGAATGTGGATGGCGGCGGTTTCAGCGCAGGGCCACTAAAGTGATCAGAAGGGCGAGCAGGGCTATGCCGAACCCGATGAGTCCGGGGAGGGCCTGTCCGTTTGCATAGAGCAGGCTGGCGGCGATCAGCAGGGCGGCAAATATCCCCGCCCCCGTCAGGCGATGAATGGCTAAGGTGAGCGAGGCCAACTGATGCTGAAGCTCAGGCGCGGCGCGAGCTGTAACGGTGAGGTCGCCGCGTTCGATGCGGGTGAGGGTGGCATCGAGCTTAGTAGGGAGCGACAGTAGCAGTCTTCCCTGTTCCACGAGGGACTCGATGAGCTCCGGGAGCCAACCCTCTCCCTCCTCGGCAAGCAGCCTTTCGGCGAAAGGACGCAGCCCCTCGAAGAGGTTGAAGTCGGGGTTTAGGCCGGTGCATATGCCGGAGAGGATCGCCACACACCGGCCCAGGAAGAGCAGGTCGGAGGGGAGTTGGAAGGGCATCTCGTAGAGCAGATCGCGGAACTCGCGGGCGAAGTGGCGCATCTCTTCGGGATGGGTGCGGATGAGATCGCGCATGCTCTTGCCCCAAAGGCGTTCGAAGACGGCGGCCTCCGCTTGCCGAATTCGTTCCAGATCAGCGCCCGGAAGCAACACGCCCATTCGCTGGTATGCCAGCATCAGGCGATCGAGGTCGCGTGTGCCCACAGCGATGGCCAGATCGCGTAACCCCTGTTTCAATCCAGGGGTCACATGACCGACCATGCCGAAGTCGACGAAGACCAGCCGCCAGCCTCCCTCCTCCAACGGCTCTACGAAGAGGTTTCCAGGGTGCGGGTCGGCATGGAAGAATCCCTCGATGAAGATCTGGCGCAAATAGGTGCGGAAGAGCCGATCGGCGACCTCCTGGCGCGAGACGCCGGCGGCATCGATCCCAGCATAATCGATGATCTTAATGAAGTAGACGTCTTCCAGCGTCAGCACCTCTTGGGTGGTGTGGCTGGCATGAACGGCGGGGATGCGCACTTCCGGGTCGTTCTCGAACAGGGCCGCGAAACGCCGGGCGTTCTCGGCCTCGGCCAGATAGTCCACCTCCTGCCAGAGCGTCCGGCTGAACTCATCGAAGAGGGCATCCAGGTCGGCACGACGGGCGATCGGCCGATAGCGCTTCAGCCA
>CAZQDE010000039.1:15656-19258 GCA_964591485.1 uncultured Anaerolineaceae bacterium | reverse complement strand
CTCACCGCCTCGTGCAGCGCCGCGCAGACGTAATCCACCTGAGCCTCGGTCATCACGCCTGAAAAGGGCAGCGCCAGGCTGCGGCTTCCCAGGTCCTCGGTGACGGGAAAATCGCCCGGACGGTATCCGAAACGCTGACGATAGAAGGGCTGGAGATGAATCGGGGCGAAATAGGGCCGGGAAGGGACGCCTGCCTTACTTAATTGATTGGCCACCGCCTCCCGGCCGATCCCTGGAGCGAGGCGCACAACATAGACGAACCAGCTCATGCGCGTGGTGTCGGGTCCCACGTAGGGTGGCTCCACCTCGGGGATCTCCGCCAGGCGCTCGGCGTACCAGCCCGCCACTTGCTCGCGCCGGCCCAGAAGCTCCTCCAGCCGCTCTATCTGGATCCGCCCCAGGGCTGCGCTCAGCTCGTCCATGCGATAGTTGTAGCCCAGATAGGTGTGCTCCAGCCAGGTATCGCCCGGCGCTCGGCCCTGGTTGCGCAGGGAGCGCATCAGTTCGCCCCAATCCTCACGGTCGGTGATGATGACGCCCCCCTCGCCAGTGGTGATCTGCTTATTGGGGTAAAAGGCAAAAACTCCAGCATCCCCGAGGGTGCCGGCAGGCCTGCCACGGAAGTTCGCTCCCAAGGCCTCGCATGAGTCTTCAATCAGCACCAGGTCATGCTCATGGGCGATCGCCCCCAGGGCATCGTAATCTGCCGGTTGGCCGAAGACATCCACTGCGAGGATGGCTTTCAAGGCACCTTGAGAGCCCCCTCCCTCCCTGGGAAGCCAGCGCGAGGCGGCCCGGCCGCCGGCCCGCAGATCGTCCACCGCCTGCGCAACCGCGATCGGATCGATATTTCCGCTTCCGGCCTCCACGTCCACAAACACCGGGATGGCTCGTTCATAGAGCAAGACATTAGAGGATGCTACGAAGGAGAAAGGTGTGGTGAGCACCCAATCGCCTTCCTGTATTCCGGCGGCCCGCACGCAAAGATGAAGCCCGGCCGTCCCTGAATTCACGGCGATGGCCACACGGGCGCCCGTATATTCCGCTACGGCCGCCTCAAAGGCCTCCAATTCCGGGCCCATGCTCAAGCGTGGCGTATCAAGCACCGCCGCCACGGCCTCGCGTTCACGCTGGCCGATGTCTGGCGCCGACATAGGGATAGGGAGTTTGACACTTGTCTGGAGGTCAGGCTTGGGCATCATCGCGCCTCACATGGACTCGCAACCAGGGTCATAACCTACTCGCGTTCAGTCAGCGGCCTCCCCTGCAATGCCACCCTCCTCGCGCCTCCCCTCTGGAGGGCCGTGCGCCGCAATCATACCATCGACAGACCGAGAGCGAGCCGCCCCTCAGGGACGGCTCGCTAGATGACCATCATTTAACCGCGCTGCCCGGCCTACATATTCTTCGATGCAAACTCGGCGTTCACGATGCGCCAGGCCTCATGCGTTCCGGCCGGCGCCTTGGCAACCGCGAAGTACCGCTTCCTGCCGTCGTCCGAAACCTTGGTCTCGATGCGCCAATCGGTGGTGGTGAATTTGGTCTTCGACTTCACATCATAGAATTCCAGGGGCTCTTTCATGCCGTTCCTCCTTGGTCTTGTGTATACGATAGGGCCTTGGTTTTGACCATCCTACCTAGCTTTGCAGGTTTCCGCAAGGCCTACCCAGGCAGCAACCTGTGCATTTCCTGTGCGCTTTGTCTAAGTGTTGGCAGGGGGCGAGCCCCGGAATTTCTCCATCGTGGCGTGGCCGGGCTGGCTGATGCCCTCCCGTGTGAGCACCTTCCACACACTGATCGCCAGGATCTTGAGATCCAGCCACAGCGACCAATGATCCACATACCATATATCCAGGCGGAACTTATCCTCCCAGGTTAGGGCATTGCGTCCATGAATTTGAGCCCAGCCCGTGATGCCCGGAAGCACCGTATGCCGGCGGGCCTGCTCGGGCGTGTAGTGCTCCAGGTACTCCATGAGCAGCGGCCTCGGCCCTACGAGGCTCATCTCGCCGCGCACGACATTGGCCAGCTCGGGGAGTTCATCCAGACTGAAGGACCGCAGGAAGTGGCCAAAGGATGTCAGGCGGACATCATCCGGGAGAAGATGCCCCTCTGGATCGCGCATCTCCCGCATTGTGCGGAATTTATAAAGCCAGAATGGTTTCCCTTGCAGGCCCGGCCTTTGGTGGCGGAAGATCACCGGCGGACCCAGCCGCCAGCGCACCAGCAGCGCGATCAACGTCAGAAGCGGTGATAGCAACAGCAGACCCGGAACCGCGATCATAAGATCGAGAATCCGCTTGGATCTCGGAACCCCGGGAGGGAAAAGCTGCACGCTCACGACCCCTCACCCTTTGAGCGTGGTGTCCGGCGCCAAGATGGCATGAGCTTTATCGCATACCAAGCGCTCATCCGCAAACTGGGCCTCGCGTAGCGGCGGCTCGCCCAAACGCGGGGACGCAAAAGTCAGCGAAAGCTCTCCGCCTCCGGATCCCAATGACCAGGTCGTGATCATGCGCATGGGTAGAAACCCGGCCACAGACCGAAACAGGTGAAGCGCGGGCTCCCGCAGCGCATACGTCGGCGATACCCAGCCCAAAGTGGTTTCCAGTTCCAGAAAAAAGTCGCCGGCGACTCGCTCGCCTGCCTTATAGAGCGCCCACTCGCCTCTGGCCGGAGACCAACCCAAGATGGCCTCTTCGGGTCCTATCCGCAGCGCAAGTCCCTGCCTTAGGTGCCGCCACGGCGCGTCCGGCAGGCACCATCCCACCTGGGCGCTGTGCCGGCCCGTACCAAGAAGCTCATCGATGACCCACCATAGATGATCGCCGGCGCGCACGACCGTGCGTTGATGCACCGCTCGGCCCGGACCAAGCTGGTGCTGGATCGTAAGAACTTCCAGCGCCCCGCCTTCACTGCGCCAGGCGCCAATCGGCGCCGCTGCCGTGCGCCCTACCCATAGGAAGCGGCTTGCACGCTCCATCGGCTCACGCCCATCCAGTCGGAGTGTGTTGTGGTAGCGAGCCGCGCTCAGAGGGTTATCCCAGGGGGGCTTGCTGCTATAGAGAAATGTCCCGGGATCCTGTGCCAAAGGGGTTCCATTCCACCAGAGCTCGAAGTGGGCCTGGTCCGAGTGTCCAGGACGGGCACGGAAGGTCGCCGCCCGCAGCATCCCCCGAGTCCGCTCGCTCCGCAGCCAATAGAAGCCACTCGCCGGGAAGATGCTTTCCATCTCCCGCACCTGTGGGGTCGGGCCGTGCTCCGGAGATCCTCTCTCCAGGCCGAGCCATAGCCCCCAATCGTCCCACGGACCGACCTCGAAGAGCCTTTGCCCTGCAAGCAACTGGTTAGCCGCCTGGAGCGTGGGGCGATAGTCATGGAACGGCCGCATGGAGGCCGGGAGCAGCATGGCACCATCGTTGGGCCCGATGTTCGGCACGCCCCCATTCTCAGGGTCAGTCATGGCGTGCAGCCAGCGCGTCATGCGGCGGATGGCGCCCATCGCTTCCCCTGGCAAGGGGTCTCCGATGTGCTCACAGAGCCTCATCGCCCAGAGCGCGGCCTGGAGCGCCAGGCGGTGATAATTGGCCGAATACTGCACG
>CAZQDE010000039.1:3730-15556 GCA_964591485.1 uncultured Anaerolineaceae bacterium | reverse complement strand
CGCCCAGAGCGCGGCCTGGAGCGCCAGGCGGTGATAATTGGCCGAATACTGCACGTAGCCGCCATCGGGGAAGACTTGTCGCTGCAGACCGCCCACCAACTCGCGGCGACCCCGCTCGTACCACGCCTGCGCTGGCTTGAGCTCAGGGAAGCAGGCCCCTACGGTTAGCAGCGCCAGGGATTCAATCAGCAGATGGTTGTTGTCCTGGGCACGCGCGTACGCAGTCGTCGGCGGTATGCGTTGGGCGTGCCAGGCGATCGTCTCTACAAGATGGACAAGTCGCTCCGGCTCGGCCCTCAGCTCCTTTCCGAAGAAGAAGCTTGCGTACACAAGAGCCAGGCAGCGGATGGCCACTTCTTGCGCCGAATGCCAGTGCAGGCCGCGGTTGGGCGGGTTGGCCTCCCGCCAGGATTCGAGCAATTTCCAAAAGCCCTGGTAGTAGCGACGCTCGCCTGTCAGCGCGTAGGCCCTGGCCAAGGCGTAGACCCATCCGAAACGGCCCGGTTCCCACAGCAGCTTAACGTCAGCGGGGAGGCGCTCCAGGCGATAGCTGGACCAGTGGGTCCAGGCTTCGACGCGGGTCTCTGTGTCCGCATCTCCCAGGGGGGCAAAGCGGCGCCAGTCCGGCGGGAAGCCCAGTGTCACCGTCTCCTCCCCAAAGAGGCGGAATTGGCCCTCGAGCACCCCTTGCCCTTCCCGTTCGGCACGTTTGGCCTGCCGCCCAAGGACAGCTCTGAGATCCCTCCCGAGCGTCTCAGGCTGCGGAGCAAAGAAGCGCCCCCTGAGCTTGGCACGGTGGCTGGCGTAGTCTTGGGGCTCAGGAGATACGCCCGGCATGAGCCATGCCTGCAGCGGGCGACTGTCCCAGTCTCGCAGCGGGGTTCGCAGCCGATACCAGCCTAGTTGAAGAGGTAGTTGATAGATGAGATAGAGAATGAGCGAGCCGGGACCGAGTTCACGCAGTGCGCGCCAATACCTGACAGCCATTTCGCCTCAGACTGTGAAGGACGATTCGACCGAGGCCGCATCGCCGGTGCGCAGAGCTTCCAGAGCCGACAGTGCTGCCGCGCTCACGCCGACAAGCTCCGCATAGGGAATCGGCGGCGGTCCACCACTCACGATGGCATCCCGGAAGGCGACCCACTCCTCTCGATGGCCCTTATCCTGCCGCAGGCGCGAGCGGAGCGTCCGCTTGCGCCCTCCGGCGGCAAGCGTCAGCGCCCGAAAATCGTCGAGGATCCCCGTGCGACCCCCGCCGAAGACCTCCAGACGCTCCTTTGCCACGGCGCGGTCCCCATTGGCAAGGTAGGTCACCAATCCCAAAGAACCATCTGGGAAGCGGAGCTCGAGATGGAAATTGTCCTCATGGTAGCGATCCGAGAAGGGCAGCCCCACTGCCCGCACGGATTGGGGTGGCTCTCCGGCCAGATAGCTCAGAAAGTCGATGAAGTGGCAGGCTTCGCCCAGTAGCCTGCCCCCACCCTGCTCAGGGTCATGAAGCCAGTGATCCGTTGGCAGCCATCCCGCATTCACGCGGTAGTGCATCAGCAGTGGTTCGTCCACACCCTCGAAGAAGGCCCGCAGGCGCACCGCAAAGGGCGCGAAGCGCCGGTTGAACCCCACCATCAGCATTCCCTGGCTGTCCCTCAGCGCTTCAACGACCTGGTTCAATTGCTCCTGCGTCAGAGCCAGAGGCTTTTCACAGAAGACATGCTTGCCGGCCCGCAGACCCTCGGCTGCCAATTTCGCGTGCAGGTCGTGACGTGTGAGAATCGCCAGCGTGTTCACCCGCTCATCCTGGAGTATCTCCTCATACTCGCTGGTTGCGTAGGCAAAGCCATAGCGGCGCCCCACATGGCCTGCGCTTAGGCCCCCTTCCGTCGCCAAGGCCACCCGCTCCAGCCCCGGAATCTTCGACATCGCCGGGAGCAACACCGCTGTGGCGAAATTGCCCGCGCCGATCACACCCAGCCGGACCTGCGCCTCCGCACGCACCCGCGGCGGCGTGGCCAAATCCACCCGGTGCCGCTCAGGCTGGCTTTCTCCGCTAGGATAGGTCAGGAGAACGCCCAGGAAGGGCTCTTCGCCCTGCAGGATCTGCTTGTAGGCCTCCTCCGCCTGCTCGATGGGGAAGCGATGCGTGATCAGCGGGGTCACATCCACGGCCTTGGATGCCAGCAGTTCCAGGAAGGCCTGTATGTTCCGGCCTTCCGTCCAACGCACATAGCCATAGGGGTAATCGACACCCCTGCGCTCATAGGCTGGATCGTACCGTCCCGGCCCATAGGAACGCGAAATCAGGAAGCGCAGTTCCTTTTCGTAATAGGGCTTGCGCGGCAGCCGCGTCCCCACGACCCCGGTCGAGATCACCGTTCCCCGGTCCCGGGCAATGGCGCCTGCGAGTTCGACTGTATCGTCCGAGGGTGTGTCAGCGCAGATTTGCACCAGATCGAAGCCCCGGCCGCCAGTGAGGGCTGCTCCTGCGTCCTCTGCTTCTTGACGCAACACAGCCTCGAAATCCAATTCCCGCGCCAGCGACACACGCGCTGGATCGACATCCACGCCCATGACGGCGCAACCTGCCGCCCGGGCAATCATCGCCGCTAGCATCCCCAGGAGCCCCAGGCCGATGATCGCCACCCGGTCGCGCACCCCGACTTCGCCCAGCCGGAAGCCGTGCAGAGCGATGGCACCCAGCGTCGCGAAGGCGGCCGATTCGAAATCCACCTCCGGTGGCAGATGGGCCAGCAGGTTATGAGGCACAACTGCGTATTCGGCATGCACGGCGAAGCCGCCACCCGCGCAGGCCACGCGATCCCCCCGCCTGAAACCCTCCAGCCCCGGTCCTACAGCTTCGACCGTTCCGGCGGAGGCATAGCCCAGCGGTAGAGGTTGGTCGAGACGGTTGCGGACCGCCTCATAGGTGGTGAGCCAGCCCTCCCGCCA
Organism: uncultured Anaerolineaceae bacterium; assembly: GCA_964591485.1. GTDB lineage: Bacteria > Chloroflexota > Anaerolineae > Anaerolineales > E44-bin32 > E44-bin32. The sequence continues at coordinate 12,610 of CAZQDE010000039.1, read as the reverse complement.
GGCCTTGTCCAGCACCTGCCGCACCAGATCCGGCCGGGCCTGCGCCTTGGCGAGCATACTCTTGCCCGCAAACTCGACCACGGCGCGCTCGGTGCCCACGGAGACCACCGAAGCCGCTGTGCGGATCAGCGCACTCTTCGGCCGCACAGCCGGCACCGGCACCTCGAGCAGGTGCGTCTCCCCCGATCGCACATCTTGCACGACCTGTTTCATGCCACGTCTATCCTGTCAAATCCGCGTTTCCATGCTCATCTGGAATGCCTGCGCGATTATAGCACCCAGCCCCTCGTCCCAAGATGAACAGCTGGTCTCTCCGCATCTAAGACCCCAGGATTGCTGCAAGGCGACGCTCGGCGGCGCAGCGGAGCCGCGGGTGGATCACGAAGTACTGACGCCCATCCTCGGGTTCCTGCATGATGGGCTGGAGGCGGCCATCCTTGAGCCCACGCACGCCCTCCAACACCAGGAAGGGCATGCGCCCCTCCATCCGGGTCCGGAGCCGTGCCAGATCCTCCCCCGCCCTCGGGCGCACCGGCTCCCGTAACAGGATCGGCCCTGTATCCACCCCCGGATCCATGAAGTGGAGAGTCAGGCCCGTCTCTGGCTCGGCTTGCGCCTCCAGGATGGCCCACTCGACCACATCCATCCCGCGATAGCGGGGCAGAATGCCCGCATGGCAGTTCATCACGCCCAGCCTGGGCAACGCCAGGATCTTTCTCCGAATTAGGCCGCCTCCCGTGAAGACCACAAGATCGGTTTCGCGAGCCTTCAGAAATGTCTCCACCTTGGCGCTGTTGAGATCCCGCACAGAGATGCACGCGATGCCCCTGGCGCGGCAGATCCGTTTGAGAGACTGGCCCTCCAACCCCGCTTCCCGCAAATGCCACACGAGGCTGTCGGTATCCTGTGGAGCATAGGCCCGCTCCCCAAGCACAAGCTTGGCGTAGATCTTGCGCATCAGGCGCGGCCCATCCCGGCGCAGGTCGCCGCGCAACCGCCGCCATGACCAGATGCCTCGGATGACGACTCCAGCGACCTCGACACCTGGTTCCTGAGCCAGCAGGTGCAAGACCATGCGGGCATACAGGCTTTTGCCGGTCGGCGAAAAGAGCACCACGCGCATCATAGCTCCCAAGCCTCGATCAGCGCTTCCTGCTCCGCCAGGGCCAGTAGGTAACGGGCGCGCAGTTGCACGGGAACCGCTCTGCGGTGGACCGCATATCCCCAATCATTGAGCTTCATTGCCGCGTTCAGGTAGCGCAGGTCGCCCCAGGTTTTGGCCGCCCGCACAAACAGGATGGCGGTCTCATCCCGCTCCATCCATGTCTCGAGCGGGGTGCCACTGGGCCGCAAGCGCAATGCCTCTCTCCGCTTCAGCTCCACATGCCGCAGCAGGGCCGGCAGCCAGCGTTCCTGCATCGCCTTCCTGGCGTCCGGGGGGCCTTCCCCGCCAAGGAGCCTCGCCAGCGCCGCGGCGGTTCCGCGCGGCACACACCCCGCTTCGATCAGACGGGTATTTCGCATGCCTTCCAGCCAGCGTTCGAGATCCATCCCTTCCTGTCGCGGCCAGCTTCCAGTCACTTCGGGAAGCCCCTCCCTCGCCTGCCATAGGCCTGCCTCCGATAGCAATCGCTCCGCCATCCGTAGATCATCCGCCCAGGTTGGCCATGCTGCATCGGCTTGCCCGCCCGCTTGGTCCAGGAGCCTGCCTACATCGGAGATCAGGAAAGATCTCAGCCTCTCCTCCGGGATGGAATCCTCCAGCATGCGTGCGGCCGCCTCCAGAAGCCACCCGGCGAAACGGTGGATCATCGCGCCTCCCAGGAGAGATGCAGGGTGGCACTCACGCCATCCAGGCCGCGTAGTCCCTCTCCGCTGATCGGGAAGGACCGCGCCGAGAGTTCACCTGAGGGGCAGCTAATGACCCCATACTTGAAAAGCTTCATTGGCCGCCAGGCATCCTTCTTGAAACTATGGATTTCTTGCCATTGAAAGCCATCCCAGCTCCCGAGGATGGCGGCGCTGTTCCGCCGCACTGCGGGTCCCGGCTCCACGGTGGTGAAGGCCAGATGCAGGCCCTCGCGAGTTGTGGCGCCATACCAGGTCGGTGCTTCCAGGGGTTGGCCAATTTCAAGGTTCCCATTTGACCGCCGCATGCGGCAGGCATGGTTCTGCTCCATCTGCGAATCCGTCAGCCAAGTCACCGCATCGGGCGTGAAATAAAGGCGGACGGCGCGGTAGCGCTGGCTGCCGTCGCCGAAGCGCTCCAGCGTTCGAAACCCATCCTGGCTGCGGTAGAGATAACATTCGCCCTCATAATCCCCCACCGTAGCCCAGAGAGCCTCCTCGTCATACGGGTCGCGATAAATCCCGTGGATATGCCGCACCTCACCTGGGCCGAACTCATGGGCGATCTCGTATGAGTCCATATCTGGCGCAATGCGCCAGATGCGCACCGGCCCGCGTGCCGGGTTCATGAAATACTCGCCCAGGAAGACCCATCCATTCCGATCCTCACAAATGCCCCCATGCAGCACGCTATCCCCCTGAATGGAGAAGAGCGGCTCCAGCCCGGCCTCCTGCCCCAGCCGGTATACTATCCCGGCGCGAACCCCGAGCACACGTCCCTGGCGATTCACATATATATTGGCTTTATCAGCCCGCATCGCCCGTGCCGTCGGCCGGCTGAAGCCGAAGAAATCGCGCGGGGCCGCGAAGGGAAAGACGGCGGCGATCTCCCAAGGCCCCTCCGGATCCGCACGCAGAACTTGGCGGTGCCGCGTCGCCCAGCGCACACCAGCCGGCTCGACGTGATGCAGGAGCGCCGCCTGCCGGTCCCAGGAGATGGATTCCAGCCAAACCCGCGGCGAGGGCTCACTCACCATATCCGCCCCCCTGTCCCATCCACGCGATACGCATGATCTAAGACCCTTTGCCTGCGAAGCCCAGGACCCGAGCATAGAACGCCTGGGCCTGCTCGAATGTCCATCTTCGCTCGGCGCGCGACTCGATTTGGGCCTGATTCATCTCCGCCGCTCGCCTGCGCAGCTCCCCATCTTGCAGGCCGAGAATCACGGCCATTGCCAGCTCGCGCGGGTCGCCGGGGTCGATCAAGGCCCCGTTCACGCCGTGCTTCACCCACTCACGCAGCGATTCAAGGTCGCCCACCACCGGGAAGCATCCGCACGCGATCGCTTCCAGGAATGTGTTCGGCGTGCCATCGTGCTCGCTCGGCGAGACGGCGACCTGGGCGCGCCGATAGAGATCCGCCAATTCTTCCCGCTTCAACTGAGGGAGCAGATGAAGCTGCTCTGGAGTGGGTATGCGGGGCAGCCAGCGCTCCGCCTGCGCCTCCCCTTGCATACCGACACACAGGAAATGGGTTTCAGGCACGGCCTGGAGGATCATCGGAACCGCTCGAAAGAAAGTATCGTTGCGCACGTAGCCCCGGAAGCCTCGCGGGTTGATCACAACGGGCGCATCCGGCGGCAGGTCACCCAGGATCGCCCGCACGCGCGCGCCCGGCGCCCAACCGCTTGGCGCCTCCGGCCGGAAGATGGCCCGGTCAACGCCGCCGCCGCCGGGCAAAACGAGCGTCGGACTGGTTTCAGGGAGACCCCACAGTCTGGCAAGGCGGAGGTCGCGGGCGCAATCCGCGCACAAGGCATCGGCCCGCTTGAGCGCCTGGCGCGTGAGCGCCGCCATGCCGGGGGAGGACACCGCATGCAGCGTGAAATCATTGCCCCAAACCGAAAGCACCAGCGGCACGCGCCCCGCGACCGCCGCGGCCAGCATTCCCTCGAAAGGGATCCTCAGCGCATGCAAGAGGTCAAGATCGAGGCGCGAGAGATGTTGGAGCAGACGCCTGCGGGCACCCGGCAGGGTTAACGGTCCCAGCCAGTGTCTCAGCGCGCTGCGCAGGCCGATCGCCCGGGCGCCGCCTGGCGCGCGCGATCCACTCGCCGCGCCCCGGCCAGCCCCTGCGAAGGCCACGGGGATCTCCGTAAAGGAGGCCAGGCCTTCCAGCGGCTCGCCAGGGAAGGTCGAGATGATGTGCACAGCATGGCCCGCCTCGATGAAAGGCTCGATCCACCCCCTCGCAATCGGACTGCGGATATCCGCCACAAAGGCGATGCGCATCAACCCTCTCCGCTCACAGCCTGCAGCGCCTTCACAAAGACTTGCGTCATGGCCTCGATGTTGAAGTGCTCCTGGGCGGCCTGATAGGATCGAGCGCCCATCTCCCGCAGCCGCTCTGGATCCGCCAAGGCTTCTTCCAGCGCGCGCTTGAGCGCCTGATCATCCCCTGGGGGAACCAGCCAGCCGTTCTCGAAACCCACCAGATCTTCCTGAGTGCCATCACCCTCCGCCACAATCACGGGAAGCCCATGGCAAAGGGCCTCTTGAATCGCAAGCCCTCCCGTTCCGGGCAAGACGAACAGGTCAGCCCAGTGGTACAAGGCCTCCAGTTCACTCCCATACTGCGCGCCCACGAAGGCCGCCCCAGGGTAGATGCGGGCCGCCAGGCGCCTGAGTTCGTCCCCAGCCGGCCCCTCACCAACCACGGCAATTTCCGGGCCCGGCTCGACGCGTGAAGCAGCTTCGAAGAGCAAATCCAGGCGTTTGCGCCGCTGGAGCCGGCCCACAAACAATAGCCTGAGGGCGCGATCCCGCAAAGGCTCCCTTTGGGGCAGCGAGGTAGGAGGCATCCGGGCCGCGTTATAGGCGACGAAGATCCGTTCTTCCGGGAACCCGAGTGCCTGATATTGACGCTTCCCCTGCTGACTGTAGGCAATCAAAGCGTCGAACCCCTGCAAGTATCTTCGCCGCAGGGCTTCTCGCACTCGTCGCAAGGGGCCCTGCACGGGCGGCGCGCCCAGCGCCCAGCCAAGCACAGGCCTACCTCGGGCTTTCATCCAGTTCAGGGCGAGCCAATTCGACAGGTAGCGGGGGTTCGCCTCCAGGATCAGCGCATCCGGATCCCAATCCCGAAGCCAGCCCAGGAGGCCGCGCTGCCAGCAGAGATAGTATGGTCCCCGGAAGAAATGGATATTCCTGGCTCGAACCCATAATCCCGCGGCCAGGGAATCGGCCGAGCGGATGGCCTCTCCCGGCATGGGGTAGCCTGCAAACAGGCTGAACCCCTCGCGGCACGCTGTCGCCAGCGACTCGAAGAAGGCCGCCCGATAGGCAGGTAGGACACGCTGTTGCAGGCCAAGCCTGCCCGCGAAGAGAGGGACTCCCTCCTCCGCTCCAGCGGACACTCGCATACTCACCTCTCCCAACCCAGACAAGCAAGATAGCCCTCGACCATACGCTCCAAGCCGAAGGACGCCTCTGCCCGGCGGCGGGCGCCCACCTGGTAACGACCCAGCTCTTCCAGGACACCCGTCATCGCGGCCACGAGCGCCGGGATGTCTGGCGGATCCAGCTTCCAGGGGTCTCCCCCGTAGGCGACCACCGCACCGCTCTCCTCGTCCACCAATTCGGGGATAGCCCCAGTGTCGAAAGCCCCTACGGGCAACCCGCAGGCCAGCGCTTCGATGACCGTGTTGGGGCAAGCCGGGTTGACATCGGCGGCAAAGAGCAGATGCGCCGACCGGTCCAGCGCGGGAATCTCATCCGCTGGCACGGCTCCCGCCCAGTGAATTGGCACCCGCGCCCGTCTCATCACTTGCTGGCGCACCCACGCGGGCGTCTCACCCGCCACCATCAACTCAATGGGTCTATGGAGTTGACCCTCAAGCCCTTCTGCCACTCCGAGGGCATGCTCGAGGCCCACCTCGTAGCCACCGCCAAGTCTCCCCTCAACCACCAGCAACCGCCAACGGTCCGCAGGCCGTTCGCCGGGCCCGCGCGGTGAGTAGCGATCCAGATCCACGCCGTTATGCACCACCGAACTCGGGACCCGCGTGCGCCCATACACCCGTTCCCACCATCGCTTTGCGAAGCGGCTTTGGTAGACTACATGCGTGGCCAACCGGGCCCGGATGAATGCCAGAAGTGCATTGGCCCGCTCGGCGCGCAGGTAGTGTCTCACGCCGGTTCGCCGACGCCGGTGAATCCAATTCATGCCATCCAAGCGCTGAACGACGGGGATTCCCCTGCGGCGTGCCCGCCAGAGAGCGGCGACTTGGCGCGTCCCTCCGATCACCAGCACGCCGTCCAGCCCGGGGGCATCCAGATCCTCGACAACATGCACGCCATAGTGCGGCAGCACCCGGGCCATCTTGGCATAGAAGGCAGACATGCCCCCGACGCTCTCGGAGCGAGGGATCATGCACAGCCGATATTTTGGGTTTGATGACATCTGGGGGTTCGTCATCCTATCTGCCTGAAAGGAGCTTGCTCAACCTCGACCGGCTCCAGGGCAGGCTTTCCACGGCGACGCCGAGAGTTGCGCACATCCCGCCACCACACCCCTCCGCCAACCGCTATGGCTCCGCCATCAGGGCTTGCACGATGCGCTCGGCTGCGTGACCGTCGCCAAATGGGTTCACCGCCTTCGCCATGGCTTCATGGGCAGCGGGGTCATCCATTAATCGGCAGGCTTCGGCGTAGATGCGCTCGGTGTCTGTGCCAACCAGGCGGGCGGTGCCAGCCTCGATCGCCTCTGGCCGCTCGGTCACCTCTCGCAGAACCAGCACCGGCGTTCCGAGCGCGGGCGCCTCCTCTTGCAGCCCTCCGGAATCGGTGAGGATGAGATGGGCGCGCCGCATCCAGTAAACCATCGGAAGGTAGTCCAGCGGCTCGGCTAGAATCAAGTTCGGCACGTCCCCCAGCAGCGCCTGCGCCGGGCGCCGCACGTGGGGGTTCAGATGCACCGGGTAGATCAACACCACCTCCCCTTCATAGCGCTCTGCCAAACGCCGCAGGGCCGCGAAGATGCGTTCGAGCGGCGCACCGAAATTCTCGCGGCGGTGCGCCGTGACCAGAATGACTCGCTTTTCGGATGGGATCTCGGCCAGCCGGCCCTCGTGCGGCTGATAGGGACGGGCGGCAATCTGCCGCAAGGCATCGATTACCGTATTGCCGGTCACCCTGATCTGCGCCTCGGGTACGCCTTCGCGCAGCAAGTTCTGCCGGGCCCATTCTGTGGGAGCGAAATGCAAATCGGCCACCACCCCCGCAACCCGGCGATTAACCTCCTCCGGGAATGGCTGCCACTTATCGCCCGTCCGCAGGCCCGCCTCCACATGACCCACACGGATGCGGTGAAAGTATGCCAGCAGCCCCGCCGCCATCACCGTCGTCGTATCGCCCTGAATGAGCACCCAATCCGGGCGAATCTCGCGGAATACCATGTCCAACCCTGAGAAAACCGCCGCGCTTAGTTCAGCCAGGGATTGATCCTCGCGCATGAGATCCAGGTCGATCTCGGGGATGATCTCGAATATCCGCAGCACTTGGTCGAGCATCTCGCGGTGCTGCGCGGTCACGCATACCAGCGACTCGACCCCCGGCGCCTGCTCCAATTGCTGGATCACCGGCGCGAGCTTCACTGCCTCGGGCCGCGTCCCGAAGATCGTCAAAACTTTCATGCGCGCCTCAAGTCTCCTGCGATCCCGCGCCGAGAGTCAGCAGCCTGAAGCCGGATGCTCCCCATGCCTCCTCGCTCCACACGCCGCGAGTATCGAGCGCCGTGCCGCCCTTCATAAGACCGGCCGCCCACGCGGGGTCCAGCGAGCGGAAGTCCTGATGGTCCACCAGCAGCAGCACCGCTTCGGCCCCTTGCAAGGCTTCTTCCAGGCTCGCGGCCAAATGCGCCCCGGGCACTTCGGCGGCAGGCGAATAGGGCTCAAAGGTCCGCACGCGGGCGCCTTGATCCACGAGGTGTCTGACCACTTCAATCGCCGGGCTCTCCCGCAAATCGTCCACATCCGCTTTGTACGCCAGGCCCAGGGCCGCGATCTCCCGCCCGGCCAAGCCGCCTAGCGCGGCCGCGAGCCGCTCGACGACGTAGGCGGGTTGCGAATCATTCACCTGCCGCGCCTGGCGGATGAGCGCGGCCCGATGCCCCGCCGCTTCCACCAGGAACCAGGGGTCGACGCTGATGCAATGCCCCCCAACCCCCGGCCCCGGGCGCAGGATGCTCACTCTGGGATGTAGGTTCGCCAACTCGATGGTCCGCCAGATGTCTACGCCGAAATGCTCACCCAGCCGGGCGAATTCATTCGCCAGGGCTATGTTCACATCCCGGTAGGTGTTCTCCATCAGCTTGACCATCTCGGCCGTTGTGGCATCCGTCAGGTGGATCTCGCCCCGCACGAAGATGGCATAGAGGTCGCGGCCGGCGCGGGCCGATTCGGGCGTCAGGCCGCCGATCACCCTCGCGTTCTCCAGCAGTTCCTGGAGAATCCTGCCCGGCAGGACTCGCTCGGGCGAGTAGGCCAGATGGAAATCCTCGCCAGCCCGCAAACCCGAGTCACTCAGAATGGGAGCCAGGAAGTTCGCCGTAGTGCCGGGAGGAGAAGTCGACTCAAGCACCACCAAGTTGCCAGGGCGAAGATGAGGCACGATCGACTCCGCCGCCTCCCGCACATAGCGCAAATCCGCCCGTTTGTCCTCGGTGATCGGTGTGGGAACGGCGATGATGAAGGCATCCGCTGGCTCCGGCGTCTCGCTGACCCTGAGATTGCCCGAGCCAAAGGCCGCCTGCACCAGCGTCCTCAATCCGGGCTCATGCAGATGAACCTCGCCATTGCGCAGGATGTCCACTACCCGCTGGTTGACATCCACACCCACCACCTTGAGCCCATGGGTGGCGAAGGTGCTCGCAGTGGGCAAGCCTATGTATCCCAGGCCGAGGACGCAAAGTGTCTCGATTGTCACGCCTGACCCTCCTCGCCGAACGGCTCTTATTATCCCATAATCCCGCAT
>CAZQDE010000039.1:0-3630 GCA_964591485.1 uncultured Anaerolineaceae bacterium | reverse complement strand
TTGTCACGCCTGACCCTCCTCGCCGAACGGCTCTTATTATCCCATAATCCCGCATCGCTCCAAGCAGCCTTCCGCGCCTGGCTTGAGTACAATCTGATGCAGATGGCCGGCCGAACCACGGCCCGTACCTGATAGGGAGGCAGCATGGTCCTAGCAATTGGCGTCGATGAGAAGACCACCCTCACAGACAACCTGCTCTCGAAGCTTGAGGCCATCGCGGCCGAAATCATAGACGCCTGGTTTGGCACCGCCTACGAGCCCAATCCCGATGACGATGCTTGCCTGCGGGCGCTGAGCGCCCTGGAGACGGCCTATGCCAGCCGCTAGATCGCGGCCTGCGCAAACATCAGGCGCCACAAGTACAATGGGGCCTCCACCCCAACGGTGGCTCTAATGGCCGGTGCCTGGCGCATCTGGCTCGCCGATGCGATCGCTCCTGAAGGGCGCGAGCGGCTTGCCAAGGAGGCCGAACCGGTGGAGGGCACACCCGCCGAATGCCTCGGCTCCGTGGACGCCGTGATCGTCCGTAGCCGGACCCGCGTGGACGCCGGATTTCTGCGCTCCGGAGGTCCGCGCCTGCGGGTCGTGGGCCGGGCAGGCGTGGGCGTGGATAATATCGATCTGGCTGCGGCGCGCGAGCTGGGCGTGCTGGTCGTCCACGCGCCCGAGGCAAGCACCCTCGCCGTTGCTGAATACGCCCTGGCCTTGATGCTGGCGCTGGCGCGCAATCTCCCGAGCGCCCACGAGAGCCTGCGCAGCGGGGCCTGGAAGAAAGCAGACTTTGTGGGTAGCGAACTGCATGGCAAGGTCCTCGGAATACTTGGCTTCGGCCGCATCGGCACTGCGTTGGGAGTACGTGCGCGAGTGCTGGGCATGGCCGTCCTGGCCCATGACCCCTACTTGGGCGAGTCCGAGATACGGTCACGCGGCGCCATGCCAGTCTCCTGGGAGACGCTCCTCGAGCAATCGGATTACCTGAGCCTTCACGCCCCACTCGCCGAGGAGACCCGCGGTCTCATGAATGAGGCGGCCTTCCAGCGCATGAAACCCGGAGCCCGTCTGATATCAACCGCCCGAGGTGGTATCATTGACGAGTCTGCCTTACTGCAGGCCCTGGAAAGTGGTCGGCTCGCGGGCGCGGCGCTTGACGTCTTCTCCACGGAACCGCCTGCCATATCTGCGCTCCTGCAGAACCCGCGGATCATCGCCACCCCCCACATCGCCGGTCAGACGCACGAGGCTCAGGCCCGCGTCGCCCTCGATATCGCCGAGGAGGTTCTCGCAGCCCTGAAGGGCGAGCCCCTTCGCTGGCGGGTGGCCTGAATCCAAGTTGGAGGATAAGACCCTATGGGAGAACATCTCGAACGACTCCGAACCCTACTGGGAGAAATTGCGGACATCCAGGCCGCGATTGCGGTCCTGGGCTGGGACCAGCAAACCTACATGCCGCCGGGGGGTGCAGCCGCCCGCGCCCAACAGCTTTCCACCTTGAGCCGCCTGAGCCACGAACGCTTCGTGAGCGACGAGATGGCCGAGGCGCTGCAAAAGGCCAAGGAGGAAACGGCGGCCCTCGACCCCGATTCGGACGAGGCTCGACTGGTCCGCAAGACCGAGCGCGATTTCCTCAAGAAAACCAAGGTGCCGAACCAATGGGTCGCGGATTTCTCGCGCATCACCGCCATGGCCCATCAGGATTGGGAGCAGGCACGCGCCGAGGCCGATTTCTCCCGCTTTCAACCCCACCTGGAAGAGATCCTCGACCTGCGCCGCGCCTACGCCGAGTTCTTCGCGCCCTATGACCATGTGTATGATCCTCTGATCGACGATTTCGAACCCGGCATGAAGACTGCCGAAGTGGTTGCCGTCTTCGATGCGTTGCGTCCTAGGCAAGTCGAACTGGTCCGCGCCATAATCGAGGAGGGCAAGCCCGTCGATGACAGCATTCTCAGGCAGCCCTTCGATGAGCAGAAGCAATGGGATTTCGGCGTCGAGGTCATCAAGGCCTTCGGTTACGATTTCGAGCGCGGCAGGCAGGATAAGTCGGTCCATCCTTTCACAACCGGATTCGGCACCGGCGATGTTCGCATCACCACGCGCTTCAGCCCCGACTTCCTGAGCACGGCGCTATTCGGAAGCATGCACGAGGCCGGGCATGCCCTTTACGAACAGGGGGTTGATCCCCGCTACGAACGGACACCCCTCGGCGAGGGTGCTTCTTTGGCGGTCCACGAATCCCAATCCCGCATGTGGGAGAACCTCGTCGGCCGCGGTAAGCCGTTCTGGAGGGCCTTCCTGCCGCGCCTCAAAGCCTTTTTCCCTTCGCAACTCGGGGATGTGGACCTCGAGACCTTCTACGCCGCCATCAACAAGGTCGAGCGCAGCTTCATCCGCGTCGACGCCGATGAGGCCACCTACAATCTGCATATCATGCTTCGTTTCGAGTTAGAGATCGCCATGATGGAGGGCTCGCTCGAAGCGAAGGATCTTCCGGATGCCTGGAACCAGAAATTCGAGGCCTATCTGGGATTGACGCCACCGGATGACGCCAAGGGCGTGCTGCAGGATGTGCACTGGTCGGGCGGGATGATCGGCTATTTTCCCACCTATGCCCTTGGGAACTTGATCGCGGCGCAGTTGTGGGAACGTATTTGCGCCGATATACCCGATCTGGATGCCAAGATCGAGGCCAGCGACTTCCATGACTTGCTGGGCTGGCTACGCGAGCACGTGCATCGCTTCGGGGCCAAGTTTGAGCCCCTGGAGCTGCTCGAGCGCACGGTTGGCAAAGGACTCGAGGCGGAGCCCTATCTGCGCTACCTCGAGCAGAAGTTCCGGCCCATTTACGGGTTATCCTAAGCTGCAATCAGAGGGAGACCGGCAAGTGAGCCTGACTTTCATCCACGCCAACCTGGCCAACACGGTGATGCTCTTCATGCTGATCGCCGGCACCTGGGGCGTCATTCTCCATTTCCGCAAGCAGGGAATCAGCGGCAACTACTGGGGCATCCTGGCCATAGGTGAGCTGCTGGTGCTCACCCAGGCTGCGCTGGGGGCCATCCTTTGGATTGGCGGCACCCGCCCCGGCCGGCTAGGGGTACATATTCTCTACGGCGCAATCAGCATATCGGCCCTCCCGGCGTACCATGTGTTCACGAAGGGCCGGGGCGACCGCAACGCGGCGATGGCCTACGGCCTGCTTTGCCTCTTCCTGACCGCCATCGGTCTTCGCACCGCGACCACGGGCGCATGATTCCCCCAGAGGTGTAGCAGGCTCTGCTGGCAGAGCCCGCCGGCCATGGAGGGAAAATGCCTGGAGGTATGGTCAAGCCTGGTTTAGGCGCACAGGCTGCACGATCCTGCATGAATGGAAGCGATGGAGACTGAGAAGCGGCGCTCCGCATCGCGACACCGGCGTATCCGCCAGCCCCGGCTGGCACTTTCCCTGTCGCTGGCCATAGCCGCGACCCTCGCTGGCTGTGTGGCCGCTCAGCCTGGTCCCAACCCGACATCCTTGCCAACACCCATCTCCGCATCCCCGGGCGAGCTGACGGACTCGCTTCCCAGCCCATCGGACATCACCCCCACCCGATCACCCCTGACCGAGGCCACGCCCGCCATTGTGATCGAGCC